>NZ_JAMYUO010000003.1:0-386443 GCF_040323125.1 Mesorhizobium sp. M0062
ATCGCGCCGACCGTCGAGGCTGAAGGCCACATGAACTCGGGAGCCGTGCGCCTGAGCCGTGCCACGATCTTCTTTGGACCCCAGAGCGGATGCAGCTCCTTGGCCGCCACAATCCGCTCAACCAGATCCTGAGCTGTCGCACGGCCATGATTGAGCGGGGCTCGCGGCAGGTCGTGCAAACCCTCAGGCCCAAACGTCCGATAGCGTCCTAGCCATTTGTAGCCGTTCTTGCGTGAGATCCCGTAGGCCGCACAAAGCGCAACCATCGTCTCATCCCCAGAAAGACACTCCACAACAAACCGTAGCCGCTCGTCCATGATGCCAGTCTCTCGCCAAACCATCGCCGGTCCTCCGGCGGACAAGAAAACTGTCACCCATGCTATCGGTCCATTCTGTTACCTATCTATCCGGTTCGGACATAATCTCCTTCTCCCCGTCACTACACGGGGAGAAGGTGCCGGCAGCCGGATGAGGGGCAGCGCCAATCTTTGCAGTTGAGGTGAGATGCACAGCGGCGATATTGCGAGAAATGCCTCGGTCAGCGCCGCCCCTCATCGCCCTGCCGGGCGTTGGTCACTCGAAAGCCAAGCAATTGGCTTTTCGTCCGCTACGCGGACCGCTCCTCAACCCCCGTATAGTGACGGGGAGAAGAAGGCTGTCGTCGGCGGTTTCGCCAATCGCCGGTCAAGCTACTCTCTCGAAATAATCTCCTGGCCGTCGATCACCAGCCTCAGCCCGAGATTGCCGGCCCTGCGGCGGGCGAGGAAGCGTGGGCGGCGCGTGGTCGAGACCCGGCCTTTGCGGCGATCCTTGGCCGGCAGCGCCTTGATGGCGGCGCCCAGCGATTCCTCAAGCGTGCGGGCAATTCCGTCGGATTCGATCAAAAGCATCTGCAGCCGATAGGCATCGGCCCAGGCGCGCCAGTCGGCGGCGACGTCTTCGAGATCGTCGGCCACCAGCAGCGGCACCGACAGCATCGGGTCGTTGTGCAGGAGTTCCAGGGTTACCGTGACATTGCCTTGCGCATCCTCCATCGCGCGGGCGGCGACGCCGCGAAACGCGTTGGCGGGCAGCGCGATGATCGCCGGCACGCCGCTCATCTCGAGCGTGCGGCGGATGACGGCGCCGCGCTGGTCGATGGTGAAGGTAACGTCGCCATAGTCGTCGCGCGTGGCATAGCTCACCACTTGCGGCAGGCGGAATGGGTCGAGGCGCATGTTGCGCCCGGCCCAGACGGGCTTCAATACACTGTTCATCTGCTGCCTTCCTGTGTTTCTCCTGAGAGCCGCTTTCACGGATCCCACCGGGCCAGTTTTCCCGGCCTCGTTGTGTGAAACATTAGCGCGAGCTTCTGCCGCGCGGCTTAAGAAAGTCAGTTAAATTTTGCTGATCTCAGGCGATGGTTATCGGAATGAAACCAGCCACAAAATGTTGAAAGGATCAGATAACCTTACCGGGATTCATGATGCCGGCCGGATCGAAGACGGCCTTCACCCGGCGCATCAGTTCGATCGCCATTGGCGGCGCGGTCGCGATCAGCTCGTCGCGCTTCAACTGGCCGATGCCGTGCTCGGCCGAGATCGAGCCGTGGAAGGAGCGCACAACATCGTGCACGGCATGGTTCATGGCGTGGTAGAGGCCGAGAAACGCTTCGTCGTCACCGCCCTCCGGCCGGGAGATGTTGTAGTGGAGATTGCCGTCGCCCATATGGCCGAAGCAGACCACGCGCGCCTGCGGACTGACCGAAGCCACTGCACCGGCCGCCTTTTCGATAAACGCCGGGATGGATGCCACCGGTACCGAAATATCATGCTTGATCGAAGCGCCTTCGGGCTTTTGCGAATCCGGCAGCACCTCGCGGAAGTTCCAGAACGCGTCGCCCTGCGCCAGGCTGGCCGCGATCACCGCGTCGCCGACGATGCCTTGCTGGAGGCCTGCCGACAGCACTTCTTCGATCAGCCCCCTGGCGTCCTCGGCCGAACGGCCCGACGACACCTGCATCAACACATACCATGGCCAATCCTGCGCCAGCGGCCGCGTGACGCCCTGCGCATGGCGCAGCGTGAAATCATAAGGACGCTGGCCGATCAGCTCGAAGGCGGTGAGTGCCGCCCCTGCCCGGTCCATCGCCAGGCTGAACAGCGAAAGCGCTGCTTCCGGCGACGACAGGCCGGCAAAGGCCACTTCGCGCCCCTTGGGCTTGGGAAACAGTTTCAGCACCGCCGCGGTGATGATGCCGAGCGTGCCTTCGGCGCCGACGAACAGGTTCTTCAGATCGTAACCGGTGTTGTCCTTCTTCAGTTTGCGCAGATCGTCGAAGACTTCGCCGGTCGGCAGCACCACTTCGACGCCGAGGCAGAGTTCGCGCGCATTGCCATAGGCGAGCACGCCGGTGCCGCCGGCATTGGACGAGAGGTTGCCGCCGATCTGGCAGGAGCCCTGCGCGGCAAGCGACAGCGGAAACAGCCGGTCGGCGGCGTCGGCGGCTTCCTGCAGCGTCTGCAGGATGACGCCGGCTTCGACGGTCACCGTGTTCGAGAAGACGTCGATCTCGCGAATGCGGTTCAGCCGCGACAAAGAAAGCACGATCTCGCGGCCGGAGGCATCCGGCACCTGGGCGCCGACCAGCCCGGTGTTGCCGCTTTGCGGCACGACCGGCGTTCCCGTCTCGCTCGCCAGGCGCATGATCCGGCTGATCTCGTCGACGCTGCCGGGACGCAGCACCAAGGCGGTCCTGCCGTGCCATAGGCCGCGCCGCTCGGTCAGATACGGCGCAATATCGGCCTGGTCGCGCAGCGCATATTTGTCGCCGACGATTGCCGCGAAGCGGGCGATGAGAGCGGGATCGAGGTCGAAGGGTGCGTCGTTCATGGGCGCAAACTATGGCGCTCAATCGAGCTTGTCACGGGGGGCAGCGGCACGAAACAGCCGATCGTTGATCGCCTCGCCGAGCCCATCGAACGGGATCGGCTCGACGGCGATCGTCGCCGCACCGCTGCGGTCGAGTTCCTGCAAATACGCGAACAGATTGCTTGCGGCTTCGCGCAAATCGCCTGACGCGGACAGGTTGCGCAAGGCGGCCGCCGCTTGCCAGCCTTCGGCGCGGTCGCCACCAAAGGCCAGCAAGGCCTCGCCTTCAGCCACACTCTGTGCATCGAGCCGCACCGATGCGCGCGGCGCATAATGCGACGCCAGCATCCCGGGCGCCTCAATGCCGGCTGTCGCGCCGCGCTGCAGCTTAATGCCGGTGACGGCCTCGATATCGGCGGCAGCGATGCCGCCTGGCCTCAGCAGCCGCACGCTGTTGCCTTCGACCTTGACGATGGTCGATTCCAGCCCGACCGGGGTGGCGCCGCCATCGACCACCAGCTGGATTTTGGCGCCGAGATCGGCCGCGACGGCTTGCGCCGTCGTGGCGCTGATCTTGCCCGAAGAGTTCGCGCTGGGCGCGGCCAACGGCCGGCCGAGTCTGGCGATCAGCTCGCCGCCGAAGCCCCTCGGCATGCGCAGCGCGATCGTGTCCAGCCCGGCGGTGACCAGCGGATGGATGCCGTTGCCGGGTTGGAGCGGCAGCACCAGCGTCAGCGGCCCCGGCCAGAACGCCTCGGCCAGCCGTTTCGACAGCGGATCGAAGGCCGCAATGCGCTCGGCCATCGCCAGATCGGCGACATGGGCAATCAGCGGGTTGAAGCGCGGCCGGCCCTTGGCTTCGAAAATGCGGGCGACGCCGACGCCATTGGTCGCGTCGCTGGCCAGTCCATAGACGGTCTCCGTCGGGATGGCGACGACGTCGCCGCCCTCAAGCAGCGCCAACGCCTGCTCCATCGCTTCGCCGACGGATAGTATCTCAGCCACTCGCTTCACCTCACAGGCACCGGACCTAAAGCGCGTCGCGCTGAACCGGATTCATGCGACGCGCTTTAGGTCTTTGTTTTGATGCATGTCGTTCTCTCAAAACCGGGGCCACTTTTGAGCGACATGCATTAGAGCGGTTCAGCGGTTCGCTGAAACGCTCTAAGTATTTGTTTTTGCGCAATTCCGGACGGAAAACCGCTACTCACTTTTCCTGGAATTGCTCTAATACGGCAGTGGTTTTCGGGCAAGCCGGCGTTGGCGAATTATCAATGCCTAAAATGCTACGTTTCCCTGCAAGCCGGCATCAATCCACTGGGGTTAAGGCTATTTGCGGTTAGGGCTGGCGGCTTGTCGGGCAAGGGGACGGTTTCGATGTCGATGCGTGTGCTTGGAGCGCTTGGTTTCACCCTGGCGGCGATGACCGGTGGGGCGCACGCCTCGTCGATCGTCTCTCTCGGCGTCTCGACCTCGACGCCATCGGTCATCAAGGTTGGCGGATCCGAACCGGTCAGGATCGCCTCGTCGCCATCGATCGTCGCACTCGGCGATGCCCAGCCCGATGTGACTTATGAAAAGGTCGCGGCGATCCCCGAAAAGCCTAGGCACGGCCAGGACCCGATGATCATTCGCGGCGGCATCGTCGGCGGCGCCTTCGCCGCGCCGGCTCCGGCCAGGGCGAGCGCCGCGGCGCCGGCGACTGAGCCGACGGCAGAGACCGCACCAGCCGGAACTGCAACGGCATCGAACGGCAAGCCCGAGTCGCAACCGGCAGCGCCGCAGCCGGCAGCAACACCGCAGCAGCCGATCGAGGGCGTCGGCAAAGCCGAGTAGGCCATTCAGCCAAAACAGTCGGCCAAGACAGTCGGCCGATCCATGCCGCTTGACGCCGATCGACGCCCCGGCGCAGGATCGGCTTGGCGGCGGCGGCCCCAATTTCGCCAATCGGGTTTGGCATGAGCGCGCCGGGTTCTAGGAGAGCGAGGGGTTATCATGAACATGACGAAATCTTTGACTATTGCCGGCCTGTTGCTGGCGTCACCTATAGGTGTCGGCGGCGCGCAGGCCGGTGACGAGCTAGGGTCCTACGTCGCGCGCATTTCCGATCGCGACCACCATGCCAGCGACGGCTATGAGCTGAGCAGCGCAGCACAGATGGTGCGGCAGGACCGTGCCAACTGGCACAAGTTCCACCGGCGCGATGCCGACGACCAGGGCGATGACTGGTTCCGCAGCAACGATGATCGCGCGTATCTGGAACGCATGCTGAAGCGCGGTGGCGCGATGAGCTCCTCGACACGGAACGCCATCGTCAATGGCGAGCCGCTGATCCAGGTCGACGTCTATTCAGACAGCGTGCATGTCAGCATTTTGGAGGACTGACGGAGTCAGCCTCGGGAGGACTGAAAACAAAACGGGCGGCGTGTGAACGCCGCCCGTGTTCGGGCTTGTCCGTCCCTTAGCCAGCTATTCTGGAAAAATCCGCGACCTGATCGGTGGCCGTGCGGATGCGAGCCAGCAGCGCCAGGCGGTTGGCGCGCACGGCCTGGTCCTCATCATTCACGAGAACGCGTTCAAAGAATGAATCAACCGGTTCACGCAACACGCTAAGCGCCAGCATGGCGGCGGAAAAGTCTTCGTTTTGAATCGCTTCGCCGGCTTCTCTCTCCGCCTGATTCACCGCCGCAAACAGCGATTTCTCGGCCTCCTCGCGAAACAGCGCCGGCTCAACAGTCGCGGCGACACGCGTTTTCTTCTTCTCCTCGGCAGCCAGAATGTTGGCCGCGCGCTTGGTGCCGGCGAGCAGGTTCTTGCCGTCCTCGGTGTCGAGGAAGTAGCCGAGCGCTTCGACGCGGCGCACGATCTGCAGGAGGTCATCCGAGTGCGATTGGCCGATTTCCCCCCTTGTGGGGGAGATGCCCGGCAGGGCAGAGGGGGGCGCGCCAGAATGAGAGGTCGGCGGGACAGCGCCCCCCTCTGTCGGCTTCGCCGCCCCCACAAGGGGGGAGATTGGCGCGCTTCCACCACCTGCCAGCACGGCGTCAATGAGATCATGCCTAGCACCCTGGTCGCGGAGATAGACTTTCAGGCGGTCGTGGAAGAAGGCGAGGAGGTCGGGGCCAAAGGCCCGTCCAGCCTTAGACGCGAGATAACTCGCCGTTTGATAGGCACTATCGAAGAGCGATGTCAGCGTCAGTGAGATCCCATTCTCGATCAGGATCCTCACCACGCCCAGTGCGGCCCTTCTCAGCGCGTAAGGGTCCTTCGACCCCGTCGGCTTTTCATCAATGGCCCAGAAGCCGACCAGCGTATCGATTTTGTCGGCCAGCGCGACGGCAATCGACACCGGATCGGTCGGCACGCGATCAGACGGACCTTGCGGCTTGTAATGTTCCTCGATCGCCGCGGCCACGGACGGATGCTCGCCCTGCAGCAGCGCGTATTTGCGCCCCATGGCGCCTTGCAGTTCCGGAAACTCGCCCACTGCTTCGGTCGTAAGATCGGCCTTGGCGAGCACCGACGCACGCCCGGCGAGCGCGGTAATCTCCCCCCTTGAGGGGGAGATGTCGCCGAAGGCGACAGAGGGGGTCGTCTCGCGTGGAGCGCCAACTCCCTCTTTCTTCGAGAGACCGGGCGGCGTCGCGGCAGCCGAAGCGACCCCCTCTGGCCTGCCGGCCATCTCCCCCTCAAGGGGGGAGATCGACTGCGCCACTGTCGGCGCGATCTCTTGCGCCAGCCGCTTGATCCGCTCCACCCGATCGCCTTGCGTACCGAGCTTGGTGTGAAAGGTGACATTGAGATGGTCGAGGCGGGCCATGCGCTGGTCGAGCGGCTTTTTCAGATCGAGGCCGAACTTTTTCGCCGATGCTTCGAGCTCTCCCAGATCGGGCAGATCGCCCTGGTCGGTCTTCCAGAAATACAGCGCATCCGACAGGCGGGCGCGCACCACCTTGCCGTTGCCGTGCGCGATCTCCTTGCCGCCGTCTTTCGCCTCGATGTTGGCGGTGAGGATGAAGCGGTTGGAAAGGTTTTCGCCGTCGCCTTGCGGACGGGTGACAAAGCATTTCTGGTTGGCACGGATGGTCAGCCGGACCACCTCGGGCGGAATGGCGAGAAAGGCCTGCTCGTATTCGCCCATCAGCACCACCGGCCATTCGACCAGGCCCGACACTTCTTCCAACAACCCTTCGTCCTCGACCAGATCGAGCCCGTTGGCGAAGGCGAGGTTGCGGGCGTCGGCAAGGATGATCTCCTTGCGGCGGTCGCCATCGAGCACGACCTTGGCCGCTTCCAGCTTGGTCACGTAATCGTCGAAGCGGCGCACGGTAATTTCCCCCGGCGCCATGAAACGATGGCCGTAGGTGATATTGCCCGAGCGGATGCCATCGATCTCGAAATCGACCACCACCGGCTCCTCGGTCTCCGGGCCGAAGGTGCACAGAATCGTCTGCAGCGGCCGCACCCAGCGCAGCGAACCGGGCTTGGCTGAAGCCGGCCCCCAGCGCATCGATGTCGGCCAGGGGAAGCCGCGAATGATGGCCGGCACCAGTTCGGCGATGATTTCTTCCGCCGCCCTGCCCGGCTTCGAAATATGGGCGACGTAGAAATCGCCCTTCTTCGGATCGGAATGAACATGCGCCTCGGCAACCGAGGCAAGGCCTGCCTTGCGCAGAAAACCCTGCACCGCCTGTTCCGGCGCCGTCGTCGACGGCCCCTTGATCTCCTCGTGGATATCCTTCGAGCGCGCGGTCAGGCCCCTGACATCGAGCGCCAGGCGCCGCGGCGTCCAGTATTCGCGCGCGGCGTCATAGGTCAGACCCGCCTCGACCAGACCGTCGGTCAGCATCTTCCTGAGATCGCCCGCCGCCTTGCGCTGCATACGGGCGGGGATTTCCTCGGAGCGAAGTTCCAGCAACAAATCCGGCATCAGAGTTTCTCCACCCGCATGCCTTCTCCCTGATTGCGCGTCCTCGCGCCTCCGGCGCTGCGGTTGCGCGGCCGGGCGGGGATTTCCTCGGAGCGAAGTTCTAGCAAAAGATCAGGCATCAGAGTTTCTCCACCCGCATGCCTTCTTCCTGATTGCGCGTCCTCGCGCCTCCGGCGCTGCGGACGCGCGGCTGGGCGGGGATTTCCTCGGAGCGAAGTTCTAAGAGCAGGTCTGGCATGGTTAAGCTCCCACTCTCCCCTTGATGGGGAGGGTCGGCGCGTAGCGCCGGGGTGGGGTGGCGACCTCTCAGCCGCCGATACCTTCGGCACCATCGCGCAAACGCAGGTGTGATTTTCGTTCTTCCACCGCCGCATAGATCGTATCGAGCACGGAATCCAGTTCGTTTTTGATTTCATGGTTCCAGAAGCGAATGACGCGGTAGCCTTGGCTCTCGAACCATTTCGTTCGACGCTCGTCATGGCGCAGCTGGTCATCGAAGCTGTGATGGGCACCGTCCACCTCAATGATCAGCTTCAGCCGGTGGGAGATGAAATCAGGGAAGTAAACGCCTACCGACGCCTGCCTGCGAAAATGAGTGCCTTCTACTGGAATGCGCCACTGATGCCGCCACAGGATGCGTTCCTCGTCGGTCATCGCCGCGCGAAGCCTTTGCGCAGACTGCAGCTTGAATCGATCGAGTTTTGGCATGGAACGTCGCGCTGTCACCCCCACCCGCCGCTTCGCGGCGACCTCCCCCATCTAGGGGGAGGTAAGAGGGCATGGCAACTCGGCTGACCGCTGTTTCCAGGAATTTTGACCCCCCCTGTCGGGCCGCAACCAGCCCGCCCGTCCTTGGATCAAAGATTTCCATGAACCAAACGCAGCGCTGAAGCGACCAACGCTCAGGCAGGGACCTATTGGCTGAACGACCATGAAAACGGCATCGAGACTCCTCCAGATCATCGCGCTCAGCGCCTGTTTCGCCGCGCAAGTGCATGGCGCCTTCTCAATGCCGGGCGTACGGCAGGCTATGCGGACCATGGCGGGATCGTCTGGCCAGTTCTCGGCGCCAATCAACATTTCCCCCGAAATGATGAAGTGAGCCTCAGGCGGCGAGCCCGCCGGCCTGGGTCTGCAAAAATGCCTCGCCGCAGGCCTTCGCCAGATTGCGCACCCGCAGGATGTAGCTCTGCCGCTCGGTCACCGAAATCACGCCGCGCGCGTCGAGCAGGTTGAAGACGTGGCTGGCCTTGATGCACTGGTCATAGGCCGGGAAGACCATGCGGTGCATCGGCAGATTGTCGTTCGAAGCCGGGGCGCCGGCCGCGAGCAGCGCCTTGCATTCGGCTTCGGCGTCCTCGAAATGCCTGAGCAGCATGGCGGTGTTGGCATATTCGAAATTGTGCCTGGAATATTCCTGCTCGGCCTGCAGGAAGACATCGCCATAGGTGACTTTTTCGGCGCCTTCTCGGCCATTGAAGTTGAGGTCGTAGACATTGTCGACGCCCTGCACATACATGGCCAGCCGCTCCAGGCCGTAGGTCAGTTCTCCCGCCACCGGCGCGCATTCGATGCCGCAGACCTGCTGGAAATAGGTGAACTGCGACACTTCCATGCCGTCGCACCAGCACTCCCAGCCGAGCCCCCAGGCGCCAAGCGTCGGGCTTGCCCAGTCGTCCTCGACGAAGCGAATGTCGTGCAGCAACGGATCGACGCCGATCGCCTTGAGCGAGCCGAGATAGAGTTCCTGCAGGTTCGGCGGGTTGGGCTTCAGGATCACCTGGTACTGGTAATAATGCTGCAGCCGGTTGGGGTTTTCGCCGTAGCGGCCGTCCTTGGGCCGGCGCGAGGGCTGGACGTAGGCGGCGTTCCAGCCCTTGGGCCCGAGCGCGCGCAGCGTGGTGGCCGGATGGAAGGTGCCGGCGCCGACTTCCATGTCGTAAGGCTGCAGGATGACGCAGCCATAGGCGGCCCAGTAATTGTGCAGGGTCAGGATCAGCCCCTGGAACGAGCGGCTGGGATGTATATGGGCTGGACTGTCTGACGTCACGGCGGCCTCGGAAAGCGCTGAAATGATGCCATTCCCTAGTTGCCGGGCCGGCTAGCGTCAAGGCAGCGCCTATCGCCGCCTTGATGAGAGGTTGAACGCTTTGCTTCGGACTGGCCCATTGCCGGACGGTGCCGGTGGCCGTTTGCTCGCCCAGCTTCAACGACAGAGGTTCAGCCATGCAAGGCCAGCTCACCGTACGCCCCGTCACCCGAGAGGATTACGAGCAATGGCTGCCGCTGTGGGACGGCTACAATGCGTTTTACGGCCGCTCGGGCGAGACCGCCCTGCCCGGTGACATCACTGCAATGACATGGTCGCGCTTCTTCGATGCCTATGAGCCTATGCATGCGCTGGTCGCGGAGAGCGAAGGCAAGCTTCTCGGTCTTGTCCACTATCTCTATCACCGCACCACGACGGCGATTTCGCCGAACTGCTATCTGCAGGACCTCTTCACCAATGAGGCGTCGCGCGGCAAGGGCGTCGGCCGGGCACTGATCGAAGACGTCTATACCAGGGCGCAAACCGCAGGCTCCAGCCGCGTCTACTGGCTGACACACGAAACCAACCACACGGCGATGAAGCTCTACGACAAGATCGGCGATCTCTCGGGCTTCGTCGTCTACCGAAAGCTGTTCTAGAATGAGCGCCAACGCTGGGTCTGCGCCGCGTCGCTTCGCTCCTTGCTCCGCCATAGAATGACGATCGCGATAGGGCGTCTCTATCTCTTTGTTTCTGTCGCAATTCCGAGCGGAAAACCGCGCACACTTTTCCTGGAATTGCTCTAAGACGCCAAGCCGAAACAAAAACGGGGCTCAGCGAGCCCCGTTTCATCAGAAGTATGGCCCGATCACCCCTTCGGCGCTGGCGGGGTGGCCGGCTTGACCTTCGGGGTTTCCTGCGCCGTGTTGGATTCGATCGGCGGCAGGCCCTTCATCAGCTTCTGCTGCAAAATGGCAAGCACATCGGGATCCGGCTTCAGGTCGCGCGCCTGATTCCACTGGAAAGTGGCTTCGAGCTTGCGGCCGACGCGCCAATAGGCATCGCCGAGATGGTCGTTGAGCACCGGATCTTCCGGCTTGAGCGACACGGCGCGCTCCATTTCGCGCACGGCGTCGTCGAACCGGCCCATGCGGAAATAGGCCCAGCCCAGCGAATCGACGATGTAGCCGTCGCTCGGCCTGAGGTCGACGGCCTTCTGGATCATCGCCAGGCCTTCCTTGAGGTTCATGTTCATGTCGACCCAGGAATAGCCGAGATAGTTCAGCACCTGCGGCTGGTCGGGGAACAGTTCCAGCGCCTTGAGGAAGTTCGGTTCGGCCTTGGGCCATTCCTTCAGCCGCTCATAGGCGATGCCGCGCTGATAGTAGATGTTCCAGTTGGCATTGGTCGGCGTCTTCAGCACCGCGACCGCCTTGTCGTAGAGAGTGGCGGCGGAGCGGAAATCCTCCTTCGAGGCATAGACCCCGCCCAGCGCCAGATAGGCGCGCATGTCATCGGGGTGAGCTTCGACGAATGCCTTGAGATGGGCGATCGCCTCGTCGTGACGGTTGAGATCGGCAAGGTTGAGGCCGAGCTGCAGGTCGGAAAGCTCCTTCAGCGGCGAGGAGGCTGGAATGCGGCTATAGAGCGCAATGGCGCCTTCGCCGTCCTTCAGCTGCTCCGCAACGGCGGCAAGCTGCACCAAAGCGGCGTCGCTGTCTGGCTTGAGCGCGAGCGCATATTGCAGATAGAGGCGCACGAACGGCTCGCCGCCGCCGCGATTGAGCGCGATGGCGAGGTCGAGCAGGATTTCAGCGGCGCCTTCGGAGGGACTGGCGACGAAGGGCTCGATCTTGTCGCCCTTGCTGATCCTGTCGCGAAGCGCCTGGATGTCGAGCTTGCCGGGCGCGAACGCCTCGGCCTTGTCGAGCACGTAGAGCGCCTTGTTCTTGTTGCCCTTGCGCGCCAGGAAAGACGCGTAGGCCTGGGCGTTGCGCATCCATGTCTCGGGCGCGGCACCGCCGGCCGTGACGTCGGTCAGGGTCGCGTCATAAAGCGCGTCGGCCTTGTCCGATAGGCCTGCGGCATCGGCGATCAGCGCGCGGTGGAAGGACTTGAACAGGCCGAACCAGTCAGGCCCCTGCAGTTTGTCGATCGAGGCCATCGCCCCGGTGGGGTCGCCGGCGCCCTCTTGTGCCCAGCCGGACATGACGCCGGAAATCAGTCGGTCGAGATCGGATTCGAGCGACAGCTTGAGCCAGTACTGCGCCTTGGTGAAATCCTTCTTGTGGAAGGAATCGACCGCCAGAGCCAGACGCGAGAAGCGCTCGACGTCGGGAACTCCCTTGAGCTTGTCGGCATAGACCAGCGATTCCTCGAAGCGGCCTTGCGCGATCAGCGACAGCATCAGGCTTTGCTGCAGTGAGGTGTCGCCGGGATTGAAGGCGAGCGCCTGCTTGTAATAAGCGATGGCATTGTCGAGGTCGTTGTCGCCTTCGGCGATGCGGGCGGCGAGATAGGCGCCCGAGAAGGAGGTGATCTTGACCGGGTCGGTCGATTCCTTGGCGTAGGCAGGCAGCGGAGAAATCGCCATCCCTGCCACAATTGCCAGCCCCGCGAGCCAGCGCGCACGTCCTTGCCGCATCGTATCCCTTTCAGCCAAGCGCCATCCCGCGTCGGCGCGGAGAAGCCATAGACTCGATGTTTCCTGACAAAGCATGGCCTTTTTGGGGTCAGGCTGCAATCCGGGCCGAATTCACAATCGGGTCACCCGATTAACAAACCATGGCGACGCAGACACTGTCGGTTCCGACAATAGCAGATCGGGGTTGGGAGCTACAGCCTGACATCGCGATATCCGCCTGCCGCTATCGTGCTGCACAGGCCGGCCCACTCGCAACCCTGGCAGGCCTCACGCGTCACGCCGGCTGAAAAGGCCGCGCGCGAGGCGGCAAGCGTTGCCGCGTCGAGGCTGAGACGGACGCCGGCCTCGATCGGCCGGGCCAGCAGCTTGCCGACATCGCGTGCTGCCAGCTCGTCCCGGCCTACGGCGCTTTCGCGCAAGCAGTGGGGCTCGGCCTCGCCGAGCAGCGGCCGGCAGATGTCGTCGGGGCCGGAGACGATCAGAATATCCTCGCCCCGGCCCAGACGTTTCGCGATCACGTCATAGTTGGCGACGAAGGCTGCGCTGTACCCTTCGCCGATATAGGTCAGCAGGCAAAGCAGATGGTGGGAGCGCAGCCGGACGGTCATCGGTCAGGACGCGCCAGCGGAGCCTGTTCCATCCCGATGGTATCGGGATGGGGCTCCATTTTTTTGTTTGAGCATGATCTCTTCCGAAAACCGGACTCTACTTTCGGGATCATGCTCCTGCCGGGTCCGCCTTGTTGCTCCAAAACAGCTTGAGCGTCGCGGCGCCGAGCGCCGATTTCAGCAGGCCGCCGACGAGGAATGGCAGGAAACCGAAAGCGATGGCCTGTTCGAGGCCGATCATGACGGCGAGCCAGGCCGTGCCGAGAACCAGGCAGGCGAGGTTGCCGAGGACCATGCCGGCGAAGGCGAGCAGCACGCGGTTGCCGTTCCAGCCGCGCTCGGCCAGCCAGCCGACAAGCGCGCCGACGAGCGGGAAGGCGAAGAGATAACCGCCCGTTGCCCCGACGAAATACGACGCGCCCGCTGCCCCTCCGGACAGGACAGGAAAGCCCACGGCGCCCTCGGCGAGCCAGGCGATGATGGTCATGGCGCCAAGCCGCCAGCCATAAAGTGCGCCGACCAGCGTCACGGCGAAGGTCTGCATGGTGACCGGCACCGGCACCATCGGCACCTCGATCTGGGACAACAGCGCCAGAAACAGCGTACCGAGGACGACGGCCGCGGCCTGCCAACTATGCGAGCGGGTTTGCAGGCGCAACGGGCTGAAGGACGGCTTGGACGGCGAAAAGGCGATGTCGGTCATGGTTGCTTCCTAGCTGGTTTGAAATTATAGATAATTTTGTTGTTCGATCTATTATCGAATCCATATTTGCGCGGGAATGGCAACCCTCACCCTAAAAAGGCTTGGGCTTGCGTGTCGAATAAAGGACATTTGGAAAGGCTGGCGGGACAGCACCCCCCTCTGGCCTGCCGGCCATCTCCCCCGCAAGTGGGGAGATCGGATGTCGCCTTTGCTTTCGCCAATGGCCGACGTTGCAGGACTAACGCAACGGCAAAGCTGTTGATCTCCCCGCTTGCGGGGGAGATGTCCGGCAGGACAAAGGGGGTGTGAAGGATCGCTACGCGCGGAATCCGACGACTTGTCCCTTCGTCCCTACCCGACGATGGCAAACGCTTCGCGCATCTTGCCCGACGCGGTCTTGACCGGTTTCTGGCCGATCCACTGAACGTGCCGGCCAAGCGTGGCGGCGGCCGATTCGGTG
Source organism: Mesorhizobium sp. M0062 (assembly GCF_040323125.1). Taxonomy (NCBI): domain Bacteria; kingdom Pseudomonadati; phylum Pseudomonadota; class Alphaproteobacteria; order Hyphomicrobiales; family Phyllobacteriaceae; genus Mesorhizobium; species Mesorhizobium sp. M0062. The sequence goes on from NZ_JAMYUO010000003.1 coordinate 14,225, forward strand.
TTGCCTTGCCGCAGCGCGCTCAGGATCGCGCGATGATCCTGGTCGGTGCGGATTTCCCATTCCGAGCGCCAGGCGGCGAACAGGAAGCGGGCGCTTGCGGCGTGCAAATCGTCGATGGTGGCGATGAGCCGCGGCATGCCGCAGGGCGCCAGGATCAGCCGGTGGAAGGTGCGGTTGGCCTCCTCCCAAGAGCGGACATCGCGGGATTTGTCGCCGGCCTTTGTGGCTTCTTCGGCAAGGTTGAGAATGGAAGCCGTCAGATGCGGCGCGGCATGGCGCAGCGCCAGCACTTCGAGGGCTGCCCGCATTTCGGCGACTTCCCTTACCTCGCCGAGATCGAAAGCGGCGACGCGCACGCCCCGCCTGGGCTCACTGACCGCCAGCCCTTGCGCCTCCAGGCGCCGGAAGGCTTCGCGCACCGGGACATGGCTGGTCTGGAATTCCTCGGCGATGTGATCCTGCCGCAGCCGGGCGCCGGGTTCGATCGCGCCCGATATGATGCGATCCGCCAGCACCTTGCTGATGCGCACGGCGATGGTGTCGTCTGCGGTCTTTGCCATGTTTTATAGATAATTTGCACTGCTGCCGATTGTCGAGCGGTGATTGCCCGATTTTGCGTGCAAACTTGCTTTGGCGCCAGGCGCGGGTCAGTTCACCCGGCTGATGCAGAAGTCGATGACGTCGATGAGCGCCGATTTCTGCGGCGTCGCCTCCAGCGGTGCCAGCGCATCGCGGGCGATCTCGCCGAAATGGCGGGCCCGTCCGATGGTGTCGGCAATGGCGCCATGGCGGGTCATCAGGCCGATCGCCTTTTCCAGGCCGGCATCGTCGGTGACATTGTCCTCGATGGCGCGCTTCCAGAAGGTGCGCTCGGCCTTGGTGCCGCGCCGGTAGGCGAGGATGACCGGCAGTGTAACCTTGCCTTCGCGGAAATCGTCGCCGACATTCTTGCCCAGCTCCTGGCTGGAGCCGCCATAATCCAGCGCATCGTCGATGAGCTGGAAGGCAAGGCCGAGATTCATGCCGTAGGAGCGCAAGGCGGCGCGATCGTTGCGCGTCGCCGATGCGATGACCGGGCCGACCTCGGCGGCAGCCGAGAACAGCGCCGCGGTCTTGGCCTTGATGACGGCGAAATGCTCGTCCTCGGTGGTATCCAGGTTCTTGGCTGCCGCCAGCTGCATCACCTCGCCCTCGGCGATGATCGAGGCGGCGCTGGACAGGATGTCGAGCGCTTCCAGCGAACCGACATCGACCATCATGCGAAAAGCCTGGCCGAGCAGGAAATCGCCGACCAGCACGCTCGCCTGGTTGCCCCAGATCATGCGGGCGGTCTTCTTGCCGCGCCGCATGCCGCTCTCGTCGACGACATCGTCATGGAGCAGCGTGGCGGTGTGCATGAACTCGACCGCGGTGGCGAGCTTGACGTGGCCCTCGCCGGAATAGCCGAACATCTGGGCCGCCGCGAGCGTCAGCATGGGACGCAGCCTTTTGCCGCCCGACGAGATCAGATGATTGGCGACCTCCGGGATCATCTCGACGTCGGAGCCGGCCTTGGACAGGATCAGTTTGTTGACGCGCCCCATATCGGCGGCTGTCAGGTCGATGAGATCCTTGATGGAGGCGGGTTCCCGCTTCCCGTTTTCGATGTTGAGAACGACACCCACCAACAAACACTCCCGTCTTTGATCACGCGTGCGACGGCACCCTGGTCCCGCCTGGGACTCTAGGGCGGCACATACGGGCACGGCAAGAGGCGAATTGGCGCGGCTGCGGTGACGGCGTGTCAACCTTAGCGACCGCATGCCGTTGCCCGAAAACCGCTCCACACTTTTCGGCGCCATGCTCCGGCGTTTACATCAACGCTGCAACCTGCGAACTTCGTCCGATGATAGAACTCGTGCGCACCAACGATGCCGTGATCATCTCCTTCGTCGAATCGCTGATGCGCGATGCCGGGATCGCCTGCTTCGTCGCCGACCAGAACATGAGCATTCTCGAAGGGTCGATCGGTCTTTTGCAGAAGCGCGTGATGGTCGATGCCGACCAGGCCGATCAGGCGCGGCGCATCTTGAAAGACGCCGGCATCGAGAACGAAATCCGCCAGACATAATGGCTGAAGCGAGCGCGCTTACCAGCGATACGCCGGCCCATACGGTCGATGCCTTTCATCGCGGCCGCTTCTGGCTGGTCCAGCCCAGGACAGGGCATCGCGCCGGGATGGATGCCATGATGCTGGCGGCAGCAGTTTCATCCGGCTTTTCTGGACGCCTCGCCGATTTCGGCGCCGGCGCCGGTGCGGCGGGTCTCGCCGTGCTGTCGCGCTGCCCAGAGGCGCAGGTCGTGCTCGTCGAACGGTCGGCCGAGATGGCAGGCTTCGCCACAACCACGCTCGCCCATCCCGGCAATGCGCATCTCGGCAATCGCGCCTCGGTGCTGACCGCCGACGTCACGCTGTCAGGCCGGGCGCGGACGCAAGCCGGCCTTGCCGACAATTCCTTCGATTTCGTCATCATGAACCCGCCCTTCAACGCGGCGCAAGACCGCGCCACGCCCGATCCGCTGCGGCGGCAAGCGCATGTGATGGAACAGGGGCTGTTCGAAAGCTGGATCCGGAGTGCGGCTGCCGTCGCCAAACCGCGCGGGGGCCTGGCCGTCATTGCGCGGCCGGAACAGCTTGGCGACCTCCTCCATGCGCTGTCGGGCCGCTTCGGCGACGCCGAGATGCTGGCTGTGCATCCACGCCCGGAAGCAGCCGCAATCCGCATTGTCGTCAGGGCAGCGCTCGGCGCGCGCGGCAAGCTGTCGATCCGCCCGCCTTTGATGCTGCATGGGCAAACGGGCGACGGCCCGTCGGAACGAACCGAGATGATCAACAACGGACTGGCGTCGCTGTTTGGCGATTGATTTTGGGCCCGTCAGTGTCGTTGCCGCAAAACCGGCACACAGTTGGCTGAGATGGATTGCAGCATTGCCGTTGACCCGCAAATCCCTACATGCGTTGAAGCCATTTGGAGACAGCCACCTCGTGAAACGCCTTTTCAACCGCCTGCTGCCGAAATCCTGGCGATCCAGCGTCGTCACCATTCCCGTCATCAGGCTGCATGGCACCATCATGGCCGGCGGCGGCCCGTTCCGGCCGAGCCTGTCCTTGGCGTCCACCGCCGCCCTCATCGAAAAGGCGTTCCTGTTCGATGCGCCCGCCGTCGCCATTTCGATCAATTCGCCTGGCGGCTCGCCGGTGCAGTCGCGGCTGATCTTCAAGCGCATCCGTGACCTCGCGGTCGAGAAGAACAAGAAGGTGCTGGTCTTCGTCGAGGATGTGGCGGCCTCGGGCGGCTACATGATCGCGGTCGCCGGCGACGAGATCTTTGCCGATCCGTCCTCCATCGTCGGTTCGATTGGTGTCGTCTCGGCCTCGTTCGGCTTTCCCGAGTTGATGAAGAAGATCGGTGTCGAGCGCCGTGTCCACACCGCCGGCCAGAACAAGGCGGTGCTCGACCCGTTCAAGCCGGAGAAGAGGGAAGACGTCGAGCGCCTGAAGGCGCTGCAGCTGGAAGTGCACGAGACCTTCATCGACCTGGTCAGGGAACGCCGTGGCACCAAGCTGAAGGACGATCCGGACCTGTTCACCGGCCTGTTCTGGACCGGCAAGAAAGGGCTGGAGCTTGGCCTCGTCGATGCGTTGAGCGACATGCGCACGGTACTGAAAACCCGCTTCGGCGCGAAAACCCAGCTCAGGCTGGTCACCGCGCCGCGTGGCCTGTTTGGCCGCATCGGCCTGTTCGGCTCGAACTTTTCAGCGCCCGATATTGCCGCCGCCGCCGCAAGCGGCGTGATCGATGCGGCGGAAGAGCGCGCATTGTGGGCTCGCTTCGGGCTTTGAAAAAGCAGGGAAAGCGTCTAGCATGAGGGCTTGACAGTCTGCCTTGCCGCCTTGCGAGGGAGGAGCTTTGAAATGCCACAGATCATTTTCTTCGCAGTTGTCGGCGCAGCCGCTTATTTCGGCTACCGCACCTTCGTCCGCGAGGCCGAACGTGTGACCGCCAAGGTGCGGCGCACCGAAAAGCAGGCAGCCAACGGCACCAACGGCACGCTGGTCCAGGATCCCAAGACCGGCGAATACCGCCTGGCCAAGGACTGAGCATCATCCCGTCAGCAGCCGACAGTTTGGATGCCGCAGCCCGGACGTGGCTTGCGCCCGCCAAGATAAATCTGGCGCTGCACGTCAGCGGCAGGCGCGCCGACGGGTATCATCTGCTCGAGAGCCTGGTCGTTTTCACCCGCTTCGGCGACAGGGTCGAGATCGAGCCTGCCGACGCCGACCGGTTCTCCGTATCGGGCCGTTACGCGACTTCCGTGCCGATCGACGACAGCAATCTGGTGGTGAAGGCGCGCGAGGCGCTGCGCAGGCAGGCCGGCCAGCAGAGCACGCCGCCGGTTGCCATCCGGCTGGAAAAGAACCTGCCGGTCGCATCCGGGGTCGGCGGCGGCTCGAGCGACGCGGCGGCGGTATTGCAGGGTCTTGTCCGGACCTGGGGGCTCGACATCGGCGAGGCCGAACTGAGCCGGATCGGTCTCACGCTCGGCGCCGACGTGCCGATGTGTCTTGCGGCAAAACCGCTGGTTGCGCGTGGCGTCGGCGACGAGCTGTCGCTGGTGCCGGATTTTCCGGCGCTCGCTTTGGTGCTGGTCAATCCCGGCGTCGCCGTCTCGACGCCCGATGTGTTCAATGCACTTGAAAAACGCGACAATGAAGGACTGCCGCCGCTGCCGCGCGGTTTCGATTTCCACGGCGTCCGCAATTGGCTGGAGATCACCCGCAACGATCTTGAGGAACCGGCGCAAGCAATACAGCCGCCCATCGGCAGAGCGCTTTCCCTGCTGAACAGGGCCGGATCTGGATTCTCGCGCATGTCGGGCTCCGGCGCGACATGCTTCGGGCTGTTCGAGACCGGCAATGTCGCCAAGCGCGCCGCCGCCGAGATCCGCAGCCGCGAACCGGAGTGGTTTGTCGCCGCGACACGAAGCATCGCTTCAGAGGGGGCCGATGACCAAAATTGACGAAAGCCGCCTGTTCATCCCGGTGCGCATCGCGGTGCTGACGGTGTCCGATACGCGCAGCCTTGCCGACGACAAATCCGGCCAGACGCTGGCTGATCGCATCGCCGAGGCCGGCCATGTCCTGGCCGCGCGCGACATCGTCACCGACGACCGGGAGAAAATCCGCGACAAGGTGCTGGGCTGGTCGCGCGACGAAGACATCGATGTCGTCATCACCACCGGCGGCACCGGTTTTACCGGCCGCGACGTGACGCCGGAGGCGCTGGAGCCGATCTTCGAGAAGCGCATGGATGGCTTTTCCGAAGTGTTCCACCGCATTTCCTACGACAAGATCGGCACCTCGACAGTGCAGAGCCGGGCGACGGGCGGCGTCGTCAACGCCACCTTCGTCTTTGTGCTGCCGGGCTCGCCCGGCGCCTGCAAGGACGCCTGGGACGGCATCCTGAAACCGCAGCTCGACTACCGCCACATGCCCTGCAACTTCGTCGAGATCATGCCGCGCCTGGACGAGCAGTTGCGGCGCGGCAAGGCCGCCTCGTAAACCAAGGCAAAGCCGGCCAAGTGCTGCCTTTGTCAGGCAGAATGGCGGCTGCGCCTTCGAGAGGTCATTTCCTCCGGGTCGTCGGGCGGATAGTCTGTCGCCAAGTCAAGACGGAAGAGATCCAATGAGCGCGCACCGCGGCGGCTGCCATTGCGGCAACATCCACCTGACCTTCGAAACCGGAATTGAGCCGTCCGAGATGGAGATCCGCGCCTGCCAGTGCGCGTTCTGTGTCCGGCATGGTTCGCGCGCCGCCGCCGATCCGCAGGGGCGATTGATCGTCGCGGTCGAGGACGAGGCCCGGCTGCACCGATACCGGTTCGGATTGCGCACCGCCGATTATCTCATCTGCCGGGACTGCGGCGTCTATGTCGCTGCTGTGACCACCGACGGCGAACCGAGAGCGATCGTCATCGTCAATGCGCTGGATGACCGGCCGCGGTTCAACCGCGAGCCGGTCCCAATGGACTATGATGCCGAGAACAAAGAGGGTCGCATTGCCCGGCGGCAAGCGCGCTGGATGCCGGTCGAGATCCGCTCCGGCCTCAGCGGATGACCGGTTCGCCGTGGAAGCGGCGGCGCGAGGGCGGCGAGACGCCGAAGCCGACCTCCATCATCAGCCGTGGCGTGGTGGACGGCACGGTGCCCATGTGGAAGCCGAACGGGTCCTCGACGAAGCCGAGGCCGGCCTCGCCGGTCAGCGTGACCGGGCTGTCGTCGCCATAGACCTTGAGCACGTCTTGCGCCGGATGGCCGACCAGCAGCGTCAACTGGTGCTTGAGGCTGCGCCTGTTGTGGCTGCCTTTGACATAGACATGCGGGCCGGTGCCGGCATCGCAGGGCTTGAGATAGAAGAAGAATTTCAGCATCCGCCAGTCGTCGAGATCGAAATGATATTTGCCGAGCGAGGCAAGGTTCTTGTCGGCGTCGGAAGCCTCGCCGGTCGGAAAGCTCCACCAGACACGCGTGGTGATCAGCTTTGCCTGCCCGCCCAGATAGTGCTGGGCGATGTCGAGCAGCAGCGGGTCGTTCTGGATGGCGAGTGCCGCCTTGCAGCCGAGGATGCGCTCGAAATAGTGTCCGCTGAGCAAAGAGCGGCCGAACCGCTTCTCGGCTTCTGCGTGTTCTCCGGGCATGAATTCGAGCCGGCGGTCGAAATTGCCGAAGCACGGCGTGCTCTGAGCAAAGCTGGCGATCTCTTCGTGGATTGCCTGCGGAAGGACCAGTCCGGAGAACAGGCCATCGGCGCGCAGCGCCGCGACGATCGACTTGAGGTCGACGCCCCTGAACATCGTCGCTCCGGCACTCTGCGCGGGGCGCGCGGCTTTGGCGCCAAGCCAGTGCAGTTTGCGCGCCGGCATGGTGCGGGCAAGCACGAACATCGGCAGCCATGCGGGATTTTCGCGCAGGTCGGACAGATAGGTCGGGATACGCACCGCGATGCGGCGGAGCAGGCTGCCGTTGCGGGCAATGGCCTCTAGACTGGGGGCGCCGGATTTGTCAGGGGACGAAAGGTTCATCGGGGTCCTCAGATATGAACGGCAGCAACGACGACGCGGCGCTTGCTTACCGCTCCGGCACTACCCAAACCCGATATCCCGCATCAACGGAATGCTAATCCCGCGTCAGCTTTTGTGCAATGCACAATAGGTTTTTGCGGCGAAAAAGCCGGACGGCGCAGCGGACAGTGTCAATTCCGGGGGGACGCCGACGCTGCCCCTCATCCGCCCTTCGGGCACCCTTCTCCCTGGGAACGGGGAGAAGGGAGAAACATCACTTCTTCGGCGCCAGCCAGATTTCGGCGTCGAGCCGCCTGGTGGCGAGACCGCGCGCAAGGGCTTCGGCGCTGTGCGCGTTCTTCGACAGGGCAGCGGCCTGGCGCTTGCTGATGACCAGCCCTTCGGCCAGCGCCCGGTTGCCCGAAAACACCCGTGACAGGAACGGCGTGCGGCTGCCGCGCGCACGGGAAAAGCGCGCCGGCATGGTTTGCCGCGCCGTGTGAGCGACGACGTCGTCGATCCAGCCGTCGGCCAGCCTTGCGCCCGGCTCGAGAAACAGCAGCCAGTCACCCTTCGCCTGCCTGATTCCCGCGCCGATGCCGCCGGCGACGAAATGGCAGCCGGCATGATCGGCAACCCGATGCGTCTGGTCGGTCGAGCCGGTGTCGCAGACGATGACATCGCGTACCACGCCCTCGACCGCGCCGCCGATCAATGAGGCGAGCGTGCGGGCAAGGCCTTCTTCGTCATCCCGGGTTTCGATGAGAACGCTGAGCATTTTTTAGCCGAATAGCGGAAAGCCCGGCGCAGCGCCAGTTTTGCATGGTCCAACTAAAAAGTTCTTGCTTTGTTCTCATCAGCGAAATAGGATTATTTTCATGAACAGAGCGATTCGACAGCCAGCCGACAGTCCTTGGGAAAGGGCCAAAATGGAACATATCGTGCGTGCGGACATTGCTGCTTTCGGAGCAGGGCGAGCCGAGATGGCCAATGCGATGATCGAACAGAGCGGCATGCGCGTCCGTCCGGATCGCAACCGCGGCCGTTCCGCGGGCATCAACCCGTCCGGCCGGTTCGAGCCGGTCAGCCGGCATGTGTTCGACGACGGCTGGAATTCGCTGGAGGAATTGCCGCCGTTCAAGACCGAAGTGCAGGTCGAGAAGCCGCGCACCATCATCACCCGCAACGAATCGCCCGACATTTCCTTCGACCGCTCGATCAACCCCTATCGCGGCTGCGAGCATGGCTGCGTCTATTGTTTCGCCCGGCCGACGCATTCCTTCATGGGCCTGTCGCCGGGGCTGGATTTCGAAGCGAAGCTGTTTGCCAAGCCGGATGCGGCGCGGCTGCTCGACAAGGAACTGTCGAAGGATGGCTATCAGCCGCGCACCATCGCGATCGGCACCAACACCGATCCCTACCAGCCGATCGAGAAACAATACCGGATCATGCGCGAGATCCTCGAAGTGCTGGAGGCGCGCGGCCATCCGGTCGGCATCGTCACCAAATCCCATCTGGTGACGCGCGACATCGACATCTTGTCGCGCATGGCCGAACGGGGCTTGGCCAAGGTGGCGCTGTCGGTGACGACGATGGACCGCATGCTGGCGCGCACCATGGAGCCACGCGCGTCGACGCCGACCAAGCGGCTTGAGGCGATCCGGCAGCTTTCCGATGCCGGCATCCCGGCCTCTGTCATGGTGGCGCCGATCATTCCCGGCCTGACCGACCAGGAGATGGAGCGCATCCTCGATTCGGCACGCGCCGCAGGCGCCCGCGAGGCCGGCTATGTCATCCTGCGCCTGCCGCTCGAGGTGGCGCCGATCTTCAAGGACTGGCTGCTGCGCCATTATCCCGACCGCTACCGGCACGTGATGTCGCTGATCCGTTCGATGCGCGACGGCAAGGACTATGATTCGGAATGGGGCAAGCGGATGAAAGGCGCCGGCCCCTATGCCTGGCAGATCGGCCGGCGCTTCGAGATCACGGCCAAGCGGCTCGGCCTCAACGCCGAGCGGCGCACGCTCCGAACCGACCAGTTTGTCGCCGCCGCCAAGGCGACCGAGCAGCTGATGCTGCTCTGAGAGTAGCGCTTGCCCTGCCCTCGTGGCTGTCAGGCGACCCAAGAATCCCGTCCGGCCTGTCCCCCGGCCTGCAGACGGTGCCCTCCCGGTCTTGCCCCACTCGACCCTGGAGGGACTTGCGGAGAATCGGAGCCGATGCGAACCTCGCCGCAACATGGCTCGCGCACGTTCCGATTCTCCGCTTCTTTTCGAAATCGTCGAAAAGCCCGATTTCTCCTTCGAGACGAAGGCGATGGCCGAAGGCCTGTGGCCGGTGGCAGGCATGGACGAGGCCGGCCGCGGTCCGCTGGCGGGGCCGGTGGTGGCGGCGGCCGTGATCCTCGATCCCGCCAACATTCCCGACGGGCTCGACGATTCCAAACGGCTCAACCATTTGCAGCGCGAGGCGCTGTTCCTGAAAATCCTGGGGTCAGCGCTCGGCGTGTCGATGGCCTCGGTCAGCGCCGAAGGCATTGACGGCAGCAACATCCTCAAGGCCAGCCTGGAAGCCATGCGCCGCGCCCTTGCCGGCCTGCCGATCCAGGCGAAGCTGGCGCTGGCCGATGGCCGCGATGTGCCGCCGGGCCTCCTCTGCGAAGGCCGCGCGCTGATCAAGGGCGACCAGCGCTCGCAATCGATCGCCGCCGCCTCGATCGTCGCCAAGGTGATGCGCGACCGCATGATGTGCGGCTGCGGCAGCCATCACGAGCGCTACGGGTTCGAGGTCCATATGGGCTACGCCACCGTGCGGCACCGCACCGCGATCGAAGCGCATGGGCCGGTGGCAAGGCTGCACCGGGCATCATTCGCGCCGTTCAGGCTGGGTGGGGTTGAGGTGGTGGAAGAAGAAGGGTTTGTCGGGTTGGACAGCTAATCTCCCCCCTTGAGGGGGAGATGGCCGGCAGGCCAGAGGGGGGCGCGAAGGAACGCGACCTTTCAGTAAACCTGCCGATGCAAGGAATCCGTAACACGAAATAGAAAATCTGGAAACGCCGGCGGGACAGCGCCCCCCTCTGCCCTGCCGGGCATCTCCCCCACAAGGGGGAGATTGGCGGCTTCGACGCCTCGCCAAACAAAAAAGCCGCCAGGTCACCCAAGCGGCTCGATGTCAGCGAGCTAATCCCGCTCAGTTCAGCCTGGCCTTCACGTCCTGCAGCGCGGACTTGAACAGGTCGGCGCCGGCCTTGGCGTCGATCTTGCCGGCAAGCAGCGTGCGGGCCGCCTCGACAGCGATGTCGACGGCGCTGGCGCGCACTTCGGCGACGGCTTCGCGCTCGGCCTGGCCGATCTTCTGCTCGGCAAGCGCGGTGCGGCGGGTGACATAGTCTTCGGTCTTCTTGTGCGCCTCGGCGGCAAGCATGTCGGCTTCGCGCTTGGCGGCAGCGACGATGGCTGCGGCCTCCTGCTCGGCTTCCTTGCGCTTCTTCTGGTATTGGCCGAGCAGTTGCTGGGCCTCTTCGCGCAACCGGCGGGCTTCCGCAAGCTCGTCGCTGATCTTGGTCGCGCGGGCGTCGAGCGACTTGGCGATCAGGCCCGGCACCTTGATGTAAACGGCAACGCCGAGGAAAATGACGAGGGCAACCGTTGCCCAGAGCGTTGCGAGAGATGTGGCGTCCATAATGTGCTCCTCACCGGGCCACGGATTTGACCGCAGCCGAGATCTCGGCCTTGCTGGTCTTGCCGCCGACAAGCGCATCGACGATGGCTGAAGCGGTGTCCTCGGCAATCGTGCCGACTTCCTTCATGGCGTTGGCCTTGATGGAAGCAATGCTGGCCTCCGCCTCGCCGAGCTTCTTGTCGAGGGCGGCCTCGACCTTCTTGCGGGCAGCCTCGGCTTCAGCCTTGGCAGCGTCGTTGGCCTGCTGGCCGATCGCGTTGGCCTTGGCCTTGGCTTCCGCCAGTTCCTGCTCGTAAGCGGCAACGGCGGCGTCCGCCTCGCCCTTCAGCTTGGCGGCCTGGTCGAGGTCCTGCGTGATGCGATCGCTGCGGACGTCGATGATGCCGCCAAGGCGCGGCATCACCACCTTCTTCAGGAACAAATAGAACAGCCCGAACGTGATCGCCAGCCACAGAAGCTGGGACGGAAACGTCGCCGGATCGAATGGCGGGAACGTGCCGTGCGCCTCGGCAGGCACGCCGGTGCCGGAATGCGTGTCGCCTTCCGTACCGGTATGGGCGCCTTCAGCGGCGGGTGCGGACTCTTGCGCAAACGCAGATGTCACGAACATGGACTATCCCCTGATATCAGGCATGGCCGCAGGAATGCGGCCAGCCAATTCTTCCCAATGCTCGTCCGACCAATAATTGGCCGAACAGGGGCTCAGCCGAACAGGGCGAGAAGCGCGATGAGAAGCGAGAAAATGCCCAGAGCTTCGGTCACGGCGAAGCCGAAAATCAGGCGGCCGAACTGGCCATCGGCGGCCGACGGATTGCGCAGGGCGCCCGCCAGGTAGCTGCCGAAGATGTTGCCGAGGCCAATGCCCGCGCCGCCCATGCCCAGGCAAGCGATACCGGCGCCGATGTACTTTGCTGCTTCTGCGTCCATTTTAAACTCCTTTGGATCTGTAATTCGTTGCAATTCCATCCGGCGAAAGATGCCGGAAATTCTAGGTCAGTGCCCGGGATGCAGGGCGTCGTTCAGATACATGCAGGTCAGCACCGCAAAGACGTAGGCCTGCAGGAAAGCGACCAGCAATTCCAGCGCGGTCAGCGCGACTGCCATGGCCAGCGGCAACACCGAACCGGCAACGCCGACGGCGCCGAGCGCGCTCAGGCTGACGACGAAGCCCGAAAACACCTTCAGTGTGATGTGGCCGGCCAGCATGTTGGCGAACAGACGAACCGAGAGGCTGACCGGGCGCGACACGAAGGAGATCACTTCGATCAGCACCACCAGTGGCAGCAGGAACACCGGAACGCCATGCGGCACGAAGAGCTTGAGGAAACCCAGACCGTGCTTCGTGAAGCCGTAGACAACGACGGTTCCGATCACCAGGGCTGCGAGGCCGAAGGTGACGATGATGTGGCTGGTGACGGTGAAGAAGTACGGGAAAAGGCCAAGCAGGTTGGCGACCAGTACGAACATGAACAACGAGAACACGAAGGGGAAGAACTTCATGCCCTGCGTTCCGGCGGCGTCGCGCAGCATGTTGGAGACGAACTCGTAGCCCATTTCCGAAACCGACTGCAGGCGCCCGGGAACAAGGCTGCGGCTCGAGGTCGAGAGGTACAGAAACGCCGATGCGACGAGGACGGTCGCGACCATGAACAGGGACGAATTGGTGAAGGACAGGTCATAGCCTCCGATGTTGATCGGAATCAGCTTGACGATATGGAACTGGTGGATCGGATCGACCTTGTCAGCAGCCATTTACATCCCCGTCAAAGCCGCGAACGGCCTTAAGTGTCCTTGTGCGCCGTTGGCGGCGCCATTTCATTCTTTCGGATCGTGCGACTTCTCGCTTTTTCCGAATTCCGCCACAACACCTGACGAACGCAGGACATTGAGCACGCCGGCGCCAAAGCCCAGCAACAAGCCGACGACCAGACCCCATGGCGAGGTTCCCGCCACACGATCCAGAAACCAGCCAAGGCCCACACCCACCACTATCCCGGCGATGAACTCGCTGGACAGCTTGAGCGCCTGGCCATATCCGGCCGTCGCTTTCGCGCCGTCATTCCCCTCGAGCTGATCCGGCCGTCTTGTCGCAAGCGATGCTCCAAGCTCACGCCGGCGGCGTTCGAGATCTTCGTCGCGGATGTCGGCCTCGTGCTTGCTGCCGCGGCCGGTTTCTCCGGTTCCGTCTGGCCCGTTCTTGTCGGCCATCGTAACCCCCCTGCCCGGTCAGACCGTCACCGTCCGTCCGCTTCTAAAGTCGCCGGCAACATAGTTAGAGGGTTTGCGCCCGTCAAGCCACGGGCGGGACTTCAAAGCCATGTATTTTTTCTATTGGAATCAATTACTTGGCGAGGTGCGACATCGTGCCCGGCACTATCGGGTCGGCACATGCCCCGAATCCGTCCGGCGACCGCTGTCCGATTTCGGCTTCCAGGGCCTTTGCGGTTCGTTTGCGACAGGCAAGCCGAAGGGCTCAGCTCCAGCCGCCGCCATAGGTGCGGTAGAAGATATGCAGGCCGATCTTGGTCATCTTCTGCATCGTGCGCGCCCAGCCCGGATGGACGTAGTTGGCGTAGTAGTGGGTCGATGAGCCGACTTCGGGAATGAATATCTTGCCGGCGGTGACCGCCATCGCGACGTCCTGCGCGGTCTTGTAATGGGCGGGGCTCTCGATGCGCTTCTTGCGGCCGTCGCAGGCGAAGGAGAACTGGCAGCGGTTCAGCCAGTTGTCGTTCTGGTAGACGACGCCGCAAATCGAGTTCGGATAGGCCGGATTGCGGACGCGGTTGAGAATGACCTGCGCGACGGCGGCCTGGCCGCGCACGGATTCGCCGCGCGCCTCGAAATAGATGCCGTTGGCGAGGCAGGCCTGCTCCTTCGTGGAGAAGACGCTGGCCGGCAGCGGGTTCTGGATCCACGAGTGGTCACCCTTGGCCATCGGCGGAATGAAGCGCCCGCTGCTCGGCTCCTCGTCCTGCAGCAGCGCTTCGAAGGGTGAGGCCTTGGCGTAATCGGGTTCGGCCTGGGCATAGGCGGTGGCCAGCACGTCCGGTCTGTCATTGTTGACCAACGCGGCAAGCATGGCCGGCACGCCGGGATCGGGCTTCTTGTCCACGTTGGTGTGGAAGGCCTGGGCGATCTGGATTTCCTTGCCCTTGATGCCGGGCTTGGCGAAGGCGAGCTTCAGGCCGCTGTCCATGCTCGGCCGCAGCAGCGAGGACGTGCGCTGAAAGATCGAGCCGGCATTGAAGTTCTTCGGCGGCGCCACCGGCGAGACCTGGATGATGCGGCCCTTCTTGTCGGCGCGCATGATGCGGTCCTCGTCGGGCGTGATGCCGGCGACATTGCCCTTGCCGCGAAACGAGACCTTGCCGACGCCGGGCAGGCGCACGCCCGAACCCGAGAGCGAACCGGTGGTGACGGAATCGATGAAAGGCATTTCGGCGGCATGAACCGAGCCGGCGACGGAGCGCTCGACATAAGAGTTCCAGCGGGTGCCCGAGGCTTCGAGGCCGGAAATCAAGCTGCCCATGTCCTGGTAGGCGACGACAGTTGGAAAGCCGATCCAGATGCCGAGCCCGATGACCAATGGCGATACGAAGGAACGTTTTTTCTCACCGGCGGCGGCGGCCAGCCGCTTCAGGACACGTCGATGCACGGGGAACTCTCCAGAAACGCCACTGAGCCACTGGAGAGCCAAAGTGAAGCATTAACCTTGATGCGGGGTTAACGCGGTCGATCGTGTTTTTCCGAAGCGGCCCGAAATGGGACGCCGCTTGCCGGCCGGCAACCCGTCAGTTCGGCCTCAGGAAAATTGGCCATGCAATCATGGCGCAGAGCGCGCCCACCAGCCAGACGCCAGGCCACGACCAGACAAGCAGCAAAGCCGGAATGGCGGTCGGCACCACGGAGAAGGCGATGAAGACGAAGCTGTTGGCAAGACCGAGCGCGGTTCCGGCGCGGCTGGCACCGGCAAGCGTGGCGAGTTCGGTGTAGGCGACGCCATGCCAGGCGGAGACCGAAATGCCGGCGAGGACCAGCAGCACGGCGATCGCCGGGATCAACGCGGCATGGGCGTCTGGCGTGGCTCCTGCCGCCAGGACCAGCAGGCCGACGGCCGCGAAGCCAAACGCGCTTGTCACGCTGCAGAGCCGCAGGAATGAGCGGCGGTTGCCGTGGCGGTCGGTGTAGCGGCCGCTCCAGACGCGCATCACCATCGCGCCGGTCTGCACCGCGGCAAGGCTGGCGCTGATCGTGAGCGTGGCCATGCCGGCGAAATCGTGCAGGAAAACGGAGGCGAAGGTGAGCACCGCCACTTGCGGAAAGCAGAGCAGGCCGATGGCGGTGGCGATGCGCCAGACCTCGACATTGCGCAGCGGCGCGGGACCGCCCGACTTTGCCATGGCCATGCTGCCGGCATTGTCCAGTTCCGGCGGCTGGTGCAGCCATCGCCAGGCAAACAGCGCAGAGACGGCGTTCATGGCGGCCAGCAGCCCGAAGACCGCCGCGAAACCGTGCACCGATGCCAGCGACGGCAGGACCAGCGCGCCGAGCCCGCCGCCGAGCGGCACCGCGGTCTGCCTGATGCTCATGGCAAAGCCACGTTCGCCTTCGTGGAACCAGGCCATGATGGCGCGGCCGCTGGAACCGTTGACGCTGCCGCCGAGCAGGCCGGCGACCAGAAGGCATGCGGCCAGCATTGCGACGCCAGGCACATAGGTCACTGAGGGCACGATGAACAACGCCATCAGGGCGAGCCACGCCGCGGTCGCACCAAGGCCGGTCAACAGCACGCCGCGATCTCCCCACCGGTCGGTGAGCAGGCCCCAGGGCAGTTCGCTCAAGGCAACGCCCAGTCCGAGAAGGCCGAGGACCAGGCCGAGATTGCCATTGCTCAAGTGATAGCCCGACCGCAGAAACACCGCCGCCGCCGGTATGCCGGCGAAGGTGGCGGAGAAACCGGCATTGGCGGCAACGCCGATGCCAAGCACCTTCCAGCGATGATTGGCGGGAAATCGTTCAGCCTTCGACGTGACGGCGGCGGCTCGGCCAACCCGGCCTGGCTCACGATTTGCGTCGGCAATCGACATGGCGGGACTCCTGTTGATGCCCTTTCGGGACCTTGACGCCTCGCCTTTACCGCCATAACTTCATCCCGAATATCGGGAATTTTTTGACAATTGTTCCCGAACAACAGGACCGTTTTGATGCGCCGCGTAACCTTCGACCTTGATGTCCTCCGAAGCTTCGTCACCGGGATGGAACTCGGCAGCTTCGCCAAGGCCGCCGACCGGCTTGGACGCTCGACTTCGGCGGTGAGCGCGCAATTGAAGAAGCTGGAGGACCAGGCGGCGACGCCGATCTTCCGCAAGTCGGGCCGCGGACTGGCGTTGACCGAAGCCGGCGAAACCATGCTCGGCTATGCCAGGCGGCTGCTCGAGTTGAACGACGAGGCGGCCTCGGCCATCCACGACGTGGAACTGGAAGGCTGGGTCAGGCTCGGCCTGCAGGAGGATTTCGGCGAGGCGGTGCTGCCGGAGGTGCTCGGACGCTTCGCCCGCGCGCACCCCAAGGTCAAGATCGAGGCGCGGATCGGGCGCAGCTATGAACTTGCCGAGCGGATCACATCAGGCAATCTCGACATTGCGCTGGCCTGGGACAGCGGCCAGGCGCTGCCTTACAGCCGGCATGTCGGCGACGCGCAATTGCGCTGGATCGGGCCGGCCAAGCTGATCGAGACCAGGCTGCGCGAGGGCGAGGCGCTGCCGCTGGTGGCGCTGGAAGCGCCGTGCCTGCTGCGCACGGTGACGACGGAAACACTCGACCGCGCCGGCCTGCCATGGCGGATGGCCTTCTCCAGCCCCAGCCTTGGCGGCATCTGGGCGGCGGTCGCCGCCGGCCTCGGCCTGACCATCCGCACGGATATCGGCCTGCCGGCCAATGTCAGGGCGATGGCGCCGCAAACGCTGGGCTTACCCGCGCTGCCGACCATGGCGCTGGTGCTGCACCAGAAAGACGCCGAACTGGACCCGGTGGCGGCGCGGCTGGCGGATATATTGTGGCACGCGGCGGTGGCGGCGCTGCCGCAGGACGAGCGGTTGAGAGAGGTCGCTTAGACGGAAGCGGCTGTCCAGCGTAGCGTTCCGTCACACCCCCCTCTGTCCTGCCGGACATCTCCCCCGCAAGGGGGGAGATTGGATCTCGCGAATGCTTTCGCCAATTTTCAACGTTGCAAGAGAGGCTCCAAGGACGAAACGACTGATCTCCCCCCTTGCGGGGGAGATGCCCGGCAGGCAGAGGGGGGTGCTGTCCCGCCAATCTTGCGGAGAATTTCGCAACCGTCACCGCTCACTTGCGCTTGTTCGCTCTCCCCGCGAACGGGTTGTCCGAAGTCCGCAGCGCTATCCTGATCGGCACGCCGGGCATGTCGAAGGCTTCGCGCAGGCTGTTGGAGAGGTAGCGGACATAGGATTGCGGCATCGCGTCGGGCCGCGAGCACTGGACGACGAAACCCGGCGGCCGGGTCTTGGCCTGGGTGACATATTTGACCTTGAGCCGGCGGCCGGCGACAGCGGGCGGCGGGTGATGCGCCAGAATGCTTTCCAGCCAGCGGTTGAGCTTGCCGGTGGAAACGCGGCTGTTCCACACCTTGTGCGTCTTGATGACGGCATCCATCAGCTTGTCGAGGCCGCGCCCGGTCTCGGCCGAAACGGTCACCGCCTGGATGCCGCGCACCTGCGGCAAAAGCCGTGTGGTCTTTTCGCGCAACTCGGCCAGCAGTTCCTGCGGATTGTCGATCAGGTCCCATTTGTTGAAGGCGATGACCGGCGCCCTGCCCTCCCGGATGATCAGGTCGGCGATCTGCAAATCCTGCTTCTCGAAAGGGATGGTGGCGTCGAGCACGATGATGACGATCTCGGCAAAGCGGATGGCGCGCAAGCCGTCCTGCACCGACATCACTTCCAGCTTCTCGTGGATCCTGGCCTTGCGGCGCATGCCGGCAGTGTCGAACAGTTTTAGCCGGCGGCCATGCCAGTCCCAGTCGACGGAGATGGAATCGCGGGTGATGCCGGCTTCCGGGCCGGTCAGCAGCCGCTCCTCGCCGATCAACGCGTTGATCAGCGTCGACTTGCCGGCATTGGGCCGGCCGACGACGGCGATGCGCATCGGCTTGGTGTCGTCATAGGCGGGTTCGGCGTCGGGATCGGTGATGTCCTCGCCGATCAGCACCTCGCTGGCGGCGACGTCCTCGGCCTCGTCTTCTTCCTCGCCGAAGGCGCGGTCTTTGCCCAGCGCCTCGATCACCGCGTCGCGCAGATCGGGCATGCCCTGGCCGTGCTCGGCCGAGACCGGGATCGGCTCGCCCAAGCCCAGTTCCCAGGCTTCCAGCATGCCGCCCTGGGCGCCCTTGGCCTCGGCCTTGTTGGCGACCAGCACGACCGGCTTGCCGGACTTGCGCACGATCTCGGCAAAGGTGCGGTCGTCGGGCAAAAGCCCGGACTTGGCGTCGATGGTGAAGAAGATCAGGTCGGCTTCGCGGATCGCGATCTCGGTCTGCGCGCGCATGCGGCCGGGCAGCGTCGAGGCGGCGGCGTCTTCGAAACCGGCGGTGTCGATGACATCGAAATGCAGATCGTAGAGTTTGGCCGCGTGGACGCGACGGTCGCGGGTGACGCCCGGCGTGTCGTCGACAAGCGCCAGCTTCCGTCCCACCAATCGGTTGAAAAGCGTCGATTTGCCGACATTGGGCCGGCCGATAATGGCGACTTTGAAGCTCATCCGGCTATCCATATCATCGCCCAAACCGCAGCGCGCCCTTGGGTCAGGCCCGAGGGCAGGCTTTGGGCGATGCGTATCATGACGCGCCCGAGCCGCGGATCAATTCCGACATCAGCGTCGCCCGCTGGCGCGCGTTGCGCGGGGCGCCGTCATCGGCGGCGATCTGGTCGAACAGTTTCAGCGCATCCTGGGTCTTGCCTTCCTTCCAGGCGGCAAGGCCGAGCGCTTCGCGCGCTGTGTGGCGCAGCGTGTTGTTGTCGGCGGTCAGCGCCTCGACGCGGCTGGAGACGTCGGCGAAGGAGCCGTGATCGACGAGCAGCAGGGCGGCCCGCAGGCGCGCCATGTCGCGAATGCCCTGGGGAATGGCGTTGTCGGCGGCGACGCCATCGAAATCGGCGACGGCGGCGGCAAAGTCGCCCTTGTCGGCCTTGACGGTTGCCGCGCGCATGCGGGCGAGCAGCGGATAGGCGCCGTAGCCATCCTTTTCCAGCTGTTCGAGGGCGGTCAGCGCCTCGTCGCTCTTGCCGTCATTGGCAAGCTTCAGCGCCTGCGAGAAGGCATCGCCGGAGCGGTTGGCGCGGGTCTCGTCCCAATAGCGGTAGCCGACGAAGGCGGCGGTGCCAAGCACCACCAGGATGGCGAGGCCAAGGATCGCCGGACCAAAGCGGTCCCATAGCGCCTGCGCCTGCTCGCGACGGATCTCGTCGTTGACTTCGCGGATAAAACTGTCGTCGGACATCAATCAAAACCATTGCTGCCCTAACAGGGGCGCTTCTTGAGCCCGCGTTTTAGCGAAATTTCGCGGGCATGGAAGGGGCTCGGCAGGAAAATCGGCTAATCGCCGGGCGCATAGCTGCCGACGTTGATCGCACCCACGCCACATTTTGCCGATAGCCGGCTTGGACTGCCTCCAGATCAAGCCCAGATTGCCGATGCCACGTTTGTCCCGCGTTGTTGCGTTTTCCTCAGCCGTGCTTGCCATGGCTGGTGCGGCTTTCGCCGACCCGCCGGCGCCGCCTGCCCCGGCAAAGCCGAAGCAGATCGTCATCATCTCGTTCGATAGCGCCCGGGAGATCTCGCAATGGCAGCGCAGCCGGGCGCTGGCCAAGCGCACCGGCGCGCATTTCACCTACTTTTTGTCCTGCGTCTTCCTGCTGTCGCCGCAGACGCGGGCCGACTACACAGCTCCGGCCAAGTCCGCGGGCAAATCCAACATCGGCTTTGCCGCTTCGAAGCAGGACGTCGCCGATCGGCTCGATCAGATCGGGCTCGCCGCTTCGGAAGGCCACGACATCGCCAGCCATGGCTGCGGCCATTTCGACGGCAAGGACTGGAGCAAGGCCGACTGGCTGAAGGAATTCGCCTCGTTCGAGCGCATTCTGGAAAACGCCTATGCGATCAACGGTATTGAACCCGAGCCCAAGGGATGGCGCGATATTGCCCATGCCGTTGTCGGCTTTCGCGCGCCGTACCTCTCGACCAGCAAAGGGCTCTATGAGGCCCTGCCTGAAGCCGGCTACCACTATGATGCCAGCGGCGTTTCGAAAGGCCCGGTCGAGCCGCCGACCGGCGGCGGCTTGACCCGCTTTTCGCTGCCGCAGATCCCGGAAGGCCCTGATGGTAGGCTGGTGATCGCCATGGACTACAATCTCTATGTCAGGCATTCCGGCGGCTTCGAGCGGCCGAGCCAGGCAGCCGAGTTCAGCGATCGGACCTACCAGGCCTTCCGCGCCGCCTTCGACAAGCAATATCAGGGCAAGCGCATCCCACTGGTGCTGAGCTTCCACTTCACGCCGATGAACAACGGCGCCTACTGGAACGCGCTGGAGCGCTTTGCCGACGAGACTTGCGTGAAAGCCGACGTCGAATGCATCAGTTTTCGCGATTATGTGCAGCGGCAACGTGGTAGCGAGAGGCAGGCGGCGGTGGGCGGCTGAGCCGCCAACCGTCTATGCAGATAGGATCAAGCTGGGTCGGGTTCCTTTGCCTGTTCCTGACGCTCCATGAAGTGGCGGTCAATGTCGGGCAGCGGCTCGCCGCGAATCGTCGCCTCGAAGGCGCGAAGGCGTTTGTGAACTGACAGAAGCTCGACAATCGTCGACCAAGAATTGACGAGATACTGGAATGAGTTGGTTACCTGACTGAAGGCTGAACTGACCTGGTTGATGAGACCCAGCGTCAGCGTTCCAGCGATCATGGAAGGCACCATCAGGAAGTAGGAGAAGACGTTGTTGGTCTGAAGATAAAGATAGCGGACCACGTTGAAATACACATAGTGGAAATACAGGCGAAAGTAGTTTTGCCGCACACTCGCAAACAGCTCCGCGACGGTCGGCGGCTGCGCCCGGGCCGGATCGTCCTCACCGTAGACGAGTTCCTTGCGATATGCTGCCTCGACGCGCTGGTTACGAAACTGCAAGCCAGGAAGCTTGATGCCTGCGGTCGCAATGATGACTGTACCGAAGACTGCCCAGAAGATCGCAGCCAAAACCAGCGGCTGAGGAACATGACCGATCAATGGCAACTCTGTGACATGCTTAGAATAACTGAGCAGGATCGGCATGAAAGCGATAAGCGTCATGATGGAATCGACGAAGCTAGTGCCAAGGTCTTCCATTATCTTGGAAAACCGCATCGTGTCTTCCTGCACACGCTGTGCAGCGCCCTCAATATGGCGCAGCTTCGGCCAATAGGACATGTAGTAATTGTTCATCGCAGTGCGCCAGCGAAACACCCAGTGGCTGACGAAGAAGTTTGTCAAAACGAACACGGTAACCGCGACAAGAGCGATACCGAGGAAAGTGATTATTTGAGCGTAAAGATCAGCCTCGGTTGCCTTGACCGTTTTGCTAACGATGCCCTGAATGAGGTCCCAGAATGGTCCATACCATGCGTTGATCGCCACGCTTACCTGCACCTGAAAGTAGGTCGTGAACAGGAGCAGCGAACTGCCGAGGATAGACCATTGGTCCCACGGGTGCGGAGAATACCAGTGCCAGAAGCCATAGAATATCAAAACGCCAAGCGCATAGTAGATGTAGAACCAGAGGAACGGAGGCGACCAGAACACCGAGACGCCTATGATGGGCGGCGCGTCGGCAAGAGCCGGAGGCAAGCCGAGAAACGCGCCAAGCTGGTCAGCACCGAGGAACCAGGCTGCCACGAGAACCGCAGTCCAGACGACGGCCGAGATGAAAAACAGCTTCGGCTGCGGGAAGAAGGATACGAACACTGTGGTGAAATCCTCGGTCGGTGCGCAAATCAGCGGGGTTCGGCGGGCATAAAGTCACACATTAGGTGGAAAGCAAATGCCCGTACCCGATGCCCGGCATCGAGCAAGACCACAATCATGGCGATTTTGGCGCGGCCGACCAGGTGATCCCAGCAGATACCAGCAATACGCCAGCAGCGACGATCGAGGCCAGGAAGAAGTTGCCCGAGGCTTGCGCCAGCAGTCCGGCGACGATCGGGCCGACGATCTGGCCGATGCCGAAGGAAGCGGTCATCAGCGCAAAAATCCGGCGCGGCGCCTCCGGCACGAGCTGCCTTGCCGTCTGCAGGCCGAGCGCGGTGATGGCGATGAAGGTGCCGCCGAGCAGGACGCCCGCCAGCAGCGGCCCGGCGGTGCCGCCGATGGCGACGCTGGCGGTGACGCCGACCACCTCGACCAGGCAGCCCACGGCATAGGCGGTATAAAGCCCGATCCGTGCCGCTACCTTCTGCCACAGCCAGACCGAGGGAAAGCCGGCAAGGCCGGTGACCATCCAGACGCTTGCCTCGAAGACGCGGCCGCCGCCGCCCTGGCGCACGATGGCGACCAGGAAGGTCGCCGTCACCACATAGCCGAAGCCGAACAGGCCGTAGGCAACGATGACTTTTGCCAACGACCGGTCCCTCGGCAGTGCCGGTTCGCGGTCGGCCACGCCGCGGCCAGGTGCGGTGCCGCCGGCGAGCAAGGCGACCATCGCAAGGCCGCCGGCGGAAATCGCTGCCGACCACAGCCAGCCCGAAGCCCAGCCGGCATGTTCGGTGACCAGAACCGCCATCAGCGCTGAGGATGCCGCGATGCCGAGGCCGACGCCGCCGAAATGCAGCGCCTGCAGGTCGCTTCTGTTGGCGGCTGCCAGGTGACCGAAGACGATCGAGGCCATGAACACCATGACGAAGGCGCTGGCGAGACCGGCAAGGAAGCGGAGGACGACAAAGGCGGTCATCGTCTCGCTCAGCCCCATCAGGGCGGCGAGCGCAGCACTGGCGGCAAGGCCGCCAAACATCAGCAGGCGCTCGCGCCCATGCGCCCAGCCGCCTGCCGCCGCAAGCGCGCCGACGAGGTAGCCGAGATAATTGGCCGACGCGATCCAGCCGGCATCGGCCGGCGACAGATGCAGTTCTTCCATCATGCCGGGCAGGATCGGGGTGTAGACGAAGCGGCCAATGCCCATGGCAACGGCCATGGCGATCATGCCGGCTACGGCTAGACGCAAGGGTGATGGCGCAGCGTTCATTGCAGCGCACAATAGATTTGGCGGCCGCCGAAACAATCCGCTTTGTGTTGGGCCAGTAGGCTCGCGACTAATGTCTAAGAATCTCAACCACAGCCGATTGCGCCGGTCTCGTAGGCGGTGCGGCGCGCCGTCAGCCGGAACGGCATGTCGCCAAGCTCGCGCTCAGACATGGTGTCGAACACCGGATGCGACAGGGGATCGATCACCCAATTGACGGCGTCGCCGGCATGGCGCGGGCCTTGCCGCGCGCCAACAGCCGCAAAGATCTTGAGCAATGATAAGATCGTCACCATCCTTGCCTCCTCGGCCCACTCGCCGGTCTGACTGTCCCGCTAAAATTTGCTCTATTCCGCCGTCTTTCAATTGAGATTTCGGCCGCGCCGGTTTAGAAAAACTGGAATGGCTATGCTGAACCGCGTCCATCTCAACGGCCTGCGCGCCGTCGAAACCGTCGCCCGCCTCGGCTCGCTGGCGGCCGCTGCCGGCGAGCTCAACGTCTCCGTCAGCGCCGTCAGCCAGCAGATCAACCGCACCGAAAAGCAGCTTGGACAGGCGCTGTTCGAACGAACGGCGAGCGGGCTGGTGCTGACCGAGTTCGGCACGGTTTTTTCCGCCCGGCTGGGCGCCGGTTTTCGCGAGCTGGCGCAGGCGGTGGCGCTGGCCGACGAGGCAAGCCAGTGCACGCTGGTGGTTTCGGTGGCGCCGGCCTTCGCCTCGAAATGGCTGCTGCCGCGATTGTCGCGGCATTTCGACCGCCATCCCAACGTGCTGCTGCGCATCGACGCCTCGGTGCGGCTCGCCGATCTCGAGCGTTCCGACATCGACATCGCCATCCGGCTCGGCGACGGCAAATGGCCGGGCGGCCGGGCGGAACTTTTGTTGGCGCAGGAGGTCTTTCCGGTCTGTGCGCCGGTGATCGCCAAAAAGCTGACGTCGATCGAAGACCTCGCACAGACCTGCGCCATCACCGACGAGCGGGCGATGATCAATTGGGAGAGCTGGTTCAAAGCCGCTGACGTCGAACCAGTCACCTTCCGCAAGGGTGCGCGTTTCACCGACCCGATGCTGTGCCTGGAATCGGCGATCGCCGGCCATGGCGTCATGCTCGGCTGGCAATTGCTGGCCGCCGATGCGCTGGCCGACGGCCGCCTCGTCGCGCCTTTCGGCGTGCGGGCGCAGAGCGGCCTCGGCTACTGGCTGGTGACCTCGGCGACCAAGACCGAAAGCCGCAAGGTGCGCGATTTCAAGATCTGGATCCGCGAGGAAATCGCGGCGACCGTGGCGCAGTTCAGCGCGCTGGAAAGCGCTGCCTAGGGCTGTCCGTCGCGACAGTGCTGGAAAGCACAGCTGCGCCGACCTATGTTGGAAGCTTCACCCCCAAGACCAAGACAGGCAGGATCATGACCACACATTCGCGCGGCGTTTCCGCAACGATCGACCCGGTGAAGCTCGACAGGCTGGCGGAAGTCGCCATCAAGGTCGGGCTGCAATTGCAGCCGGGGCAGGATCTGGTGCTGACCTCGTCGATCGCAGCCCTGCCGCTGACCAGGCGCATCGTCGAGCACGCCTACAAGGCCGGCGCCGGGCTGGTAACGCCGATCTTCAACGATGACGAGATCACGCTGGCGCGCTTCCGCTACGGGGCGGATGCCGGCTTCGACCGCGCCGCCGGCTGGATGTATGAAGGCATGGCGAAGGCCTTTTCCAACAATGCGGCGCGGCTTGCCGTGCGCGGCGAGGACCCGTCGCTGTTGTCGGCGCAGGACCCGGCGAAAGTGGCGCGCGCCAACAAGGCGAACTCGATGGCCTACCAGCCGGCGCTGGAAAAGATCACCGGCTTCGACATCAACTGGAACATCGTCGCCTACCCGGATCTCGCCTGGGCAAAACAGGTCTTCCCCGGCGATGCCGACGATGTCGCCGTGGTGAAGCTCGCCGATGCGATCTTTTCGGCATCACGGGTCGATGTGGAAGACCCGATCGCAAACTGGACGGCGCACAATGCAGCGCTGCGCGGCCGCACAAAGTGGCTGAACGAGCACAATTTCCATGATCTGCATTTCAGCGGCCCGGGCACCGACCTCACCGTCGGGCTGGCCGATGGCCATGAATGGATGGGCGGCGCCTCGACCGCCAAGAACGGCGTCACCTGCAATCCGAACATCCCGACCGAGGAGGTCTTCACCACGCCGCATGCACGGCGCGTCTCCGGCCATGTCTCCTCGACCAAGCCGCTGTCCTACCAGGGCACGCTGATCGATGATATCTCGGTGCGTTTCGAAGAGGGTAGGATCGTCGAGGCCAAGGCTTCGAAGGGCGAGGACGTGCTGAAGAAAGTGCTCGACACCGACGAGGGTTCGCGCCGGCTCGGCGAGGTGGCGCTGGTGCCGCATTCCTCGCCGATCTCGGCCAGCGGCCTGCTGTTCTTCAACACGCTGTTCGACGAGAACGCCGCCTGCCACATCGCGCTCGGGCAGTGCTATTCAAAATGCTTCGTCGACGGCGCCTCGCTCACCCAGGACGAAATCGCCCAGCGCGGCGGCAACAAGAGTTTTATCCACATCGACTGGATGATCGGCTCGGACAAGATCGACATAGACGGCGTGCACAAGGATGGCCGCAAGGTGCCGGTGATGCGCAAGGGTGAGTGGGCGTAAGCTCGCGGAGGGCGGATGGCCTTCGACCTGACGGTCAAGCGAATTTACGAAGCACCCGCGCCCGATGACGGGCAGCGGGTGCTGGTCGATCGCATCTGGCCGCGCGGCATCAGCAAGGAGGATGCCGCGCTGACGCTGTGGCTGAAGGAGATCGCGCCGAGCGATGAATTGCGGAGGTGGTTCGGACATGAGCCGGCGCGATGGGCGGAGTTTCAGGTGCGGTATTCGGTCGAGCTGGATGGGAATAGAGAAGCGGTGGCGAAACTGCGTGGCTTGCTCGGCAAGGCCAAGGTGACGCTGCTTTATGGCGCGCATGACGAGGCGCATAACAATGCGGTGGCGTTGGCGGGGTATTTGCGCGGGACGGGTTGAGAGACAGCGAACCGCTGCATACGCCGCAAGCGAAAGCCTTCACAATTAGCGATCGCCCTCCACGCGTTCGTCATCCTCGTGTCTGCGCTGCGTCGCTTCGCTCCTTGCTACGCCATAGGCTGACGAGGCAGGGCTACGCTACTTCACCACCCCTTCATAAGCCTCCGGCTTGAACCCCACCAAAATCTCATCCCCGACCTCGAGCACCGGGCGCTTGATCATCGTCGGGTTGGCCAGCATCAGCTTCCTGGCCTTCTTCTCGTCGAGCCCTTGCTTGTGCTTGTCGGGCAGTTCGCGGAAGGTCGTGCTGCCCTTGTTGAGCAGCTTTTCCCAGCCAACCTTGCCGATCCATCCATCCAGTCTGCCCACCTCTATCCCCTCGGCCCGGTAGTCGTGAAAACGGTAAGGCACATCGTGGCCCTCCAGCCAGGTGCGCGCCTTCCTGATCGTGTCGCAGGTGGTGATGCCGTACATGGTGATCGTCAAAACGCACTTCCCTTGGGCTGGTGGTCGAATCCGCCGGACAGCCTAAAACCGTCCTTCCCGCTTTGCCAGCACCCCGGTCACATCAGCCCATTTTTAGGGCTTGCCAATACTAAGGAATTTTCCTAAGTATCTTTCTATACCCGTCGACGGACCTCAGGATCGCCCATGCCAAGCCTCCACGCCCCAACTACAAGTCTCCCGCCGATCGACGGCATCTTCCGCGCGCTGGCTGACCCGACGCGGCGGCGCGTGGTCGAGCGGTTGAACCGCAGTCCGGCCTCGGTCACCGAGTTGGCGCAGCCTTTCGAGATGGCGCTGCCTTCCTTCATCGAGCATCTGAAAGTGCTGGAAGGCTGCGGTCTGGTGCGATCGGAAAAAATCGGCCGCACCAGGACCTATCAGCTGGCGCCCGAACCGCTGCAGCTCGCCGAAAACTGGCTGGCCGAACAGCGCACGCTGTGGGAGCGCCGACTCGATCAATTCGACGCCTATGTGATGAGCCTCAAGGAGCAAGAAAAGTGAGCTATCCCTTCAAGCCCGACCCCAGACTGGACCTTGTGCTGGAGCGCAAGCTCGACGCGCCGCGCGAACTCTTGTGGAGCGCGATGACGGTGCCGGAGCATGTCAAGCAATGGTTCACGCCCAAGCCCTGGCTGATCACCGATTGCGAGATCGACCTTCGTCCGGGCGGACTGTTCCGGACGCGCATGCAATCGCCCGACGGCAAGGAGGTCAACGACCGCCATTGCTGCTATCTCGAGATCGTGCCGAAAGAGCGGCTGGTGTGGACCGATGCGCTGCTGCCGGGCTATCGGCCCTCCGGCGAGCCCTTCATCACCGCAGTCATTTCGCTTCAGTCGGATGACAAGGGCACGCGCTACACGGCAACGGCCATCCATCGCGACGAGGCTACCCGCAACAATCATGAAGAGATGGGGTTCTTCGACGGCTGGGGCACGGTGGCCGATCAGTTGGCGCAGTATGTGAAGACCATTTGAGCTTTTCCCACTGCGGCCAGGACTTTGTCCCGGCCGCCTGGTTTTTGGGTCGTGCAGCGAAGTGCGCCGGAACCCTACGGCACCCGGGCTCAGTAGTAGAAGCGCTCTTCGGTGATCTTGCCGTTCTTGACCGTGTACAGGCCAACCTCGTCCATGGTGACCCGTTCGCCGGTGGCCTTGGGCGTTATGTCGAACTTGAAGCGCACCGCGAACTGGTCGCCGTTGACATAGGGGCCTTCGACAGAGCCGCCATGGACTTCGTGGTTCTCTTGCCACCATTCGCCCTTTTGCCTGAGAGCCTCCTTGCCACGGGCGATGGCCATCGGCCCCTCCATGGCTTCGAGGCTGACGATATCATCGGCATTGTACTTTTCACCAGCACCCAGGTGATCCCCCTGCTGGAGCATTTCAGTGAAATCCTTGGCAACATCCGCGATGGTCATGTGTGTTCCTCCTGTTCAGACTGGTTTGAAGTAGGGAAGCTCTTGCCGGCCCGCCACCTTTACCCGCACGACAGCTGACAAGGTGTGTCAGGACGATGATATAGCGCGGCTGTGTGACGACGATTGCGGCGGCGTCGGACAGCGACTTCGGTTGCAGACAAAAGCCAATTCCGCAATGCTGGGTGCATGTGCAACCTCTACAACATCACGACGACGCAAGAGGCGGTCCGCCAATGGACCCGCACATTGCGCGATATCAGCGGCAACCTCGAACCTTCGCTTGATGTCTATCCCAATCAACCTGGGCTTGTCGTTCGCAACAGGACGGATGGGGAGCGTGAACTGGCGAAACTGCTTTGGGGTTTGCCAACGCCGCCCGAGCGCATGAAAGGTAAGGCCGACTACGGCACCACCAACGTTCGCAATCCGCAATATTCGCACTGGCAGCAATATGTGGGCGTCGAGCACAGATGTGTCGTGCCGGTGACCAGCTTTGCCGAGCCCAGCCCTGCGGCGAACGATAAAGACCCGGAAACAGGAATCCAGCGAAATTACTGGTTTGCCCGTGGCGAGAGCCGGCCGTTGTTCTTCTTCGCTGGTTTCTGGACGTCTTGGCAGGGCGTGCGAAAGGTCAAGGACGGTCCCGGCGACTTCGAGCTATACGCCTTCATGACCACCAAGCCTAATGCTCTCATTGCGCCGATACATGAGAAGGCTATGCCCGTGATCCTCACCACGCCGGAGGAAACCGAGGCTTGGCTGACGGCGCCATGGTCGGAAGCACGGCGTTTGCAGCGGACGGCGCCCAACGACGCGTTGGTGATCGTTGAGAAGCCAGCCACACAGATCAAGTTCCCACCACAGGCCCCGGCCCAAGGGTCTCTGTTTTAGCCCGAAATCGGCTCTCCTCAATCGTCGTCTCGCCAGATTACCCGGCGAACCATGCGGATTTCGACAAGACGTCTGACGCGAATTTTAAGGCGTTCAGCAGCGCTTGGCAGAATGATGCCTGCATCGAGCTCACGACCTTTGCAGCGCTCGCACCGCATGTGCCGCTCCACATCCCAAAAGGGGATATCACCAACCAGCTTTGCGAGATCGCCAGGCAGATAGTGTCGAGTGATGTTGCAGTTCCGACATCGAACACGAATTAGCTGCCCGACTTCATGCGCCAAGCAGAGGGTTTGCACATTTCGGCGCGGTCGGGTGCTTAGTTCGGGCATCCCGCAAAGTAGGAATATGTTCCTTTGCGAGTCAATTCACACTTAATTCCACCTTGGCGATCTTCACAGCAGGTTAAATCCAACCGTCGATGAAGGGATTGGGTTGGATCAGCTTGGCAGCATAGGGCAGTTGGCACCACGGCGCAGGCTGATATGCGCCACGTCGCCGACGCTGAATTGAAAGCCCTCGGCCTGGCGCGGCGCATCGATCACCACCGGCAATCCCTGCCCCAGCTCAGCATGCAGCCGCAGCGTGCGGCCGTGGAAGACGATGGAGTTGACGCGCGCCGGCGCGGTGCCGGCGGCGGCATCGGTGGTGGCCAGCAAGTCCTCGGGGCGAACGCCGATGGTGCGCTCAGTGCCTTCGCCGGGTGTGTCGCCGGTTTCAGATGTTGCTTCCAGCGAAAGCCCGCCAGCGGCGAAGCGCAGGCGGTCGCCGTCGCGGCCGATGAAGCGCGATTGCAAGAGGTTCATGGTGCCGATGAAGCTTGCGACGAATTTCGTCGCCGGCCGGTCGTAAAGCGTAGCCGGCGGCGCGATCTGTTCGATGCGGCCCTTGTTCATGACGACGATGCGGTCGGAGATCGACAGCGCTTCGGTCTGGTCGTGGGTGACCATGACGAAGGTGGTGCCGAGCCGCGACTGCAGCCGCTTCAGTTCGACCTGCATCTGTTCGCGCAGATGCGCATCGAGCGCCGACAGCGGTTCATCGAGCAACAGAACGCGCGGCTCGCAGACTATGGCTCGGGCGAGCGCGACGCGCTGGCGCTGGCCACCCGACAGTTCGGAAACGCGGGCGCCGAGCTTGTCGGCGAGGCCGACCATGTCGAGGGCTTCGCGGACGCGCTTTGCCTGCTCGGCGCCGGACAGTTTGCGCAGCGACAGGCCGAAGCCGACATTCTCGGCGACGTTCATATGCGGGAACAGCGCATAATCCTGGAACACGGTGTTGACGGGACGGTCGAACGGCCTGAGCGCGGTGATGTCGCGACCATCGAGCAGCACCTTGCCGCTCGACGGGCTCTCGAAACCGGCAATGACGCGCAGGCTGGTGGTCTTGCCGCAGCCCGAGGGCCCGAGCAGGGTGATGAACTCGCCGCTGATAATGTCGAGATCGACGGCGTCGAGCCCGACAATGCCGCCGGGGAAAACCTTCGAGACCGTGTCCAGGCGTACCAGCGCATCAGGCGCCATCGCGAACCTCGGACGGCTTGGTGGTGTTGACCCAGAGGATCTGGCAAGGCTCGGTGCCGGGATTGCGGAAGGCGTGCAGAAGCGTGCTCTTGAAGGCAAAGGAGTCGCCGCTCTTCAGCACGTATTTTGTCGAGTCCACCACCAGTTCGACCTCGCCCGACAGGACATAGCCGAACTCGTGACCGATATGCGCGTAGGCTTCCGCCGTGCCGCCATCGGCTTCCACGGTCACCAAGAGGCCGGTCAGCGCCGCGCCCGGCGGCGACAGCAGCGCCTTGGCGATGCCTTCCGACTTGACCGGGAGCTGCCGCCTTTTGTCGGCGCGCACGCAATAGAGATCGTTGGCGGCTTCGTTGCCGTCGGTGATCAGCGCCGAAGGCTCGATGTCGAGCGCGGCCGCAAGCGGCCAGATCACCTTGACGCGCAGCGAAGACAGGCCGCGCTCGATCTGGCTCAGCGCACCGATGGAGACGCCGGCTTTTGCTGCCAGCTCGGCCAGCGACAAATTGCGCTCCAGCCGCAGCGCCCGCACGCGCCGGCCGACGCGAATGTCGGCGTCGGCCTTTGGTTTCGCTTCAAGCATGTCCATGCGTGGGTCCTTGTCTCTTTGTTGGCGCGGCGCGGCGTCGAAGAGCTCCCCTTCTCCCCTTGTGGGAGAAGGTGTCGCCGAGGGCGACGGATGAGGGGTGTTCCAGGGAACGCCAACGTCTCACTCCGCTGGAACACCCCTCATCCGTCTCGGCGCTATCGCGCCGATCCACCTTCTCCCACAAGGGGAGAAGGTGAGGTCTGCGCTGCTCACCCCCCCGCCTTCACTTTCTCGAACATCTTCGCCACATCGTCGTTCTGCTTCATCGGGCCGGTGAAGATGGTGGTCTTCAGCATCACCTCCGGGTCGGCCGGCAATTGCAGCTTGTCCAGTTCGTCCTTCGCCACGCCGGCGAAGGCGGTGCTCAGCGAGCTGCCATAGCCGTAGGCTTGGATCAGGTACTTACCCGAGTCGGCGTCGAGCCGGCTGTTGATGAAGTCATAGGCGAGGTCGACGTTTTTGGCGTCCTTGAGCATGACGAAGCCGCAGGCCCAGGTCAGCATGCCCTCCTTCGGCTTCATGAACTCGACCGGCACGCCCTGCTTCTTCAGCGAGGTTGCCGACGCGTTCCAGGTCATGGCGGCGACCAGCTGGCCGCTGGCCAGCGCCTGTTCGACCGAGGTCATGTCGGTGGTGTAGTTGGAGAGCAGCGGACGCTGCTCGCGCAATTTTTCCGCCACCTTGTCCATCTGCTCCGGCGTCATATCGAAGGGGTTTACGCCGGCCAGAAGTGCTGCAACGATCGGCGTGTCATGCACGGCATCGATGGTCGCCATGCGGCCGGCATATTGCTTGTCCCACAGAAGGTTCCAGCTCGCTTCCGGGTTCTTCACCAGATCGGTGCGGTAGAGGATCGAGGTGTTGCCCCAGTCCCACGGCACCATCCAGACCTTGCCGTCGCCGGCCTGGATGTCGGGCAGGTTCTTGAACACCGGGAAGATCGAATCCCAGTTCTTGATGCGCTTGGTATCGATCGGCTGCAGCAGGCCTTCCTTGTTCCAGCGCGCCACCTTGTCGTAGCAGGGATGGGCGATATCGGGGCGGAAGCCGGCCTTGACCTTGGTGAAGGCATCGTCGTCGTCGCCGAAGATCGAGGCCTCGACGCCATCGGGATGGGCCGTCAGGAAGCTCTTGTTGAAGTCTGGCAGTTCATAGCCGGACCAAGTGAAATATTGCAGCTTGTCGGCGGCGAAGGCGACAGTCGACGACAGGACGATTGCAAGCGCGGCAAGCCCGGTGCGGGCTGTCTTTGCAGTGATCGATTTCGGGCCAGTGATCGATTTCAGCCCAGTAATTGATTTCGGGTCGAATGCCATTTCGGTTCTCCTCTTTTGTTATGGTTCAGGCTGGACTGGTGGGCGCCGTCCGACGGGCTGTGCTCAGCCCGCGATGGCGCAGGATTTCGGCGATGCCGGCGATGATGACGGACACAGCAAGGATAGCTGTCCCCAGCGCCATCACGGTCGGCAGCGAGCGAGGAAAACGCAGTTGGCTCCAGATGTAGAGCGGCAGCGTCGGCTCGGTGCCGGCGAGGAAGAAGACGACGATGAACTCGTCGAAGGAAATCAGAAAGGCCAGCATGAAGGCCGAGACGATGGCCGGCAGCGAGAGCGGCAACATCACCCGCCGGAAGGTCGTCCAGTCGGAAGCGCCGAGATCGAGTGCGGCCTCG
Organism: Mesorhizobium sp. M0062; assembly: GCF_040323125.1. Classification (NCBI taxonomy): domain Bacteria; kingdom Pseudomonadati; phylum Pseudomonadota; class Alphaproteobacteria; order Hyphomicrobiales; family Phyllobacteriaceae; genus Mesorhizobium; species Mesorhizobium sp. M0062. The sequence goes on from NZ_JAMYUO010000003.1 coordinate 46,925, forward strand.
CGAATGGTTTTCGGAATTGCGGCAAACCGGCTGCGCATGATCACCACGGTGGTCGGCAGCGCCACCAGTATGTGGCCGAGAACGATGGCGATGCGCGACGGGCCGAGGCCGATGAGATTGACGAGGATCAGCAACGATATGCCGACGATGACGCCGGGGATCAGGATCGGCAGCCTGGAGATGGCGCTGATGGTGGCGGCGAGCGGCGAACGACCGTAGAGGTCCATATAGGAGACGGTGATGCCGCAGAGCGTGGCGCCGGCGGCGGCCACGACGCCAATGACGAGACTGTTCAAAAGCGCGCCGGACAGCGCCGGATTGCCATAGAGCGTGGCATACCATTCGAGCGTGAAGCCCTGCAGCGGAAACGCGGCCTGGATGGAGTTGTTGAAGGAAAACAGCGGGATCAACAGCACCGGCAGATAGAGGAAGACGAGATAGGCAAGCACATAGACGCCGAGCCAGCCGCGGCCATCATCTCTCCGCGCCGCGCTCATGTGCGGCTGCCGAATTTGCGGTCGGCGCCGCGTGCGACCAGCACCACGCAGAGGATGACCAGCATCACGCAGACTGAAAGTGCCGCGCCGAACGGCCAGTCATTGGCCTTGCCGAACTGCGACTGGATCAATGTGCCGATCATTGTGCTGGCGGGACCGCCGACCATGGCCGGGGTGACATAGTCGCCGACCGTCGGCACAAAGACGACGAGGGCGGCCGCCAGAACGCCCGGCATCGAATTGGGCAAGACGACGCGGCGAAACGCCGTGAACGGTCTGGCGCCGAGATCGGAGGCGGCTTCGAGCAGTGATTTCGGGATGGTGTCCAGCGCCACATAGATCGGCAGGATGGCGAAGGGCGCATAGGCATGCGCCAGCGTGACGACCACCGCCGCCGGCGTGTTGAGGAAGGCCAGCGTCGGCTCCGACCAGATGCCGCTTTCGATCAGCGCCGAGTTCAAGACGCCGTTGTAGGCGAGCACGATCTTCCAGGCGAAGACGCGCAGGAGATAGCTGGTCCAGAACGGCAGGGTCACCAGAAACAAAAGCAGGCTGCGGCGGCGGGCGGCATAGAAGGCGAGATAGTAGGCGACGGGATAGGCGGTGACGACGGTTGCCAGCGTCACCAGGCCAGCGATCACCAGCGAGCGCAGCGTCACCGTCCAGTAGAGCGGATCGGAGACCACGGTGATGAAGTTGCCTGCGGTGAAGCCGGCGCCGAGCAGCGAACCGTCATTGCCGCGAAGTGAGAGGAAGAGCACAAGGCCAAGGGCAAACAGGATCAGGAACAAGGTGACCAGCCCGCCCGGCAGCAACATGGCGAAGCGGAAGCCTCGGGACGACCCTGCCGGCGCTTCTGTTGCAACGATGCTCGACATCGGACTGCTCAACGGAAATATGAAATCGGCTTAGCTTTTTTCATATTTGTGAAACTGTCAAGCTGAATCCACGAGGCCTAGGCGACCGGCGCCCAATCAGCGCTCGAAGGCGTCGAGCATCCGGTACCAGGCGATGGTCGCGGCGACGCCGACCTGGCGGAAGGCGTGGAACGGAATCGGCCGGATCGGCGACAGCGGGAACGGCAATTGCGCTGCCTCACCGTTTGCCAAATAGCCCGCCATGCGTTTTCCCAGCGCGGTCATCAGGCCGACGCCCCTGCCCTGGCAACCAACCACGGCGAGCAGGCCCTTTTCCGGCTCATGGATGTGCGGCAGGTGATCCGGTGTCATCGCCACGCGGCCGAACCAGCGCTTCTCGATGACGACATCGGAGAGCGCCGGATAGAGCCGCACCAGCGCGCGCTGCAGATGCGCCCAGTCGGCCTCGCTCCTCGGCCGCGCCATGCGGCCGCGGCCGCCAAGCACCAGATGGCCGTCGGCTGCTTTGCGGTAGTAGACGAGAATGCGCCTGGAGTCGGACACCGCCTGCCCTTCCGGCAGGATCGTCGCCGCAAGGTTGGACGACAGCGGCGCGGTCGCGACCTGGAAGGAATGCAGCGGCACGATCGTTTCGGCGAGGCCCGGAAGCAGTCCATCGGTATAGGCGTTCGTCGCCAGGACAACCGCTTTCGCCCGCACCTCGGCGCCGTTTTCGGTTGAAACACGCCAAAGGCCGGCCTCCTTGCGGAGTTTCACCACCTTCTGCCGCTCGGCAATGCTGGCGCCGGCGGCGGCAGCGATGCGCGCCAGTTCCACTGTATAGGCGAGCGGATCGATGACGCCGGCGCGGCGGTCGAGCCAGCCGCCGAGATAGCCTTGCGCGCCGGTCATAGCGGCGATCTCGCTTTCATTCAGAAGCCGGACATCGGCGCCACGCGCCCGCCATTGAAGATCCCTGTTCGCCGCCGCTTTCAATGCGGTTTCGGTATGCGCGGCCTGGATCCAGCCATTGCGCATGAACGGCACCGCCAGCTTTTCGTCTTGGATGAGATCGAACACCGTCTCCGCCGTCGAGGCGGCGAAATCGACCAGCGCTTGGCCACGCTCGGGGCCGAAATGCTCGAGCAGCCATTCGGGATCATATTTCAGGCCGGGAATGACCTGGCCGCCATTGAGGCCCGAGGCGCCCTGGCCGATCTCGCCGGCCTCCAGCACCTGTACACCGAGACCGAGCCGGGCTGCGTGCAAGGCGGTCGACAGGCCCATGAAGCCGCCGCCGATGATGGCAACGTCGACCGGCGCCGGGACGAGCGACTGGAAGGCGGATGCGGTCTGCGGCTTCTGCCAGATCGGAACGGAAAACGGTGTGGGCAAGGCTTCACCTGGAGTATGCGGAAAATGAAAATTCTAGTGCTAGTTTCATTTTTTTGAAAGAGCGGGCCTCATATCAGAACCGACAATTGCCTGCGCCACGGGATAGACCTTTGGCGTGAATCCGGTGAAAGTGCCGCGGCCCAGCTGCCATCTCGATCATCAAAGGACCGTAAGCCATGACGAACCCAACGCAGCTTCCCGCCGACGGGCTCTTCATCGGCCGAGCCAGGGCAAGCGATGCCTCGCATCCGCTGGTGGTCACCGTGCGCGACGGCATCGTTTTCGACGTCACCTCGACCACCGCACCCACCGTGCGCGACATTTGCGAGATGGCCGATCCGGCCGGACACGTGCGCTCTGCCAAGGGCAAACCGATCGGCTCGCTCGATGCGATCGCCGCCAACAGTTTTCAGGCTACCCGCGACCCGGCAAAGCCCTATCTGGTCTCGCCCATCGACCTGCAGGCGGTGAAGGCTTCGGGCGTCACCTTCGTCGTCAGCCTGCTCGAACGCGTCATCGAGGAGCAGGCGCGCGGCTCGGCGGAAAAGGCCGACGCCATCCGCGCCGACATTGCCCGGCTGATCGGCCACGATCTGTCGAAGCTGAAGCCCGGCTCACCCGAAGCGGTGGAGATCAAGGCCAAGCTCATCCAGCGCGGCGCCTGGTCGCAATATCTGGAAGTCGGCATCGGCCCCGATGCCGAGATCTTCACCAAATGCCAGCCGATGGCGTCCGTCGGCTTCGGCGCCGATGTCGGGCTGCATCCTGTCTCCACCTGGAACAACCCCGAGCCGGAGATCGCCATGATCGCCGCCAGCACCGGCAGGATCGTCGGCGCCACCATCGGCAACGACGTCAATCTTCGCGACGTCGAGGGACGCTCGGCGCTGCTGCTCGGCAAGGCCAAGGACAACAATGCCTCGGCCTCGCTTGGGCCCTTCATCCGGTTGTTCGACGCAAGCTTTTCCATCGACGATGTCAAGCGCGCCACGGTGCGGCTGAAGGTCGAGGGCGAGGACGGGTTTTCGCTGGAGGGCGCGAGCTCGATGGCCGAGATCAGCCGTTCGCCCGAAGAGCTGGTCGCGGCCGCCATGGGGCCGCACCACCAGTATCCCGACGGCTTGGCGCTTTATCTCGGCACCATGTTCGTGCCGTCGAAGGATCGCGGCGAGAAGGGCAAGGGATTCACCCACAAGATCGGCGACATCGTCACCATCTCGTCGGAGAAATTCGGCGCGCTGGTCAACCGCGTGCTTCTGTCGCCCGATTGCCCGCACTGGACCTACGGCGCCAGCCATCTCATGCGGGACCTCGCCAAGGCCGAGCTGATCTGATTTCGGAGCAGCCGGGACGAACGGATAGCCGATAAACGTTCGTATCCGGTCCCTGTAAGCCGTTTGTTAGCGGAATCCGGGTGACTGTATCGGAAATTCGCTCCAAGATCGGGGCGCGGTCTGTGGGGGCCGAATCGCATGCTCGGTTTGCCGATGATATCGGTGCGCAATCTCGCCATGCGTTATGGCGGCGTTGTCGCGCTCAGGGATATGAACCTGTCTGTCGGACAGGGGACGATCCATGCTGTCGTCGGTGAAAGCGGCGCCGGCAAGTCGACGCTGGTGAAGGTGCTTGCCGGCGTGCTCCGGCCCGACAGCGGCACCATCCGCGTCGGCGACCAGATGGTCACCGTCGACAGCCCGATCGCTGCACGCAAGCACAGCTTCGGCGTCGTCCACCAGGGGCTCGGCCTGTTTGCCGACCGCTCGGTGCTGGCCAATCTTTTCGTCAATCGCGAGCCGTTGCGCAATGGCTTCGTCTCCAGGCGCGAGATGGAGGCACGCAGCCGCACCTTGCTTCGGCAACTCAAGCTCGACGTCGATGTCCACGCTCCTGTGGGACAACTCGGCATGGGCGAACGGCAATATGTCGAACTCGGCCGCGCAATTCTGGAAGGCCCGAGGCTGCTGATCCTCGATGAACCGAATTCTGCGCTCGACCGGCGCCAGACCGAGCACCTGTTCACCGTACTAAGTGACCTCAAGGCCAAGGGCACGAGCGTGCTCTATGTCTCGCGCCGGCTGGAGGACGTGTTTGCGATTGCAGACCAGGTCACCGTGATGCGCAACGGCCGTGACGTGCTGACAAGTGAGCGCTCGGCGTTGAGCGAAGCCGATGTGATCGACGCCATGATCGGCCAGCAGCGCGACAGCCTGTTCCCGCCTGCACTGCCGGCCAATGCCAGCACGATAAGGCCGCGGATCACGGTGGAGGGTCTGAGCGGCGGCCGGATTTCCGGCGTCAGCTTCACCGCCCGCTCCGGCGAGATCCTCGGCTTGGCCGGGCTTGAGGGGTCGGGCGTTGAAGACCTGTTCGAGATGCTGTTTGGCCTGCGCGAGGCGCAAAGCGGCAGGGTGCGGCTCCCCGACGGCTACGGCTTGCCTGGAAATCCGACCGAAGCGGCGCGGCGCGGCATCGGCCTGGTGCCGGCCAACCGCCTGTGCAACGGCCTGATGCCCGACCGGTCGCTGGCCTTCAACATAGGCAACATCGCTACCGGCGCCCGCAACTGGGGGTCGCGCCGCTACTCGCCCAAGGCCGCGATCGCCGCCGCCGCAAGGCAGATCGATGCGCTGCGCATCAAGGGCCTGCCGGACGCGCCGGTGAATTCGCTGCTGGCCGGCGATCAGCAGAAGATCGTAATCGCCAAATGGCTGGAGACGGCGCCGCAAGTGCTGCTCCTAGACAATCCGGCTGGCGGTATCGAGGCGGCTGCCAAGCGCAAGATCTATGCGCTGATCAGGCAGATGGCGGCCAATGGCTGTATCGTTTTGCTGCGTTCGGTCGAGCCGTCCGAACTGACCAACCTCAGCAACCGCGTCCTTGTCTTCCACCGCGGCCGGGTCGCCGGCGAGCTGTCCGGCGCCGAGATGAAGCGAAGGACAGTGCTGCAACTGACCACCACCGGCGAGATGCCGGAGGCGGAGCGGCCGAAAAAGAAACTCGTGGGAGCCATGGCATGACACGATTGGATCCCATGCTACAGCTTGCCGGTTCGGCTGCCCACCCGAAGCGCAGCCTTCGCCTGCCCGTCGAACTCAGGCCGCTCATCGGGCTCGTTGTCCTGGTGGCGATTACAGGCTTTGCCCGGCCGGATTTCCTCGATGAGGCCAATGTGCTGTCGTTGCTGGAAACCGCTGCGTATCCCGGCATGCTGGCGATCGGCATGGTGTTCGTGCTCGCACTCCGCGAGATCGACCTTTCCGTCGGCTGGATATTCCATCTCGCGGCCCTTCTCACCGCATTCCTTCTGGCCACCGGCATCGACCCGTGGCTTGCCGCCCTTGCCGGCGTGCTGCTCGGCGCCGGGCTCGGCCTCGTCAACGGCCTGCTGGTGGTGGCGCTGCGACTGCCGGCCATCGTCGTTACGCTGGGCACCTTTGCAATGTTCCGGGGCCTGGCGGCGGTGGCCGTCAAGATGCAAGCGACAGCTCCGGCCAGCCCAGGCGGCGACTTCTTTGAGATCGTTCACGGCAAGCTGTTCGGCCTTGTGCCGACGGCTGTCTTTGTCTTCGTCGCAATGGCGGTGGTGATGCACCTCGTGCTTCACCGCAGCCGCTTCGGCTACCGGATCCAGGCCGTCGGCAGCAATCCGCAGGCGGCGCTCTATGCCGGCATCCCGACAGGTGCTGTGCGGCTGCAGACGCTGGTGTTGATGGGCATCGTCTCGGGGCTGGCGGGCGCGCTGTGGCTTGGCTCTCCCGTTACCGACGTCGACCAAGGCGGCGGTTTCGTGCTGATGGCGATTGCCGCGGCGATCATCGGCGGCACCTCGCTTTCCGGCGGGCGCGGCACCGTCTTCGGTGCGGTGATCGGCATGCTGATCGTCCAGGTCATCTTGAGCGGCGTGACCCTGTTCGGCATCGACGCCGCATGGAGCCCCTTCGTGATCGGCGCGGTGATGGTGCTGGCGCTCGCGCTCGACCGGCTGGACAAGGTGCTGCGCATCCGCCAGGCCGAGCGCTTCCAGGAAAATCCGCGCGCCTGAGTTTAAGCCCCGCCTGCTTGCCGGGAAATATCTCTATCTCTTGGTTGACGCAATTCCGGACGGAAAACCGTTTCACACTTTTCCTGGAATTGCCCTCTAACTGATGCGATCTGATGGGATCGATGATGGCGCGTTGCATCGCGCCACCATCCATTGGGCGGATAGAGGCTTGCCATCGGCCGCAAAAGAAGATGCTCTGCGCATCCGGGTCGGCGCTGGCAGGAGGAGAGGATCAAGGGCATGGCCCGGATCATCGCCGGACGTGGAGGTCGTTTTTCAACATGGGAGGAAAGCAAATGCTGACGAGGCTACGATTACTCGTGCTTGGCTTGATTGTGGCGCTGGCCGTTCCGGCGGCGGCACAGGCCAAGACGTTCTACTGGATTTCGCATGGCGGCCCGGCCGACCCGGTCTGGACCTACTTCCTGGCCGGCGCCAAGCAATGGGCGAAGGACACCGGCAACACCGTCAACACCTCGTTCCACAATGGCGACGTTGCCTCGCAGCAGGAGGCCGTGCGCGCCGCGATCTCGGCCAAGGCCGACGGCATCGTCACCACCAGCCCCGATCCGGGCAGCCTGATCGAAATCGCCAAGGAAGCCAACACGGCCAAGATCCCGATCATCAACTTCAACACGCCCGATCCCAAGGCAAGCTTCGACGCCTATGTCGGCGGCGACAACGTCACCTTCGGCAAGCACTGGGCGCAATATCTGGTCGACAAGGGCCTGGTGAAGAAGGGCGACTTCGTCTGGATGCCGGTCGAAATCCCCGGCGCCACCTACGGCGTCCAGGAAGAGGAAGGCATCAAGAGCGTCTTCGAACCGCTGGGGATCACCTATGAGATCACCGAAGCGACCCTCGACCAGGCCGAAGCCATCAACCGCATGGTCGACTATCTCACCGCCAACAAGGCCAAGGTCAAGGCAATCATCGGCCTCGGCGATCTGGTCACCGGCTCGATCAAGCGGGTGTTCGACCAGGCCGGCATCAAGCCGGGCGAAATCCCGGTCGTCGGCTGGGGCAACTCGCTCGACACCACCCAGGAAGTGCTGACCGGCTACGTCAATGCCGGCCAGTGGCAGGACCCGCAGGCGACCAGCTACGTCGCGCTGTCGCTGGCCAACATGGCGGCGTCAGGCATTCCTCCGGGCTTCAACGTCATCACCGGCGCGCTCTATGAAAAGGACACCGCGCAGGTCTACGACGACATCCTGTCCGGCAAATAACCCAGACCTTCAACAGTCGCGGCCGCAGTCTCGGTCGCGACTGTCTTTTCGCCGAGCCCTTCGCGTTGCGCGCTGGGCTCAGCCTTCCCCTTCCTGTCGCAGGTTATCAGTGGAAAACCGTTCGCTCATCCAACGCCTGATCGCGAGGCCGGAATTCGGGCCCTTCGTTCTGCTCATCGTCGAAATCGCGGTGTTCTGGAGCATCAACCACGATTTCCTGTCGCCGCAGAACATCTCCAACACGCTGGCCTTCACCGTCGAGCTCGGGCTGATCGCGCTGGCGATGACGCTGTTGATGACGTCGGGTGAATTCGATCTGTCGGTCGGCTCGCTGTTCGGCTTTTCGCCGGTGCTGATGTGGACGCTGTTCAACAGCGGCCTGACCTCGCTGGAGGTCGGCTTCCTCGCCGCGCTGCTGATCGCGGCCTTCATCGGCCTGGTCAATGGCTGGTTCGTCACGCAGCTGAAAATCCCATCCTTCCTGGTGACGCTCGGCATGCTGCTGGTGGTGCGCGGCACCGCGCTGTTCGTCACCGACGGCTTTCCGCAGCGGACGTGGAGCGCCGAGGGCAGCTGGCTGGCCGAAGCGCTGGTCGGTGATTTCTTCATCGGCCCGTTCCGCATCTACATGTCGCTCTTCTGGTTCATCGCGGCGGCCATCGCACTGGGCTACGTGCTGACGCAAAGCCGGACCGGCAACTGGATCCAGGCAGCCGGCGGCAATCCAGGCGCCGCAAGGGCGCGCGGCGTCAACGTCAGCGGCGTCAAGATCGGCCTGTTCGTGCTGTCGTCGGTGATGGCTTCGCTTGCCGGCGTCATCTCGTCGCTGCGCACGTCGGCCGCCAACCCCAACAGCGGCACCGGCTACGAGCTCGAAGTCATCGCCATGGTGGTGATCGGCGGCACGGCGCTGACCGGTGGGCGCGGCACCATCATCGGCACGGTGCTCGGCATCCTCATCCTGCGCGTCATGCGCAACGGCATCGTGCTGATCGGCGTGCCCGGGCTGGCCTACAACATCTTCATCGGCGCCATCATCCTCGGCATGATGGCGCTGCACTCATGGCTGGAACGCCGGCATCAGGCAGGGACCTAGAACCATGGCTGAACCGCTCATCCGCATGTCCAACATCAAAAAGTCCTACGGGCGCGTGCAGGCGCTCGAAGACGCCAATTTTCATGTCAACGAAAGGGAGATCGTCGGCCTGCTCGGCGACAATGGCGCCGGCAAATCGACGCTGATCAAGGTGTTGTCGGGGGCGGTGCCGCTGACCAGCGGCGACATTTTCATCCGCGGCAAGAAGGTCAATCTGCGCAGCACCAGCGACGCCATCGCGCACGGCATCGAGACGATCTACCAGGATTCGGCACTGGTGACGCAGCTGTCGATCGCGCGCAACCTGTTCCTCGGCCGCGAGCCGATCAAACCGCCGCGCTTTTTGAACCGCATGGACCAGGAGGCGATGAACAATGTCGCCCGCGACCTGTTGAAACAGGTCGGCATCTCCAAGAACATCCCGCCGACGACGCCGATCGGCTCCCTGTCCGGCGGCGAGCGGCAGGCCGTCGCCATCGCGCGCGCCATGCACTTCGACAGCGACCTGATCATCCTCGACGAGCCGACCAACAATCTCGGCGTCGCCGAGACGCAAGGCGTGCTGAGCTTCGTGCGCAACGCGCGCGATTCCGGGCATTCCTGCATCTTCATCGCCCACAACATCCACCATGTCTTCCAGGTGGTTGACCGCATCGTCGTCATGCGCCGGGGCAAGGTGGTGGCCGACGACATCGACCCGAAGAAGACCAGCGTGGCCGAGGTCGAACGCATCATCACCGGGATGTCCGACAAGGAGATCCGCGACGCCATCATCGAAGGCGGGCCATCGCACGGCTGAACCGTCTTCGCGCCGTCTGGCACGGAAACGCATCCGCTCTAACTCGTTGTAGAGCATGACCTTTTGACAAAACGGTTCCCGTTTGTCCGAGAAAACCGGTTCCCACTTTTCGGGATCATGCTCTATGACTACAGCCATGAAAGCCACCGTTGCCGACATAGCCAGGAGCTGCGGCCTGTCGACCGCGACGGTCGACCGGGTTCTGAACAACCGGGCCGGCGCGAGCGCCGCCAACCGCCAACGGGTGATGGAGGCGGCCAAGCAGCTCGGCTATTTGCCGGTGGTCGATCAGGTGACGCTGCCGTCGCGGCCGGCGCATCTTGAATTCTTCCTGCCGATCGGCGCCAACGGTTTCATGATCGACCTCGCCGGGCACATCGAGGACTATGCGGGGCGCCTGCCGCTGGTCGCCTCGTGCCGGATCCACAATCTCGGCGGCATCTCGCCGGCAGCGCTGCAGGCGGCGGTTGAAAATCTGTCGCTGAAGGCCAATGGCGTCGGCGTCATTGCCGTCGATCATCCGCGAACGCGCAACATATTGCGCGATGTGGTCGAGGCAGGCATCCGCCTTGTCACGCTGGTCTCCGACGTTCCAGCCGCCCCGCGTTCGGCCTATGTCGGCATCGACAACCGGGTTGCCGGACGCACGGCGGCGCTGTTGATGGGGCGCTTCCTCAATGGCCGCCAGGGTCATCTGGCGATGGTCGTCGGCTCGCGTTCCTATCGCGGGCACGAGGAGCGAGAAATGGGCTTTCGGTCGGTGCTGACAGAGGAATTCCCCAATCTCACGGTCTCGAGTGCGGTCGAGATCAATGACGAACCGGAGGGCAGCTACACCGCAACGATGCAGGCGCTGCACAACGAGCCGGAACTGCTCGGCATCTATTGCGTCGGCGCCGGGCGCTCAGGTGTGGCGAGAGCGCTGCTCGAGGCCAAGCCAAAGAAGAAGCCGGTCTTCATCTGCCACGACCTGACCAAGGAAACGCGCGGCTATCTCGTCGACGACCTCGCCGATGTCGTCATCGACCAGAATGCGCGGCTGATCGCGGAGCAATCTGTGATCCGCCTGCTTGGCTCGATCGCATCCGCCGCGCCATACCTGACGAAGAAGTTCATCGAGCCACGGCTGATCTTCAAGGAAAACGTGCCGGTGCAGTGAAGTCGCGCCGTGGCGGTTTCTCCGATTTGTACGACAAGTCGGGGTAGATGCCGCAAATCTGCACAGCAGCCATGCAACTTTCATTGTTGCCGAATCATTGGGCAACCCGTACTCATCTGGGTGTCGGCCATCTACTCCTCCCAGATGCGATGCCGACGCTGAGCGCGGTGCACCTCCTCCCGCATCTCGTTCGAAATCGAGCCCGCTGCCACCTCCTCCCGGCAGCGGGCTTTTTTCATTCTCAAATGAATCTAAATTAGAGTTGACGGGCAAGTTCGGAGAATAGCCAAAAGCCCCGCCGGATGATGGGGACTCCTCAACTCCGAAAGCTGGAATTCAGCGCGCCCTGAAAGAGCTGATCAGGCCTTCAGCCATGCGCACGAACTGCGTGCTGGGGCCCTGGCAGCCCATGGTCTGCACGCTGACGCGCGCCCCTTCGAACAGCAGCGACAGCGTATCGGCCAGAAGCTCGGCCTGACCGATGCCCGCATCCCGGCACAGCGCAACGAGGCGATCGCGCTGAGCGCTCTTGAGCTCCTTGATCACGCTCCTGGCGGGATGGTCCGGCTCGGTCAATTCGGCGGCGGCATTGGCCATGTCGCAGCCGCGACCGTCAGCCACCAGGCAAGCAGCGGCCATGCGAATCCAGGCATGCAACTGGGCGAGCTTGTCGCCGGGATGCTCAGCCTCGAATTGGTCCCACATCGCGGCGCCTTTAGCCGCCGACGCGCGCAGGCACTGGACGATCAGTTCGTCCTTCGACTCAAAATGACGGTAGAGCGTCATCTTGTTGGTGCCGGCGGCTTCCGTGATGGCGTCTACGCCGACGCCCTTGATGCCATGTTTGTGAAACATGTCCTGCGCCGTCTCCAGGATTCGATCCCGGGGACGCACGCGATCCGTAATGCCGTCTGCCATCGCAGTCTCCTTGTCTCCCTAAAAATTCGGTTCACCTCTTGACTAGGGTGTTACCGGTCTGTAACTATCCGAATGTTACTTACTGGTAACACCTATGTAGCCTTCCGTCAATAACAAGGCCGTGAACTGGTCCTGCCAGATCACAAAGGGTGAAAATTGCAGGTCATGCGGCTCCGGCCGGTGAAGAGATGAAAACCGGTTCGCGATCATCCGATGCGGGCCGCTGGAATGGAGACGCTCCAATGTCGCAGCGCAAGGATTTGACCATCGATGAAGCCATCCGGGATCCGATGATCCGGCTGGTGATGAAAGCGGACCGCGTCAACCCGCGCGCCTTCGAAGCGATGCTGAGGACCGTGGCCGATGAGCAGGGCCTCAGCGGCGCGGCGCCGTCTTCGTATTTTTTGCAGGACCCGGGTTCGGTGCGCGGCAGGCGGCTGTCCCGGTCTGTCCGTTCTTTTAAAGAGGCCGGTTCTTCTAAAGAGGTTTGCGTGTCGTGGTAAATTTTTTCATTCATCGTCCGATCTTCGCCTCGGCGATCGCCATCATCATGGTGCTCGCCGGGACGATTTGTTATTTCCTTTTGCCGGTTTCGCAGTTTCCCGACATCACGCCGCCGCAGGTCGTGGTCAGCGCGCATTATCCGGGCGCCAGCGCGCAAGTGGTCGCCGATACGGTGACGACGCCGCTGGAGCAGCAGATCAACGGCGTCGAAGGCATGACCTACATGTCGTCGTCGAGCTCCAATGACGGCTCCTCGACCATCACCATCACCTTCGATGTCGGCTATTCCTTGAGCACCGCTGCCGTCGACGTTCAGAACCGCGTCTCGCAAGCGGCCTCCTCGCTGCCGGCGATCGTCAACCAGGGCGGCGTGACGATCAAGAAGCAGAACCCGAATTTCGTCCTCATCGTCAACCTGACCTCGCCCGACAGTTCGGTCGATCCGGTGGCGCTGAGCAACCTCGCCTATCTGCAGGTCGTCGATCCGCTGAAGCGGCTGCCTGGCGTCGGCGACGTCCAGATATTCGGCGAGCGCCGCTACTCGATGCGCGTCTGGCTCGACCCGGACAAGCTCGCCAATCTTGGCATCACCGCGGTCGACGTCCAGAATGCCATCTCGGAACAGAACGTCCAGGTGGCGGCCGGCAAGATCGGCCAGTCGCCGGCGCCCGCCGGCACCGCCTTCGAGATGCAGGTCAACGCCGTCGGCCGCCTGAGCGACCCCAAGGAGTTCGGCGACATCGTCGTGCGCGCCAACACCGGCACCGGCTCGCTGGTGCGGCTGCGCGACGTCGCCCGCATCGAGCTCGGCGCGCTGCAATATTCGTCGTCGGCCTTCTTTGGCAAGGACCCGACGGTGGTGCTGGCCGTCTACCAGATGCCCGGTTCCAACGCGCTCGATCTGCAGCAGCACGTCAAGGACAAGATGCAGGAACTGTCGGCCCGTTTCCCCAAGGGCGTCAGCTACGCCATGCACTACGACACCACGCGCTTCGTGTCGGCATCGATGCATGACGTGCTGATCACGCTTGGCGAAGCGCTGGTGCTGGTCGTGGCCGTGGTGTTCATCTTCCTGCAGAGCTGGCGCACGACGATCATCCCGACCATCGCCATTCCGGTGTCGCTGGTGGCGACGATGGTCGTCATGGAAATGATGGGCTTCTCGCTCAACATGCTCTCCCTGCTCGGCATGGTGCTGGCCATCGGCCTCGTCGTCGACGACGCCATCGTGGTGGTCGAAAATGTCGAGCGACAATTGGAGGCGGGCCTCAAACCGCTGGCGGCGACCAAGGCCGCGATGGCCGAGGTCACCGGACCGATCATCGCCACCACCGCAGTGCTGATGGCCGTCTTCGTGCCCGTCGCCTTCATTCCCGGCGTCTCCGGCAAGCTCTACAATCAGTTCGCGCTGACGGTGGCGATTTCGGTCGGCATATCCGCCTTCAACTCGCTGACGCTCAGCCCCGCGCTGAGCGCCGCCTTCCTGCGCCATCGCGGGGAGACGCAGTTCGCCCCGTTCCGCTGGTTCAACACGGGTTTCGACAGGCTGTCGCATGCCTATGCCCATGGCGTACGAATCCTCATCCGGCTGCGCTGGATCATGCTCGGTCTGTTCGCGGCCGGCCTGGTCGCCACATACTTCGTCTGGCAGAAGTTGCCCTCGACCTTCCTTCCGGTCGAGGACCAGGGTTACTTCTTCGTCGTCATCCAGTTGCCCGACGGCGCCTCGCTGGAACGCACTGACGCGGTGGCCCAGAAGGCGCGCGACATCCTCCAAGCTACGCCCGGCGTCGAGATTGTCGGCTCGATCAGCGGCCTGAACTTCCTGACCAGTGCCGCGCAGTCGAACTCGGCTGTCGAGTTCGCCATCCTGAAGCCGTGGGAAGAGCGCGGCCCCGACCAGAGCGCGTCGAAGCTCGTCGCCGACGTGCGCGGCAAGCTGATGCAGATTCCGGAAGCCTTCGCGCTGTCCTTCGATCCGCCTTCGATCCCGGGTATCGGCACCACGGGCGGCTTCGAATTCGTCGTCGAGGATCTCACCGGGCGCGGCAGTTCAGCCCTCAACGACGCGACGCAAGCCGTGATCGCCGAGGCGCGCAAGCAGCCGGAAATCAATCCGCAGCAGCTGTTCTCGCCGTTCTCGACCTCGACGCCGCAGTTCAACTACGACCTCGACCGCAGCAAGGCCAAACTGCTCGGCCTCAACCTGCCCGACGTCTTCAACACGCTGCAGATCTATCTCGGCTCGCTCTACGTCAACGACTTCAACCTGTTCGGCCGCACCTTCCGGGTGACCATCCAGGCCGACAAGGATGCACGTGCCGACGCAGGCGACCTTTCGCGGCTCTATGTGCGCAACGCCTCCGGCGGCATGGTGCCGCTGAGCACACTGGGCAAACTGGTGCCGTTCGTCGGCCCGGAAACCGTGCCGCACTACAACAACAACGCCTCGGCCACGATCAATGGCGGCGCAGCCCCCGGCTTCTCGTCGGGCCAGGCGGTTGCCGCGATGGAACGGGCCGCCGCCACCGCTTTGCCCAGGGATTTCGGTTTCGAATGGACCGGCATCACCTTCCAGGAGCTCAAGGCAGGATCGATAGCGTCGGTCGTCTTCGGCCTCGCCATGGTCTTCGTCTTGCTGATCCTGGCGATGCAGTATGAGAGCTGGGCGATGCCGTTCATGGTGCTGCTGGCGGTGCCACTGGCCCTGTTCGGCGCCTTCGCAGCCCTGTTCTTGCGCGGCATGCAGATCGACGTCTACTCGCAGATCGGCTTCGTCATGCTGATCGGCCTCGCCGCCAAGAACGCGATCCTGATCGTCGAGTTTGCAAGGCGGCGGCGCGAGGAGGGACTGAGCATTGTCGACGCGGCAATGGAAGCCGCGCGGCTGAGGCTGCGGCCGATCCTGATGACGGCCTTCGCCTTCATCCTCGGCGTGCTGCCGCTGATGTTTGCGACGGGTGCGGGTGCGGCAAGCCGGCAGTCGATCGGCACCACCGTGTTTGGCGGCATGGTCGCGGCGACCATCCTGTCGCTGGTGTTCGTGCCAGTCTTCTACGCGGTCATCGAACAGCTGCGCGAACGCCGCGTGCGCAGCGAACCCAACGCTGCTCATGACCAGGACAATAATGAACCGACAGCCGAACCAGCGCCGATGCGCCTGGCCGAAGCAGCCGAATAGAATTGGAGACCAAAATGCGTAAATGGAAAATAGCTTTGGGAACGGCCGTCGCCCTGGGAGCGATCTCGGTGGCAAGCGTCCACTTCCTCGACATGGGCAATCTCAGCCTCAATGCCGGCACGGCGGCAGCGACGGCAGCACCTGCGGCATTCGTTATGCCGGTGCCGGTGACGAGCGTGGTCAAGAAGACGATCCCGATCTATCTCGACTACGCCGCCCGCATCGAGGCGATCCGCAGCGTCACCTTGCAGGCCCGCGTGCCCGGCTATCTGCAGGAGCAGACGGCTGAGGACGGCGCCGATGTGCGCCAGGGTGATCTGCTCTACAAGATCTCGCCCGACGACTTCAAGGCGGCTCTCGACCAGGCCAAGGCCGAAGTGCAGCGCGACCAGGCGAGCCTCGACTATGCACGCTCCAATCTCGGCCGCGGCTCCGAACTCGCCAAGAGCGGTTATCTCGCCAAGGACGGGTTCGACCAGCGCACGAGCACCTTGCGCCAGGCCGAAGCGTCGCTTGCCGTTAACCAGGCGGCGGTGCGGACGGCCGAGCTCAATTTGAGCTACGCCGAAATCCACGCTCCGTTTGCCGGCCGCGTCGGCCGTAACCAGGCTTCGGTCGGCACGCTGGTCAGCGTCGCCGGCACGGTGCTGAACACGTTGGTGCAGCTCGACCCGATCTACGTCACCTTCAATCCGAGCGAGACGGACCTGGCAGAAATCGAACAGGCCCGCGCCGCCGGCCCGATCGAGGTCGAGGTGCTGCTGCCCGGCGAGACCGAAGCCAGCCAGAAGGGCGAACTCACCTTCATCGACAACACGGTCGACCACTCGACCGGCACGATTACGGCGCGCGCCACCATCGGCAATGCGAAGTTCTCGCTGCTGCCGGGCCAGTATGTCCGCGTGCGGCTGCACATCAAGCAGCTGCCCGACGCGCTGATGGTGCCGCAGGTGGCGCTGGGTTCGAGCCAGCTCGGCAAATATGTCTATGTCGTCGGCAAGGGCAACACGGTCGACCAGCGCATCGTCTCGCTTGGCGCGACCAGCGGCGACCTTGTGGCGGTCCTCAGCGGCGTTGCCGAAGGCGACCAGGTGATAACGGGCAATCTGCAGAAAATCGGACCAGGAATGCCGATCTCGCCGTTGCCCCACGAGAAACCGGCCAGCTGATAACCCCCATCAGCCCCGGTCCTGCGGCGCCTTCGGCTTCCACGCCGAGGGCGCCGTTTTTTTTATGGAGCGCCGCACGCCGTTTTTAACCGCAAGGCACAAGAATCCGGAACAATCATCTTGTAGGATTGTCGACAATCTGCTTGTCTGGTTTCCGGCTCTCACTGGAGTGACGGAATGGCCAAGCTGGACTTCAGTCCGATCGCGGATACGACACGCCGGGCCGAGATCGTCGCGCTGTTGCGGCGGGCGATCCTGATCGGCCAGCTGGAACCCGGCCAAAAGCTGAGCGAGCTGAGGATCGCCGAGCAGATGCGGGTCAGCCGCGCGCCTTTGCGCGAAGCTATGCGCGAGCTGGTGCAGGAAGGCATCCTGACCAGCATTCCCTATGCCGGCACCTTCGTCATCGATGTCACCGCCAAGGACATTGACGACGCCTACTCGCTGAACAAGGTGCTCGATGAATTCGCCATCGAGCGGACATGGAAGCTGCGCGACCAGCGCTTCTTCGATGAACTCGACCGCCGCCACGAAGCGGTGAAGCAGGCAACGCGCGCGCGCGACACCACCCGCCAGATCGAGACCGCACTGCAATTGCACGGGCTGATCTATGAATGGGCTGACAATTCGGTGCTGCTGGAAACCTGGCAGCGGCTGACCAGCCGGCTGCAGATGTACTTTGCCCTGCACCAGCGGGCCCGCAACGAGCCGGTGCCGGCCGAAGATCTCCACGAAACCTATGTGCGGCTCTTGAAGGGCGCCGACATGCGCGCTGCCCAGCGCCATGCGCGCGAGCATATCGACCTCGATTTCGAAGAGCTGCTTGCCTATGCGCGTGGCCTCGATCAGCGGAACATCGAAGGGCTGACCCTCCTCAACGCCTAGAGACAACGGACAGACAAGTGCAGATCAAAACCATCAAGGCCTATCGCGTCGTGCAGCCCTTCGTGGACGGGCCCTACCGCATGTCAAAGGGGCGGGTTGCAGACTGCTTCGATGCGGTGATCGTCGCCATCACCTCCGACAGCGGCGTGACCGGCTGGGGCGAGATGGCGCCGCTCGGCAATTTCTATTCGGCCGCCTTTCCGGCGGGAACGCGCGCGGGCGTGGTCGAGATCGCGCCGCACCTGATCGGCCAGGACCCGCGTGGCCTCGCCGGCATCGGCCGATTGATGGATACGGTGTTCAAGGGCCATCCCTACATCAAGTCGGCGCTCGACATGGCCTGCTGGGATCTGGCGGCCCGGGCCGCCGACGTGCCGCTGGTGACCATGCTTGGCGGCCGCGAGAGCGACATGGCGGAGACCTACCGCGTCGTCACCCACGGCACGCTCGACCAGATGGCGGCACTGGCCAAAAGGATCATCGCCCAGGGCTGCCGCCGGCTGCAGGTCAAGGTCGGCGGCAATGTGCATGAAGACATCGAGCGGGTGAGCGCAGTCGCTTCGGCCGTGCCGAAAGGCACGGTGATTTTCTGCGACGCCAATGCCGGCTGGACACCCTACCAGGCGCGGCAGTTCGCCGATGCAACGCGCGGCATCGACTACACGTTCGAGCAGCCCTGCACGACGATCGAGGAGAACATGTCGGTGCGCCGCATGCTCGACAAGCCGATGGTGCTGGACGAGAGCGTCATCTCGCTCGAGGCGATGGTGGAAATCCACCGCCTGGGCGCCGCCGACGGGCTGACGCTGAAGATCTCGCGGCTTGGCGGCGTAACCAGGACAAGGCAAATCCGCGACGTCGCCGTCGATCTCGGTTTCATGATCACCGTCGAGGATACGGGCGGCGCCGAGATCGACACGGCGGCGATGGCGCATCTGTCGCTGTCGACGCCGGAAGAACGCCGGCTGCACGCCATCGCCTTCCATGAGTGGGTGACGGTGCGCACGGCCTCCAACGCCCCACCGGTCACCGGCAGCCACATGGGCATTCCCGACGGGCCCGGCCTCGGCATCGATGTCGTGCCCGACCTGCTCGGCAAGCCTTTCCTAGAGATCGGCTGAGATCAAGCGCAGCATGAACCTGTCACCCCACGAATCCTCCGTGGGAGATTTGGTCCTGCAGCCATTCTCCGATTTGCGGGTTGAAATATTTTTCAAATGGAAATAGGAATGTTCAAAATGATGATTTGACGCTGCGGCGCGTCATGACTGGAGGAAGCGATATGGCCCATCCGCAATTTGCAGCGGAACTTCTGCAGCGCGCTGAAGCCCAAGGGCCCATCACCATCGGACTCGCCGGCGCCGGGCAGATGGGCACCGACATCGTCGTCCAGGTGGCGCTGATGCCGGGCATGCGGATCGGTGCCATTTCCGAGGTGCGGCCGCAAGCGGCGATCGATGCCGCACTGCTCGCCGGCCATGACCGCTCCGACATCGTCCAGGCTGCGAACGCCTCTGCCATCGACCGCGCCATCGAGGCCGGCAAGATCGCTGTCACCGAAGATCTGCATGCGCTGGCCGCGGCCGGCCGCATTGATGTCATCATCGACGCGACAGGCAATCCCAACATCGGCACGCTGTTTGCGCTCGAAGTGATGAAGAACGGCAAGCACATCGTTATGCTCAATGTCGAGGCGGACATTACGATCGGCCGCTTCCTCAAGGAGGAAGCGCGCAAGGCTGGCGTGGTCTACACCGGTGCGGCCGGCGACGAACCCGCCTGCACGCTGGAGATCATCGGCTTCGCCAAGAGCCTCGGCTTCAACATCATCGCCGCCGGCAAGGGCAAAAACAACCCGCTCAAGATCGACGCCATGCCCGCCGACTACGAGAAGGAGGCGGCCGAGCGGAACATGAATGCGCGCATGCTGGTCGAGTTCGTCGACGGTTCCAAGACGGCGATCGAGATGGTGGCGATTGCCAACGCCACCGGGCTGGTGCCCGACGTGCCGGGCATGCACGGCCCGACGGCGACGCTGGAGGAACTGGCCAGCGTGCTTTGCCCGCGCGAGGATGGCGGCGTGCTGCACCGCAAGGGCGTGGTCGACTATTCCATCGGCAAGGGCGTGGCGCCCGGCGTGTTCTGCATCATCGAAACGAGGCATCCGCGCGTGCTGGAGCGCATGGTCGACCTCAAGGTCGGCAAGGGCCCCTATTTCACGATCTACCGTCCCTATCACCTGACAAGCCTTGAAGTGCCACTGTCGGCGGCGCGCGCCGTTGTCTACAAACGCGCCGACATGGAGCCCCTCGACCATCCGGTCGCCGAAGCGGTGGCGGTGGCCAAGAGCGATCTCGGCGCGGGCCTATCGCTCGGCATGATCGGCGAGAACGACTATCGCGGCTTCGCCATGACCTGGGAGGACGCCCGCGCCAAGGGCGCGCTGCCGCTCGGGATTGCCGAACGCGCCAAGGTGGTCAAGCCGGTCAAGACCGGCGACTTCCTTACCTATGAAAATTGTGTACCCGACGATTCGATGGTGATAACGCAGATCCGCCGCCGTCTAGACCAGTCGGATGGACAGTTTGTGACCAACGCCGCCTGAACCTTCGGGATCTCCCTGTGATGGACGATGTCGTTATCGGGATCGATGCCTCGACGACGGCGGTGAAGGCGATCGCCTTCACCGGCGACGGCGCGGAGCTGTTCCAGGCGCGCGAGGCCTATCCGCTGGCCAATCCGAAGCCCGGCCATTTCGAGCAGGATGCCGAACATTGGTGGGCAGCCCTCATCAGTGCGCTGAAGCAGGTTGCCGACAAGGTCGGCGCCGCGCGCGTGGCGGCAATTGCCATAGCCCATCAGCGCGAGACCTTCACCCTGATCGATCAGGCCGGCACGCCGCTCATCCCGGCGATCCTGTGGCTTGACGAGCGCGCCCGGCCTCAAGTCGCCAGGCTGTCGGCCGAGCTTGGCCGCGAGACGATCCGCAACTGGAGCGGCAAGCCGCCGGATCCGACGCCGGCGCTCTATGCCATCGCCTGGCTGGCGGAACACCAGCCGCAGGTGCTGGCCAACGCCGCCGCCCTGGTCGATGTTCATGGCTTCTTCGTTCACCGGCTGACCGCACGGCTGGTAACCAGCACGGCAAGTGCCGACCCGCTCGGCTTGCTCGATGTCACGACAGGCGAATGGCACCCTGAGCTTGTCTCGGCTGCAGGGTTGCAGCCACGGCAGTTGCCGGCGCTGATCGGCCCAGGCGAAATCTGCGGCGGCCTTGCCGAAAGCATTGCCCAGCTGACTGGCCTCAAAGCGGGCACGCCAATTGTCGCCGGCGCCGGCGATGGCCAGGCCATGGGTCTCGGCATGGGCGTCTATGGTGCCGGCAGGAGCTATCTCTCGCTCGGCTCCGGCGTCGTCAGCGGCTGCTATTCCGGCACGGTCACCACTTCGGATGCGTTTCGCACGCTGGTCTCGCCGACCGGCTCCGGCTTCATGCTGGAAACCGTGCTGCGCTCGGGCATGCAACTGGTCGACTGGATCGTGCGCACCACCGGCGCGTCTTCCGCGGCAGAACTGGAGAAGGGTGCGGTCGATGTTGCGGCCGGCGGCGACGGTCTTTTGGTCATGCCCTATTGGGCCGGCGTCATGAGCCCCTATTGGGATGGCGCGGCGCGCGGCGCCGTTGTTGGCCTGTCGCTCGACCATGAGCCCAGGCATCTCTTCCGCGCCACGCTGGAAGGCATCGCTTTGGAGCAGGCCATCGCCAGCGAGGCGATGGAGGCCGAAAGCGGCGGCAAGTCGGGAGAGATGATTTCCGCCGGCGGCGGCACCAATTCGGCGCTGCTGATGAAGATCATGGCCAGCGTGCTGGAGCGGCCGCTGTTCGTGTCGCCGGTCAACGAGGCGGCGGCCCTTGGCGCGGCCATGCTGGCTGCTTCGGCGATCGGCTGGTTCGCCTCGGCGGAAGACGCCGCCAAGGCAATGGCGGCGGCGCCGGCCAGGCGTGTCGATCCGGATATGACGCTGGTGCCGGCTTACCGGGCGCGCAAGGCGATCTACCGCGACCTCTATCACGCGACACGCGACATCCACGCGCGGCTCGGTGCGATCTGAGTTCAAGCGCAGCTTGCCTGCGTGAGGCTCCCATGCCCAACCTGCCCAGCTTGCCGATTTTGCGTCCTGCCCGGCCAATGCTAGACTCATCGGGCTCATGAAAGCAGTATTTCACCTTGCCGCCCTGCCCTGGATTGTCGCGCTTGCGGCAGCTCCGATGACGGCGCGTGCGCAGGACGAGCCGCCCTTCGAGGTCACGCTCGACATGGACAATGACGGCAGGATGGATCGGGCCGCGATCGCGGCGGATTCCGACACCGGGCTGGCGGATCTCTCGATCTATCTGGCTGCCGGCGAAGGAAAGCTCGATCCTTCGCGCAAGCCTGACTTTGTCAAAAAGGCGCTGACGCAGGACCGTATTCTCGGGCTCGAAAGCAAGGGCAAGGGATCGCTTGTCGTCACCTCGTGCTTCGGCTGCGGCGCCAACAAATCATGGGATACAACGCTGACCATCGTCTGGCGCGGCGGTAAATTCCTTGTCGCCGGCTACAGTCGCGACTGGGACTGGAATGTTCAGAAAGCCGACGGCTCGGTCGAGACGACGCTGGGCGGTTGCGACATCAATTTTCTCACCGGCAGAGGCGTTGCCTCAAAGGACCTGGACGACGGCAAACCGGTCGCGGGAAAATTCGTGCCGATCGCACTGGCCGACTGGTCGGACGACAGTCGTCCGGAGCCCTGCGAATTCTGACCGACGCCGGACAGCGCTCAACGATTGAGCAGGCCTTTGGCCGCATCCTCATCGGTGATCAGCACCGAAATCCTGGTGTTGGCCAGCGCCGCGCGCATCACAGCGACCTTCTCCTGACCACCTGAAACCAGTATGATGCTCGGAATATCGGACAAAT
The DNA here is from genome assembly GCF_040323125.1 of Mesorhizobium sp. M0062. Lineage (NCBI taxonomy): Bacteria > Pseudomonadati > Pseudomonadota > Alphaproteobacteria > Hyphomicrobiales > Phyllobacteriaceae > Mesorhizobium > Mesorhizobium sp. M0062. The sequence goes on from NZ_JAMYUO010000003.1 coordinate 69,617, forward strand.
CCTGCAGCGGATAGGCGCAGACGCGGCGGTTGACCTCATGGTCGACCGGGTGGCCCTCGGCGTCGATGAAATGGCACAAGAGGTCTCCGACCGCGCCGGCGGCCTGCAGTTCCTCAAGTTCGCTCGGCTTGATGAAGCCGTAATTGGCGATCGGGCTGTCCTTGGAAAACGAGCCGACGCTGAGCACGGCGATGTTGGCGCGGCGCGCGCGGAAGACGACATCCTGGACGCTGCGCTGGCTCATGAAGGCATCGCGCTGTTCCGGCTTGTCGGCATAGACCGGCACCGGCAGCAGGAAACATTCAGCGCCGATCTTTTCGGCGAACTCCCAGGCGCTTTCGGTCGGGTTGAGCGGCTGCGCGTGGGTGAGGCCGCCGAGCATCGAGACGACCGTCGTCCTGGCGATCGGCCGCCTCGGCAATTCGTTGATGGCGAATTTCAGCGTGCGGCCCCAGCCCAGCGCAATGACGTCGCCGGCATTCACATTGTCGGCGAGATAGGCGGCAGCCGCGTGGCCGATCATCAGCGGCGCGTTGCTGCGATCAGCGGCTGATGGCACCACGACCGCCTGGCTGAGCCCGAAACGCTGCTTCAGGCTCTCCTCGAGCTGCACGCATTCGACGACACTGTCGCGAATGCGGAACTGCACGATGCCCTCCTCTCGCGCAGCGGAGAGAATGCGGTGCACCTTGATGCGGCCGACGCCGAGGATCTCGGAAATGCGCTCTTGCGTCAGACCTTCGACATAGTAATGCCAGGCGGCCCGGGCCTTGAGCTCGGCATCGGGGAAGCGCGAGGCCTTCTCGTTTTCGACGGTCGCCATCTTTTGCCCTCCCGCGGCAAATTTCGGAAATCTTTCCGCAAGCGCCACCCCCTGGCCTTCCCTAGGACAAACCGCCCGGTGGCGCAAACCACCGCCGAATGGCGCAACGGCTCTTGACAATTTTCTAATGAACAGTTTAGCTGAACAAAATTGCATATCAAAGATAAATTGTTCACAGGGAGGTGCCTGGTGAACAAGAGCGGACGGCAGGCCATCGCCGTTTCGCTGACGGAGGAGACGAAGTGGCCGTGAGTAATGATGCAAGCGAGTCGAAGGCTGGCGAGTTGAAAGCCGCGCCCGGCACTCAAGGTGCGACGGCCGCGAAGCTTTCGGCGCTGTTTGCCGGAACCATGGGGCCGCTGATCGGGCTGCTGCTGCTTTGCCTGGCGTTGACGTTGACCACCGACACGTTCCTCACCATGCGCAACATCCTCAACGTACTCGACCAGATCACCGTGCTCGGCATCATGGCAATCGGCATGACGCTGGTGATCCTGATCGGCGGCATCGATCTCTCGGTCGGCTCGGTGCTGGCGCTGGCCGCCATGGTGATGGGCTTCGTCGCCCACCCCGACTATCTCAATCTCGGCCTTGCCGCCGGCGTCGTTGCAGCACTGGTCGTCGCCGGCCTTTGCGGACTGGTGTCCGGCCTGCTGGTGACCGTCACCCGGCTGCCGCCGTTCATCGCGACGCTGGCGATGATGTCGGTGGCGCGCGGCCTTGCCAACATGATCACCGACGGTTCGCAGATCGTCGGCTTTCCCGACTGGTTCACCAGCCTGTCGATCATCCGCCATTTCGGCTTCCTGTCGGTCACAGTCGGGGTGATGATGGTGCTGGCGATCGTCTTCGCCATCTTCCTCAACTACCGCGCCACCGGCCGCAGCCTTTACGCCATCGGCGGCAGCGCCGAGGTGGCGCGGCTCTCCGGCATTCCGGTGAAGTCGCTGACCAACTGGGTCTACGCCATCTGCGGCGTGCTTGCGGGTCTTGCCGGCATTGTGCTTGCCGCGCGGCTGGATTCGGTGCAGCCGAGTTCCGGCCTCGGCTATGAGCTCGACACCATCGCGGCGGTGGTGATCGGCGGCGCCAGCCTGTCGGGCGGCGTCGGCTCGATCGGCGGCACCGCGGTCGGCGTGCTCATCATCGGCGTGCTGCGCAACGGGCTCAATCTGCTCGGCGTCTCGCCCTTCATCCAGCAGGTGGTGATCGGCGTGGTGATCGCGCTGGCGGTCGCCAGCGATACCTGGCGGCGCAGGGCGCGATAGAGAACGGGGCACAATTGAGAATTCGCCCGGAGCGTCCGGGCGATAGACGGATCGGTCGATCCGAAACTGGGATGTTCCAAGGGGCGCGATGCGCTGGCGGGACAGTTTGACTATCAACGGAGGAAAAACATGCTGACCAAACGTTCACTGCTGCTCGCCGCTGCCGCCATCATTCCTATGCTCGGGCTGACCGACATGGCCTCGGCCAAGGAGGCCAAGAAACTCGGCCTCGCCGTGGCCAATTTGCAGGCCGACTTCTTCAACCAGATCAAGCAGTCGGTCGAAGCCTACGGCAAGGAGAAGGGCATCGAGATCGTCACCGTCGACGCCAAGGGCGATTCAGCGACCCAGGTCAGCCAGGTCCAGGATCTGATCACGCAGAACATCGACGCGCTGATCTACATTCCGGCCGGCGCCACAGCCGCCACCGTGCCGACCAAGACCGCCAAGGCTGCCGGCATCCCGGTCGTCAATGTCGACCGCAACGCCGACGGCGCGCCCGGCGACACCTTCATCGCCACCAACAGTGTCGCCTCGGCGCAGGCGGTGTGCGACTACATCGCCAAGCAGGCCGGCGGCAAAGGCGAACTGATCATCATCCACGGCCAGAAGGGCACCACGCCGGAAGTCGATCGCTCGAAGGGCTGCGGCGAAGCGCTCAAGGCCTATCCCGATATCAAGGTGGTCGGCGAATTGTGGAGCGAAGGCTGGCACCAGGACGAAGGCTTCAAGCTGACGCAGGACCTGCTGCAGTCGCATCCCGATGTCTCCATCGTCATCGGCCAGGCCGATGCGCTGGCGCTGGGCGCGGCACAGGCGGTCAAGGTCGCCAATCCCGGCCACAAGGTCTGGGTTGCCGGCTTCGATGGCGACGTGGCCGCACTCAAGGCGCTGAAGGACGGCGTGTTCGACGTCACCGCGACGCAGCAGACGCAAGGCATGGGCCGGCTCGCCGTTGATGCGGCGATCAAGCTGGTGGCCGGCGAAAGCGTTCCGGCCGAGCAGCTGCAGGATGCGACGCTGACCACCAAGGACAATGTCGAGCAGTTCATCGCCAAGCACCCGTAACCTGCGGCACCGCTTAGAGAGAGCGCCACGATGTCTCCTGATCCTCGCCACAGCGAAAGCCCGCACAACGGGCTTTTCGTCAACGGCCTCTGCAAGAGCTACGGACCGGTCCAGGTCCTGGCCGATGCGAGCTTCGAGGTGCGGCCGGGCGAGGTTGTGGCGCTGCTCGGCGAAAACGGCGCCGGCAAGTCGACGGTGTCCAATATCATCGCCGGCTCGACCCGGCCCGACGCGGGCACCATCATCTGGCGGGGGAAGCCCTATTCCCCCGCCTCGCCCGCCGCCGCCATCGATGCCGGTGTGGGCATGATCCATCAGGAACTGAAGCTGCTGCCGGATCTGTCGGTGGCGGAGAACGTCTATGTCGGGCGCCTGCCGATGCGCGGCGGCCGCATCGACCGCGCAGCGATGAACGCCAAGGCCTCGGCGCAGTTGAAGCGGCTTGGCCTCGACGTCTCGCCCGAGCGCAAGGTGGGCACGCTGCGCATCGCCGCCCAGCAACAGGTCGAGATCGCCAAGGCGTTGACGCTCAATGCCGAATTGCTGATCTTCGACGAACCGACCGCAGCGCTTGGCGGCGAGGAAACGGAGCTTTTGTTCCAGCAGATCCGCAAGCTCAAGGCGGAGGGCATGTCCTTCATCTACATCAGCCATCGTCTCGACGAGATCGCGCAGATTGCCGACCGCGTGGTTGTGATGCGCGACGGACGCATCGTCGCCCGCCACGAACGCGCCGATATTCCCGTGCGCACAGTAGTGGAGCAGATGGTCGGCCGCTCGGTCGAGCGGATGTTCCCACACTTGACGCCGCCGCGCGAGGAGACGCTGCTCGAGGTCGACAACCTGTCCTCGCCGGAGAAGAGCTTCAACAACGTTTCCTTCTCGGTCAAAGCAGGCGAGATCCTCGGCATTGCCGGGTTGATCGGCGCCGGCCGCACCGAACTGGTGCGGGCGATCGCCGGCGCCGATCCGATCTCGTCGGGCTCGGTGCGCGTTGCCGGCAAATCGGTGCATCTCAGCGGGCCGGCGGCAGCGATCAAGGCCGGCGTCGTGCTGGTGCCGGAAGACCGCAAGGCGCAAGGCGTCGTGCTCGACCAGACCATCGGCGAGAATTTGGCGTTCGGCAATTTCGACCATGTCGCGCCGAAGGGCTGGGTGTTTCCGAAAGCGGTGCAGAAATTCGCCGAAGCCGGCATCGCAAGGCTCGGGGTCAAGGGCAAACCTGGCCAGGCGGTCAGCAAGCTTTCCGGCGGCAACCAGCAGAAGGTGATCATCGCCAAATGGGTGTCACGCCCGCCGAAGGTGTTCATCCTCGATGAGCCGACGCGCGGTATCGATGTCGGTGCGCGCGCTGCGATCTACGACGTCATCGCCGACCTCGCCCGTTCCGGCATGGCGGTGGTGGTGGTGAGCTCCGACCTCGAGGAGGTGCTGGGGCTGTCGCACCGCGTGCTGGTGCTGAGCCGCGGCCGCCAGCGCGGCATTCTCGGCCGCAGCGAGGCCAGCAATGTCGCGGTGATGGAACTCGCCACGAGCTGAGGACAGGAGTCGGAACAAAGCGCAGCAGGTGGTATCCTCCCAAGGACCGGACCGCGCGGGGCGCCAGCAAAGACTAGCGCCCCTTCATTTCAGGAGGGGGAACAACATGAAACTATTCGATCTCAGCGGCGACGTAGCGCTGGTAACAGGCGCCGGCAGCGGCATTGGCCAGGCCATTGCCATCGGGCTCGCCGAAGCCGGCGCCGACATAGCCTGTTTCGGCCATGCCTCGAAAGGCGGGCTGGATGAGACCGCGCACAGGATCGCCGTGCTTGGCCGCAAGGCGGTGGTGCTGACCGGGACGGTGACGTCGGAGGCCGACCTGGCGACCGCAGTCGAGCGCACGGAAAAGGAGCTCGGCGCGCTGACCATCGCCGTCAACAATGCCGGCATTGCAGGAGCCGAGGCCGCCGAGACGCTGTCGCTGGAGAAATGGCAGAAAATCTACGACGTGAATGTCAGCGGCGTGTTCCTGTCCTGCCAGGCCGAAGCGCGCGCCATGCTGACGCGGCGCAAGGGCTCGATCATCAACATCGCCTCCATGTCGGGTTCGATCGTCAATCGCGGCCTGACCCAGGCGCATTACAATTCGTCGAAGGCGGCGGTCATCCACATGTCGAAAAGCCTCGCCATGGAATGGGCCGATCGCGGCCTGCGCGTCAATGTGGTGAGCCCAGGCTACACGCTGACGCCGATGAACAAGCGGCCGGAGGTCGCCGAACAGATCAAGATCTTCGAACGCGACACGCCCATGGGGCGCATGGCGACGCCGGAAGAGATGGTCGGCCCGACCGTGTTCCTGGCCAGCCGCGCCGCGAGTTACGTCACCGGCATCGACCTGATCGTCGATGGCGGTTTTGTCTGCTGGTAAGGAGAAAAGATGCAGAAGCGTTTTGAAGGCAAGACTGCGGTCATCACCGGCGCGAGCGGTGGCATCGGCGCGGCGATGGCGAAGCGCTTCGCCGAGGAAGGTGCCGCGGTCGTGGTCAGCGCCATCGATACCCGCGTCGAGGACGTCGCCGCCGGCCTGAAAGCGGCAGGCGCCAAGGTCGCGTCGATGCGCATGGACGTTACCAGGAAGTATGAGGTCACCGCGCTTTACGACCTCGCCGAGAAGGAATTCGGCCGTGTCGACATTTCGGTGCAGAATGCCGGCGTCATCACCATCGCCCGGATCGAGGCGATGACCGAGGCCGAGTGGGACAAGGTGATGGCCGTCAACACCAAGGGCGTGTTCCTGTGCTGCCAGGAAGCGATCGCGCGCATTCGCAAGCATGGCGACGGCGGCCGGCTGATCAACACGGCATCGGGCCAGGCGCGGCAGGGTTTCATCTACACGCCGCACTATGCGGCGTCGAAGTTCGGCGTCGTCGGCATTACCCAGAGCCTGGCCAAGGAAGTGGCCAAGGAAAAGATCACCGTCAACGCCATCTGCCCCGGCATCATCGACACCGACATGTGGGCCTATAATGACGCAGCGTGGGGCAAGCTGATCGGTGACTACAAGCCCGGCGAGCTGATGGCCGAATGGGTGAAGAACATCCCGATGGGACGCGCCGGCAGCGGCGAGGACGTGTCCGGCCTGGTCAGCTTTCTCGCCAGCGACGACGCCACCTACATCACCGGCCAAACCATCAATGTCGATGGCGGCCTGATCATGTCGTGAACGTCAGCTCTGGCGGTTGGCAATCGCCAGTCTGAAATTCCGCAGTGCACAGGGCATCAGCCGTTGCGCCGCATGAACGTTGGTATATATAATTTCATCCCATGAAACGGCCTGGCGGGGATGGGGCTTGCCGGCCGAGACCATGGGACCTTGATGGCTCGCACGTCTGAGAGCGCCGCTGGAGCGGCGATCGATCCGTTGACGATTGCTCACGCAGCAATCCATCCGATGCCATGACGCGGGCCCGCCCGGCATCACATAAACACCAAGTCGAGCAACCATTTCGCCTGCGCAAGTTGCGGCCGCGGCACTGGCTTGGTGCGAACGAGCTTGCGTAACGACCCGCCTTTCCAACACAATCAAGAAAAGACGCAAGAAGGGAACGATCAAGAAATTTCCACATGGTTTGACAGGAGAACAAGCATGTCATTTCGCAGTGTGATTTCGAACCTATCAATGGGAGCCTTGGCGCTTGCCGCCGCAAGTGCGCTTACATCACCGGTCCACGCAGCAGCACCTGAATCCAACGACCCGATCAAGATCGCGCTGTTCGACTGGACCAGCGTCAACCTCAACGCCAAGATCCTTGGCGGTATCCTCGAAAAGCTCGGCTATACCGTCGAATATCCGACAGCCGACTACCTCTCCAGCCTGACCACCGGCCTCACCAATGGCGACCTCGATGTCGGCCTGGAGTTCTGGGACACGACGGCCGGCGAAGCGATGAAGGCTTCAGACGCCACCGGCCAGACCGAGCGGCTCGGCAAGCTCGGGCCGAAGGCCAAGGAGGAATGGTGGTTTCCCGAATATATGAAGGAGAAATGCCCCGGCCTGCCCAATTGGGAAGCGCTGAAGGACCCGAAATGCGCCGAGGCGTTCTCGACAGCGGAGACGGCGCCGAAGGGCCGCTATCTCGGCGGCCCGGTAACCTGGGAAGGCTTTGACGACGAGCGCGTCGAGGCGCTGAAGCTGCCCTTCACCGTCATCCATGCCGGCACCGACGCGGCGATGTTCGCCGAGTTGGACTCGGCCTATCAGCGCAAGGCGCCGATCATGCTGTGGATCTATTCGCCGCATTGGGCGCCGGCCAAGTACAAGGGCGAGTGGGTCGAATTCCCGGAGTATACGCCCGAGTGCTACACCGACCCGAAATGGGGCACCAACCCGGATGCCAAATATGATTGCGGCAAACCGCATGGCGAAATCTGGAAATACTCCTGGTCCGGCATGAAGGACAAATGGCCGGTCGCCTACAAGGTGGCCAAGGCGTACACGATCGACACCGATGAGCTCAACAAGATGAGCGGCGAGATCGACCTCGGCGGCAAGACGCCCGAAGATGTCGCCGCCGCCTGGATCGCCGCCCACGAAGCAGACTGGAAAGCCTGGGCGCAGTGATCGCCTGACTGGAAGCCAGACCCGGCCCTAGCGGCCGGGTCTTATCTCCATTTTCCAGAAGGACCATTGGATGACGGAAGCGACTGAACCGCAGGCAACTGGCACGCCGGAGGATGTGCGGCCGATAAAGCTTGCCTGCCGTAATGTCTGGAAACTGTTCGGATCGAACGCGGCCAGCTTCATCCGCGAGCGTGACGGCAAGGCCAGCATGGCCGACATCGCCGCGGCCGGACTGGTCGGCGCGGTGCGCGCCGTCGATCTCGAAATCCGCCAGGGCGAGATTTTCATCATTATGGGGCTGTCCGGCTCCGGCAAGTCGACGCTGGTGCGCTGCATGTCGCGGCTGGTCGAGCCGACCCACGGCAAGGTCGAATTCGAAGGCAACGATCTGCTCAAGATTTCCGATTCGGCGCTGATCGAACTGCGGCGCCATCGCATGGGCATGGTGTTCCAGAATTTCGCGCTGCTGCCGCATCTGAACGTGCTGGAGAACATTGCCTTCCCGCTGAGTATCCAGGGCCAAGACCGGCCGACGCGCGAAGCGAGAGCGCGGGAGGTGATCGATCTCGTGGGCTTACGCGGCCGCGAGCATTTCTATCCGCGCGAACTCTCCGGCGGCCAGCAGCAGCGCGTCGGCATTGCCCGCAGCCTCGCGACCAAGCCGGAGATCTGGTTCCTCGACGAGCCGTTCTCGGCGCTCGACCCGCTGATCCGCCGCGAGATGCAGGACGAACTGATGCGGCTGCAGACCATGCTGCACAAGACCATCGTCTTCATCACCCATGATTTCGACGAGGCGATAAGGCTTGCCGACCGCATCGCCATCATGAAGGATGGCGAGGTCATCCAGACCGGCACGCCGGAACAGCTGGTTGTCAACCCGGCGACCGACTATGTCGCCGAATTCACCCGCGATGTCGACCGCGCCAAGGTGATTTCGGCGCGCAGCCTGATGCGTGCCTGCGATGGCGCCGAACATGGCGGTACGGTTTCGCCCGACGCCAGGATCGCCAGCTTCTCGGCCAGCATCGTCGCTTCGGGAAAACCGTTCGCGGTGGTCAACGGCAGCGGCAAGCCGATCGGCGAGGTGACGCCGCAAGCCGTGATCGGACTGCTGGCCGGCATCGACAAGCAAAGAGCTGGCGCATGACGGTCACGGCAAGCGCCAGCCAATCGAGGCCGCCGGTTCAGCGCTGGCTGCTGGTCTGGGCGCTGGCGCTGGCCGCCGTGCTGGTGGTATTCCTGCTGCAGGAGAGGCTGCCATGGGCGGTCGACTATCCGGCCGAGGCGGTTATCCCGGTCGCCGACTGGGTCAGTGCGCTGATGCGCTGGATCAAGTCGAACTTGTCCTGGCTGACCCGCTCGATCACCGCGGTGCTCGGCGTTCCCCTCGATTTCGCGCTCGACCTGCTGGCCAAGAATTTCAAGATTGGTCACGGTGCCGATGCCTATGTCCTGCCGCGCCTGTCCTGGATCGGCGTCTGCGCCGCCGCCTTCATCGCCGGGCATGCCGTGGGCGGTAGAAAACTCGGCATGCTGGTCGGCGGCTGCTTCCTCTACACCGCGCTGTTCGGCCAATGGACCAGCGCCATGCTGACACTGGCACTGATTTCCATCGCGGTGCCGTTCTGCATCGTCACCGGCCTGTTCGCCGGCATCTGGGCGTGGCGCAAGCCATGGGCCGAGCGGCTGATCATCTCACCTGCCCTCGATTTGATGCAGACCATCCCGACCTTCGCCTATCTCATCCCGATGCTGCTCCTGTTCGGCAACAGCCCGGTCTCGGCGATGATCGCCACCGCCATCTTCGCCACGCCGCCCATGGTGCGGGCGACGATGCTCGGCCTGTCGCGGGTGCCGTCAGAGATCGACGATTTCTCAGAGATGGCCGGCTGCACGGCGCGGCAGAAATTGTGGCGCGTGCTGCTGCCGTCGGCGCGGCCGACACTGATGATCGGCGTCAACCAGGTGATCATGCTGGCGCTGAACATGGTGATCATCGCCTCGATGATCGGCGCCGGCGGCCTCGGCTACGACGTGCTGCTGGCGCTGCGTGCGCTGAAGGTCGGCGAAGCGATGGAAGCCGGGCTCGCCATTGTGGCGCTCGCAATCGCGCTCGACCGGCTGAGCCAGGCGATCGCGCATAAGCAGGCAAAAGGCCACGTTCAACGGCAGGCGAACCAGAGCGTTTGGCGGCGCTATCCCAATCTGTCGCTGGCCATCGCCATCCTGGTCGTGACGACGCTGCTCGGCCTGTTCGTACCGGCCTTCGCGGCGGTGCCGAAGGCGATCACCTTCACCACCGCGCCATTGTGGAAGGCGGCGGTGAGCTGGGTGACGATCAACTTCTTCGACGTGATCGAAGCGTTTCGCGTGGCGCTCATCCTCAATGTACTGAACCCGCTGCGCGCCTTCTGCGAAGGCTTTCCGTGGCTCGGCGCGGTGGCCCTGCTCGGCCTCGCCGGCTACCAGCTCGGTGGCCTGCGTCTCGCCGCCTTCGTCGCGGCGCTGACCGCATTCTGCGCCGTCACCGGCCTGTGGGAAAAGACCATGGCGACGGTTTATCTCTGCGGCATCTCGGCCTTCATCGCTTGCCTGATCGGCATCCCGATTGGCCTGATGGCCGCGCGCAGCGACCGCTTCGAAAAGATCGTCACGCCCATCATCGACACGCTGCAGGTGCTGCCGTCCTTCTGCTTCATCATTCCCGTGGTGATGCTGTTCCGGGTCGGCGACGTCACCGCCATGATCGCAACGGTCGCGTTCGCCGTGGTGCCAGCGATCCGCTACACCAATCACGGCATCCGGCAAGTGCCGCCGGCGCTGATCGAGGCGGCGAAGGTTTCCGGCTGCACGCCGCGCCAGACCTTCTTTCGCGTGCAATTGCCGCTGGCGCTTCCCGAAATCATGCTGGGCGTCAACCAGACGATCCTGATGGCGCTGGCGATGATCATCATCTGCGCCATGGTCGGCACACGCGACCTCGGCCAGGAAGTCTTCATCGCGCTGTCCAAGGCCGATTCCGGACGCGGCATTGTCGCGGGTCTCGCCATCGCTTTCATCGGCATCGTCGCAGACCGGCTGTTCAATGCCTGGACGGCGAAGGCGCGGGCAAGACTAGGATAATTGTTGAATGTCCAATCCCGGCGAACCGCCTTTTGCCGTACTCGTCTTCGACATGGCCAAGACCGGCGAGCCGGACGGGGAGCACGTAGTTTCGGGGTTTGAGACGCTGGAGGCGGCGACGTCCTACGCCATTGCGCGGGTTCGCGCCTCGGTGGAGGAGTTGCGCAAGCCCGGCATCGCCACTGCTGAGCTTCGCCAGCTCTGGCACCTCTATGGCGAAGACTGTTCGGTGCTGAACGCCGGAGTGCGCGGCAGCGATCTACTCGACGATTTCATTGCGACGCCGTCGATGCCGGCCGAATGCAACTGGCAAGTTCTCGCGCCAAGGCTGCGCCGCTTCCGCGCCTCGCTGCTGATCTCCAACGGCAACAACGAATCCGTCTGGGCGGGCGGCTTCTTTCGCTCGACCTACAGGCTGACGCGAGACGGCCTCCTCGAGCGCTTTGGCGACGACGCCATTGCCGCCTTCAAGGCCAAGGGGATCGAGCCGGCGGAGCCGACGAAGCTCATGGTCGCCAATTACTTCGAGCTTCCCGACCCGCCCTACCCGCCGCCAGGCGTGACGCTGCGATCCTGGAAGGTCGAGGTCGGTTTTGTCTGCCATGACGTGAAGTTCGGCGGCGACGCCGCCGGAATCTTCGCCTGGCCGCAAGAGCCCACCGACTGGGCGCTCAGAACCATGCAGTTCCTGCTGATGGCCGACATGATGGCCATGCGCGGCGATGGCCCCGACTGGGCCAACGACTGCGAGATACTAACCGCCAAGGTGACCGAGACGGAGGCGCCTCCCGACTATCCGCTGGATTGAAGTGATGATCATCACCTGCCCCGTGGCCGGCACACGCGATCTCGGCCAGGAAGTGTTGGTCGCACTGTCCAAAGTCGCGGCATTGTCGCGGGCTGGCAACAACCTGCCATCGACATCATCGCGGTCGGTCTTCGACCCCTGAGCCGCGAAAGCTCAAGCACGGCTCGGATAGACGGTTTCGCCTCTTCTGGAGTTCGCCTCTTCTGGAAATGGCAGGCCGCGCTCCAGCTCTTGACTTTGACGCATTTTCGCGCGGAAAGCTGCTTCATCCTCGACCAGCCTGAGCTTGCTGCCGAATGCCCGATCAGCGCAAACCGCCTTTTACTGTCGTCGTCTTCGACATGGCCAAAACCGGCGAGCATGTGGTTTCGGGGTTTGAGACGTTGGATGCGGCTACGTCCTACGCGATTGCTCGGGTTCGCGCCTCGGTGGAAGAGCTGCGCAAGCCTGGCATCGCAGCAGCCGAGCTCCGGCGGCACTGGCATATCCATGGTGAGGATTGCACGGTGCTGAACGCCAATGTGCGCGGCAGCGATCTGCTTGACGATTTCATCGCGACGCCGGGGACACCGGCCGAATGCGACTGGCGGGCGCTGGCGCCACGACTGCGCCGTTTCTACGCCGCTGTGAACGTCTTCAACAACGATGGCAAATCTATCCGGGTCAGCGGCTTTTTCCGCGCGACCTACCGGTTATGGCACGCTGGCCTGCTCGCACGATTTGGCGACGACGCCATCGCCTCCTTCAAAGCCAAAGGCATCACGCCGGCAGTGCCGACGAGAGTCTCGGTCGACCATCACTTCGAGCAGCCCGATCCGCCGCGCCCGCCGCTCAGCGATATCAGGCCGTTGCTGTCGTGGAAGGTCGAGATCGATTTCGGATGCACCGATGTGAGGTTCGGCGCCAAAACCGACGGCGTCTTCGCCTGGCCCGAGGAGCCGACCGGCCGGGCACTCAACGACATGACACATCTGCTGATGGCTGACAGGCTGTCTATGTACGGCACCGGCCCGGAGGGTGCCTATTATAGCGAATTGGTGTGGGTCAAGGTGACGGAGACCGATGCGGCTCCCGACTACCCTCTGAATTGAAACTGGGCCGGTGCCGGCGCATTGTTTTGCATCACGCCGACCTATTCCGCCGCCACGCCCTTCACCTGGAGATAGCTTTCCATCGAGTCGTCCAGCGCCTGCAGCCAGGGCGTATGGTGCAATGGCGCCATGGTGCCGGTCATCAGCGAGCGGTAGGCGTGGTCGCGAAAGCTCATAATGTCTTCCGCCTTGTGGTGCTCCCATTCCATGAAGGTTTGGTTGACCGCCTCGACGTCGAAGCCGGGATAGTCGGTCTGGTCCATCAGTTCCTTGGTGTAGTCGCCCTGGAACCAGATCATCTGCTCGGCGTCTTCCAGCGTCTCTTCGCGTGCCCGCCACTTGGCGCCGTGCTCGGCCATCGCCTGTCCCGACGGCAGCTTGATGCGGCCCATGATGACGTCACGGGCGAACCAGGCCTGGGCGTCGAACATGTTGAAAGTGTAGAACTGGTCCTGCATGCCGATATAGGACAGTTTCGGGTTCTTCTCCCACACGACGCCCTCATAGAGCCCGTCCGGCCACATGCGGTTGGCGGTCTTCAGCTTCAGCTCTTCCGTGAGGAACGGGAAGGAATGCAGATAGCCGGTGCACAGGATGATGGCGTCGACATCTTTTGTGGTGCCGTCCTTGAAGTGCGCCGTCTTGCCGACGACCTTCTGCAGCAGCGGCACTTCCTTCCAGTTCTCCGGCCATTTGAACCCCATCGGCTTGGAGCGGTAGCTGGAGGTGATCGATCTGGCGCCGTATTTGTAGCATTGCGAGCCGATGTCCTCGGCAGAATAGGAGCGGCCGATGATCAGTATGTCCTTGCCCTTGAACTCCATGGCGTCGCGAAAATCATGGCTGTGCAGGATACGGCCGTTGAAGGTCGAAAAGCCTTCGAAATAGGGAACGTTGGGAACCGAGAAATGCCCGGAAGCGACGACGACATTGTCGAACTCTTCGGAGTAGGTGACGTCGTTGGTGCGGTCATGCGCGGTGACAGTGAATTTCCTGCTCTCGTCCGAGAAGGTGACCATGCGCACCGGGCTGTTGAAGCGCACCCATTTGCGCAGGCCTGATTTCTCGACGCGACCCTTGATGTAATCCCACAAAACGGCGCGCGGCGGGTAGGATCCGATCGGGCGGCCGAAATGCTCCTCGAACGTATAGTCGGCGAATTCCAGGCATTCCTTCGGTCCGTTCGACCAGAGGTAGCGGTACATCGAGCCGTGGACGGGGTCGCCATGCTCGTCGAGGCCGGTGCGCCAGGTGTAGTTCCACAGGCCGCCCCAGTCCGACTGCTTTTCGAAGCAGACGATTTCGGGGATCTCGGCGCCCTTGTCGGCAGCCGACTTGAAGGCCCTGAGCTGGGCCAGACCGGATGGCCCCGCTCCAATGACGGCAACGCGCGTTTTCATGGCAGGCCTCCCGGTGTCATTCGATTTTTGGAATTGCTCTTACGAAACAAATTTCACTCACAGGACAGTAATTGCCTCTTGGATGCTGTCAACAGGCCTTGTGGAGAAACCGCGTTTCGCCCCAGCGGATTTCCGGAAAAACGGATGACGGCGTAAATCCTGTTCGGACACCATTCGACTTAAGGGGCTTGCTGCGCGGTTGCGTTTCTGTATCGGCACCGAATATGTTCACCTGGAGTGAAATAATCAGGGGGATTCGGAGGCGAGATGGCGAAGACAAGTTCCGACTCCAAGACTGCTTCGACAAGGGCAAAGCCACCGGCAAAGGCCTCCGTGGACGGAAAAACCATCCGCGCGCCGCTGACGCAGAACCCGCATGCCATTCGCGACACCCGCGAAAAAGTGCTGGAGGTGGCGATCGGGCGCGAGGTGCGCGCCTTCCGCAAGAAGCTCGGCATCACCGTCGCCGATCTCGCCGTCGCCACCGATATTTCGCTGGGCATGCTGTCGAAGATCGAGAACGGCATCACCTCGCCGTCGCTGACCACACTGCAGGCGCTGTCGAGGGCGCTCGGCGTTCCCGTCACCGCCTTCTTCCGCCGATTCGAGGAAGAGCGCAGCGCCGTCTTCGTCAAGGCCGGCGAAGGGCTAGATGTCGAACGCCGCGGCACCCGCGCCGGCCATCAATACAATCTGCTCGGCCATATCGGCTCCAACACCAGCGGCGTCGTCGTCGAGCCGTATCTGATTACGCTGACCGAGGATTCGGATGTGTTCCCGACCTTCCAGCATGAGGGCATGGAATTCCTCTATATGCTGGAGGGCGAGGTGGTGTACCGGCACGGCAGCAACCTCTATCCGATGAAGCCGGGCGACAGCCTGTTCTTCGACGCCGATGCGCCGCACGGGCCGGAGCAACTGACGAAACTTCCGATGCGGTATCTGTCGATTATTTGCTATCCGCAGAGCGCGGGGTAGGAGTTCGATCTTCCCTTGATCCTCTCGTGCGGAGATCAGTAGTTCCGCGACGGCCCCCCCTTTGCAACATCGGCGATCGGCGAAAGCCCACGTGACATCCGATCTCCCCACTTGAGGGGGAGATGTCCGGCAGGACAGAGGGGGGCGAACCGCGATGACGCATAATCTGGTTTCCGCCAACAACCGCCGCAATGCCCGCAGGATGCGCAAGGTGATGACCGATGCCGAACTCAAGCTTTGGAACGAGATCAGGGCACACAGGCTGATGGGACTGAAGTTTCGGCGCCAGATGCCTATCGATGGCCATATCGTCGATTTTGCGTGCCCGGACAAAAAGCTGATCATCGAGCTTGATGGTTCCCAGCATGGCCAAGCCGAAACGTCGGAATCGGACGCCGCAAGAACCGCCAAGTTTGAAGCTCTGGGCTGGACGGTCCTGCGCTTCTGGAACGACGATGTCATTCGCGATATCGACAATGTCTGCCAGCATGTCGTGATTGTGGCTGGGCTGAGCGGCGCGCCGTGAGCTTCGCCGAAGCGCTGGGATGGACATTGGGCAAGGGCCGGCACTCTACGGCGCCCCCCTCTGCCCTGCCGGGCATCTCCCCCTCTTGGGGGGAGATCAGCAGCTTTGTGGGCATCTTTAGTCCGGCCCGAACCCCGGTGACGTCGCACTGCCATCATCCAGCTTCGACAGCCATTCCACCAATGTCGGCCGATACCGCGTCAGGCCCTTGTAGGTGGCCAGCTCTTCCGGCAAATCCCGGATCACCCGGTGCAGTCGTCTTGCCCATTTCGGCTGTGTCACCAGTTCGTCCATCTTGATGAGATAGCAGCGGATCGGGAAGACGATGCCGTTCGAGCGCGGCAGGCGCCAGAAGCTTTGCAGTTCGACGCGCAGATGCACCTTGTCGCCGACATTTTCGGGCGTCACCGTCGCGCGGTCCAGGCCCCATTTGTGGTAATTCTCCGGGCTGGTGTCGAGGCGCGGGTTGATGGTCATCGTCCAGTTGAGACGCCGCGCCGGCTTGCCCTGCTGGATGTTGGTGAGGAACTTCAGCGCCCTGACGAAAATCCCCTTCTCATGCGCCAGCGGCACCGGCGCGTGCCATTCGAAGAAATTCATGCCGATGTCGAAATCGAGCGACCAGTCGGCCTGGGTGGTGACCATGCCGGCGTCCATCCACAGATTGCCGTCGCGCTGATCGAGGATGCAGAAATCGCCCTGGCTCTGGCGGGTGATGTACTCCATCGGCCCGTAAGGCAGTGTCGAGGTGTCGCCGAAGGTGAAGGTGTCGTCGATACCGAGCGGCCGGTTGATCCAGCGCCAGCGGTCGCCGTCGCGGGTCAGGGTGAAATGCTCGGGATAGCCAAGTGCCTGTTGCTCCATCAAAAGTTCGAGCAGGTCCCAGCCGGCCAGCGTCATGTGCGGCAACGACTGGCAGCGCAGCGGATCCTCGGCCAGCACCAAAGCGCGGTCCTGCATCTCGGCGACATAGTGCTCGTCGACGTCTATCAGGTTTTCCAGCACGCTGCCCTTGGGACCGACGACATGCGGCTCGATGTTGACGGCATACATGTAGGCGTCTTCGTGGAACGGGAACGGAAACCGCCTGATGTGCTCCGGGCTGTTCCTGAAGGTGAAATCGTCGCGAAACGTTTCCTTGCGAAAGGTGATGCCCAAGCTCGCCTCCTATCTTTCCAGGACCAGCGACTTGCCTTCGAAGCGCGACACGCACGGCATGATCTTGCAGCCGGAACGGTGGTCTTCCTCGCTGAGCCAGTGGTCGTTGTGGATGAACTTGCCGTCATGCGAGATGACATTGGTCTCGCACTGGCCGCAGACACCGCCGCGGCAGAGATAGGGCGGATCGACGCCGGCGGCCTCGATGGCTTCGAGCAGGCTCTGCTGCTCGCCGACGCGGATGGACTTGGCGCTGACGGCAAGTGTGACGTCGAACGGCAGGCCGGGCTGGGGTGCCGCGAAATGCTCGTAATGCACGGTCTCCGCCGGCCAGCCGAGAGCCGTGGCGCGCTCGCGCACCCAGTTGATCATGCCGGCCGGGCCGCAGACATAGAGATGGGTGCCGAGCGGCTGCGAGGACAAGAGACGGTCGAGTTCGATGCGCTCGTCGCGGTCGTCGTGATAGAGCCGGACGCGACGGCCATAGCGCTCCTGCAGCACATCGGCATAGGTGCCGAGCGAGGCGGTGCGGCAGGTGTAGTGCAGCTCGAAATTGCCGCCGGACCCGGCGAGCTGCGCGGTCTGCGCCATGAACGGCGTGATACCGATGCCGCCGGCAAGCATCAGATGCTTCTTTGCCCTGAGGTCGAGCGAGAACAGATTGACGGGGTAGCTGACCACCATCTCCAGGCCGGGCTTGACGCTCCGGTGCATGAACAACGAGCCGCCGCGGCCGACATCGTCGCGGCGCACCGAGATGGTGTATTCGCGGGTGTGGAGCGGCGATCCCATCAGCGAATAGGGATTGAGCCTTGTGCGGTCGCCATCGCGCATCTCGACCACGACATGGGCGCCGCCGGAAAAGGTCGGCAAAAGCTCACCGTCACGGCGGCGGAAATGGAAGCGCGTCACCAGTTCGTTGACCGGGACGACGTCGCTGACGACGACATCGAGCTTGGTGGTGCCGGTGCTCATGGGAAGACCTCCTCGATGGGAGGAATCTCCGAGCGATCCTCGGCATTTATGCAGACGCCCTGGAATGCTGCCAGCCGTCGCGAATAATGATCGCGCACCAGAAGCAGCAGGCCGCAATGCGCGCAGGTGGCCGGCTGCGTCGTCACATTTTCGGTGATGCCTTTGCAATGCACGCACTGCATGCGCCGCGCCAATGAGCCGCGATGCTCGGTCTGCATGGAGGTATGATCGATGCCGGCTTCGAGCGCCACCTGCATGGCCTGGCCGATCAGCCCTTCGGTGCCGGCGAGATAGAGGCGCAGGCCCATATGCGCGTTGGCAAGCGTCTGCTTCAGCCGGGGCAGCAGGCTGGCGAAGGTTGGCGCGACATGAAATTGCGCGGACTTCAGTGCCTCAAGAGCGGCAACGTGCTTGCCGTCGGCCCCGGGAATGAAGACGATTTCGGCGCCGTCGAAGAAGCCGGGGGGCGCCGTCCTTGCCATATCGACGATCGCCAGCGCGCCTTCCGCATCCGCCACGAAAAGATGATGCTTGCCGGGCTGCGGGGACAGGGTTCCGTAAATGGGCCGGCTGATGATCGTTTTGGCTGCCATTCTCTACTTCGTACCTCGAAACCCCTCGCTGTCGATTGTGCCTCAGCCTTTCGCCGTGCGCTTGGTCTTTTTGGGATCGTCGAAGGGCAGAGGCTGCGCCGTCGCCCTGATCGAACCGCTCTTGTTGCGGATCTCGAGCCTGGTGTCCTTGACCGCGCAGTCGACGTCGAGGCGGGCGATGCCCATCGATTTCTCGACCAGCGGCGAATACATAGCGCAGGTCACCACGCCGACCTGTTTGCCGTCGTGATAGACCGGTGCGCCTTCGTCGGCCGGTTCCTTGCCGTCGAGCAGAACGCCGTAGATCTTGAAGCGCTCCTTGCCCTTGAGGCGGTAATGCTCTTCGGCGCCACGAAAGCCGGTCTTGCCGGGGCTGACGGTGAAGTCGAGGCCGAGCTCCCACAGCGTGTCGCCGGGGCCTTCGTTCTCGAACGGATATTTCTGCGAGTTGTCATAGGGATAGAACAGCAAATAACTCTCGACGCGCAGCATATCGAGCGTGGTGAAGCGGCAGGGAATGATGCCGGCGCTCTTGCCCTCGTCGAGAATCCTGTCCCAGATCGTGCCGGCGTCCTGACCGCGGCAGAATATCTCGTAGCCGCGCTCGCCGGTATAGCCGGTGCGCGAGATCATGACGGGAAAGCCGAACAGCTGCGTCTGCATATGATGGAAATAGTTGAGGTCGCGAATGCCAGGCACATGCTTTGAGAGATAGTCGACCGCGGTCGGCCCCTGCAGCGACAGATCGTGCAGATTGTCGTCGAAGCGCAGCGATACGTCGCGGCCGACGGAAGCGCGCTGCAATTCCTCATGGCCGGTGCCGGAGCCGTGCACCACCATCCAGGCGTTCGGCCCGGTGCGGTAGAGGATGCAGTCGTCGGTGAATTTGCCGGCCTCGTTCAGCATGCAGGCATAGGCCGACTTGCCGGGATAGATCTTCTCCACGTCGCGCGTCGTTGCCAGGTCGATGAGGTGTGAGGCGTGCGGCCCGGTGATGTGAACCTTCTTCAGGCCCGACACATCCATCAGCCCGGCCCTGGTGCGGATGGCGGTGTATTCCTCGTCGGCGTCCTTGTCGTAGGTCCAGGCGGTGCCCATGCCGCTCCAGTCTTCGAGCTTCGAGCCTAACGCGCGATGGCGATCCGCCAGGGTCGAAAATCTCCAGGATGCCGTCATCCGCAAATCCTCCGTTCGAAAATTCTATTGTGTTCCCGGCTCCCTGCGCGAGGCGGGAGCATTTGGTCGAATATTGATCGCAAACGTCCTGATGTCGCAATACCCGGAAGCAAATAATTTCATTGTCAGGCAAAATTCGCGACTGGGGACAAACGGTTAACCCAACGTAAAATCGGCTTGACAATTGCTGGATTCGGCCCGAATTTATGAAAAAAATTTCACTCTGTTGAAAGAGGGCAGCGGGCGGCCAATTCGGGGTCGGGCGCTGGAAAAGGGGAAACCGATGTCAGACCTGCAGCAGCGCATCGAAGCGCTGTACCGTTCCGACCTGCGCGGATCCGCGCTCCTGATCATCTGCCTTTGGGCGACGATCCTCTTCGTGCTTGTCATGACATGGCCCTACATCCCGGACACCGGGATCAAGATCGTCGTCGCTATCGCTGCCGCCGCCGTGCTGATCTTCAATACGGCCGCCATCCTGGCGATGGTCAATCACTACAAGGAAGACAAGGACTTCATCTACGGTCTCGACATCAAGAACGCCGACGCGGCCCGCAACCGCAAGTCCTGAAAACAGAACGTCCTGAGGGGTAGAAGTCATGTCGCGCTACACGCCGCCGGAACAAGGCAAGGCCGGGCAGATTTTCGATATCGTGGTCGTCGTGGTCGCCATTTTCGTGGCGCTGTGGCTGCCATTGAAACTCGGCCTGGCGGGTGCGGCGAAATCCATCGACGCGCTCGATGCCAAAACCTGGGAAGCGTTGGGACAGAACCCGACCATGGCCTCGATCTGGGAAAAGCTCGGCTATACGCCGGAGACCGCGCACGACATCATCCAGAACCGCTTCCACTACATCATCGACTGGCCGACGCTGATCATCATGGCGGCGGTGCTGATCGGCTATTTCGTCTTCCTGTTCCGCGCCTCCGACCGCGAATATCGCGACGTCATCAACGAAAAGTTCGACGACAAGTAACGCCAGAGATTTTGGGGAAGCACGCTCATGTGGGTCGCACTCTCTTACGCATCGTGGGGCATCTCGGTCGTGCTTGCGCTGTGGATGCTCTACGACTGGTTCAAGATCGACACGACCTATTCCGAGGAGGTGCTGACTTCCTCGCGCGAAGGCGAGCTTGAAGCCGCTTCCGAAAAACACCGGATCTGAGTGGGGATTGAACAATGACGATCACGCTTGAACCGGCAATACACGGCGACAGGGTTTCACTGCTACGCGTGCTCGGCCCGGCCCATGTCTGGGCGCTTGGCGTCGGCATCGTGCTGGTCGGCGAATTCACCGGCTGGAATTTCTCGGCCGACAAGGGCGGCGCACTGGCGGCGCTGATCGTCTGCTGGGTGGTCGGGCTCTTGTATACTTCGGTCGCCATGATCGACTCCGAGGTGACATCGACGGTTGCCGCCGCCGGCGGCCAATACGCGCAGGCCAAGCACATTGTCGGGCCGCTGATGGCCTTCAACGTCGCGCTGTTCCTGGTCTTTGCCTACACCATGCTGGAGGTTTCGGACGCCATCCTGCTCGGCGACACCATCGTCGCCAAGGCCGGCGTCGAAGGGCTCACCCACAACTCCTTCATTGCCGCCACCATCGTCGTGCTGGCATGGCTGAACTATCGCGGCGTGCTGATGACGCTCAACGTCAACTTCGTCATCACGGCGATAGCCTATGTCTCGATCGTTATCCTGTTCTTCTCGGTCAGCCCCTGGACGCAGGGTGCTGTGCTGAAGCTCAACGAACTGGTCACCCCCGGCAATGCGCTGCCCTATGGCTGGATCGGCGTCATCGCGGCCTTCCAGTTCGGCATCTGGTACTATCTCGGCATCGAAGGCACCACGCAGGCCGCCGAGGAAGTGCGCTCGCCGGCGCGTTCGCTGCCTTACGGCACCATGGCCGGCATGATCACGCTTTTGATCGCCGCCGCCATGACCTGGTATGTCTGCGCCTCGCTGATGCCCTGGGAGTACCTCGGTATCACCTATTATCCCTTGTGGGACGCCGGCAAGCTGACCGGCAGCCCGCTGCTGGAAAACCTGTTGTTCGTCGCCACGCTGCTCGCGGCACTGGCGTCGGCCAATGGCTGTATCAACGATGCGGCCCGCGCGTGGTTCTCGCTTGGACGCGACCGCTATCTGCCGACATGGTTCTCGGCCGTGCACCCGAAATACCGCACGCCCTATCGCTCGATCCTGTTCCTGTTGCCGATCGCGCTCGCCTTCGCCTTCATCGCCGACCTCAACCAGGCGATCACCTTCTCAATCCTGTCGGGCGTGCTGCAATACACCTTCATGAGCATAAACATCATGATGTTCCGCAAAAAGTGGCCGCTGGGCACGATCCGCCGCGGCTATACGCACCCGTTCCACCCGATCCCGGCGATCGTGCTGTTTTGCCTCTGCGTGGTGACCTTCTTTGCGATCTTCCTCGGCTACGGCACGCAGCTGATCGCCATGGTCGCCTTCTACTTCCTGATCTCGCTGTGGTTCCACTTCTACCGTTACCGCTATGTGCGCCGCGGCGACCAGTTCACCATGCCGTGGCCGAAGCCGCAGGGCTATTGACAGGAGAGGGCCTGCCGGTCTGGGCGGGCATGGCGTGACGAGGTGTCTGACGTGACGACAGCATTGCTGGCCGGGGCGGTCGCCGTGGCTCTCGTCCTGCACCTCGCCTGGCATACGCGCGCCAGCCGCAAAAAGGCCAAGGCTGATCTTGCAGCCGAGGCAGCCAGCATCCGGACCGTCATCACAGATGCCGTTGATGTCTCCGATGGCACAGCCGGCGTTGTCACCTGGGCCGGCACATGGAACGGACAGCGCGTGCAGCTGCGCACCATCGTCGACACGCTGGCAACGCGAAAGCTGCCGGCGCGATGGTTGAGTGTCACGATCACAGAGCCGGTTGCGGTGCCGGCGACCTTCGACATGATGATGCGGCCGGGCTCGCCGACGACCTTCTCCAATTTCGATCATCTTCAGCATACGCTGCCGAAGGCTCCGGGATTTCCGGCTGAAGCCGTGCTGCGAACCGACCTCAGGGCGGCGCGCTTTCCGCAGAACCTGATCGCCAGCCATCTCGACATCTTTGCCGAAGGCCGCGCCAAGGAACTCTTGATCACCCCGGACGGCGTGCGCATCGTCTGGCTGCTGGCCGAGGCCGAGCGGGCGCGCTACGGCGTGTTCCGGCAGGCCGCATTCGGCGGCGCAAGGCTGGATCCAACGCTGGTCGAGAGACTGCTGACCTCGGCCTCAGTGCTGCGCGATGCCATCAACCGACAGGAAAGGCAGGTCGCATGAGCGCACCCGCACCGACAAACCCGTATCTGGTGCTCGGCGCTGCCATCGTCTTACCGGCCAGCGGCCACGTCATTCTGGGCGTGCCCGTGCGCGGCCTGCAGTTCCTGTTCTTCATGGTGATCCTCGCCTGGGTGACGGCCAAGATCGCGCCGGCCGATGCCAGCTTCGTCGGCCGCCACGCCGGCGGCTTCCTGATCTATGCGCTGTCGATCCTCGATGCCTACAGAATAGCCCGCATCCGCACCGCCACATGGATTCACAGCGCCCGCGACGGCGGCGATAGTTCACAAGGCCGCATCGAGCCGGATACGTAACTACAGGAATATTTTTTTCATACGATTGAATTCGCACGACGCATTCGATACATCATCGTCTAGTGGTAACGTCGGGAGGCTGACATGTGTGGAATCGTCGGACTTTTTCTGAAAGACAAGTCGCTTGAGCCGCAGCTCGGCTCGATGCTGTCGCAGATGCTGATATCGCTCAGCGATCGCGGCCCCGACAGCGCCGGCATTGCCATCTATGGCGCGCCTTCCAGGAATGAAGCCAAGATCACCATCCAGTCCGCGAAGCCCGAGCGCGATTTCCGCGGCCTCGACGCCGAACTCGCGAAGGCCATCGGCGCGCCGGTGAGCATAGCGGTGAAGTCCACCCATGCAGTGTTGAGAACCGCGCCCGACAAGGTCGATGCCGCGCGCGAAGCGCTGCAGTCAATCCGCCCCGACGTGCGCATCATGGGCGCCGGCGAAGCGGTGGAAATCTACAAGGAAGTCGGTCTGCCGGAAGCGGTCGTCGACCGCTTCGACGTCCGCTCGATGACCGGCACGCATGGCATCGGCCATACCCGCATGGCGACGGAATCGGCCGTCACCACTATGGGCGCGCATCCGTTCTCGACCGGCGCCGACCAGTGCCTGGTGCACAATGGCTCGCTGTCCAACCACAACAATGTGCGGCGTGAGCTGGTGCGGGAGGGCATGAAATTCGAGACCGAGAACGACACCGAGGTCGCCGCCGCCTATCTCTCCTCGCAGATGGCGCATGGCAAGAACCTCGGCGAGGCGCTGGAAGGCACGCTGTCCGACCTCGACGGCTTCTTCACCTTCGTCGTCGGCACCAAGAACGGTTTCGGCGTGGTGCGCGATCCGATCGCCTGCAAGCCCGCCGTCATGGCCGAGACCGACCAGTATGTCGCCTTTGGCTCGGAATATCGGGCGCTGACCAAGCTGCCCGGCATAGACAATGCGAGGGTCTGGGAGCCGGAACCCGCAACCGTCTATTTCTGGGAGCATTGAGCCCATGCCGGCAACCAAACTTTCGAAGGCGGCGCAAGACCAGGCGTCCCGGGTCTTCGATCTTGATGTGTCGTCGCTGCGCGAGCTCAACCAGGCGCTTCACAATCTGACGCCCGGCTCCAACGAAACGGCGTGGGAAGTGCTGCACCCGAAGGGCAGCCATTCGGTTGCGGTCGGCGTCGACCAGCCTGTCAGCATCGATGTGCGCGGCAGCGTCGGCTACTACTGCGCCGGGATGAATGACGGCGCTGCCATCACCGTGCACGGCTCGGCCGGACCTGGCGTCGGCGAAAACATGATGTCGGGCTCGATCGTCATCAAGGGCGACGCCAGCCAGTATGCCGGCGCCACCGGCAAGGGCGGGCTGCTCGTCATCGAGGGCAACGCCTCGTCGCGCTGCGGCATCTCGATGAAGGGCATCGACATCGTCGTGCACGGCAATATCGGCCACATGTCGGCCTTCATGGCGCAGTCCGGCAATCTGGTGGTGCTGGGCGATGCCGGCGACGCACTTGGCGATTCCATCTACGAAGCGCGGCTGTTCGTGCGCGGCAAGGTCGAAAGCCTGGGCGCCGACTGCATCGCCAAGGAGATGCGGCCCGAGCATATCGAACTGCTGCAGGGACTGCTCGACCGCGCCGGCGTCACCGGCGTCAAGCCGTCGGAATTCAAGCGCTACGGCTCGGCGCGCACGCTCTACAATTTCAATATCGACAACGCCGACGCGTATTGAGGCAGCATGACCTACAAGAACCCGCCGACGACGCCGCGCAAATCCGCGACCTTCGACGACTACACGCTTTCCGAAATCCGCCGCGCCGCGGCGACCGGCATCTATGACATCAGGGGCGCCGGGGCCAAGCGCAAGCTGCCGCATTTCGACGACCTTTTGTTCCTCGGCGCCTCGATCTCGCGCTATCCGCTGGAAGGCTATCGCGAGCGGTGCGACACGTCGGTCGTGCTGGGCTCGCGCTATGCCAAGAAGCCGATCGAGCTGAAAATCCCGATCACCGTTGCCGGCATGAGCTTCGGGTCGCTGTCCGGCCCGGCCAAGGAAGCGCTCGGCCGTGGCGCTACGCTCTCAGGCACGTCGACCACCACGGGCGACGGCGGCATGACCGAGGAAGAGCGCGGCCATTCCAAGCAACTGGTCTACCAGTACCTGCCGTCACGCTACGGCATGAACCCCAGGGATTTGCGCCGTGCCGACGCCATCGAAGTCGTTGTCGGCCAGGGCGCCAAGCCCGGCGGCGGCGGCATGCTGTTGGGACAAAAGATTTCCGACCGCGTCGCCGAAATGCGCACGCTGCCGAAGGGCATCGACCAGCGCTCGGCCTCACGCCATCCCGACTGGACCGGGCCGGACGATCTCGAGATCAAGATCCTCGAGCTGCGCGAGATCACCGACTGGGAAAAGCCGATCTACGTCAAGGTCGGCGGCGCCCGCCCCTATTACGACACAGCACTTGCGGTGAAGGCCGGCGCCGATGTCGTCGTCGTCGACGGCATGCAGGGCGGCACGGCGGCCACCCAGGAAGTATTCATCGAAAATGTCGGCCAGCCGACGCTTGCCTGCATCAGGCCGGCGGTGCAGGCGCTGCAGGATCTCGGCATGCACCGTAAGGTGCAGCTGATCGTCTCCGGAGGCATTCGCAACGGCGCCGACGTCGCCAAGGCGCTGGCGCTCGGCGTGGACGCGGTGTCGATCGGCACGGCAGCGCTGGTCGCACTCGGCGACAATGATCCGCGCTGGGAAGCGGAGTACAATGCACTCGGCACCACCGCCGGCGCCTATGACGACTGGCACGAGGGCCGCGACCCCGCGGGCATCACCACGCAGGACCCCGAACTGATGAAGCGGGTTGATCCGGTCGCCGCGGGACGGCGGCTGGCGAACTACCTCAAGGTGATGACGCTGGAGGCGCAGACCATTGCGCGTGCCTGCGGCAAGAACAGCCTGCACAATCTCGAGCCCGAGGATCTCGTAGCCCTCACCATCGAAGCCGCCGCCATGGCAGGCGTGCCGCTGGCCGGCACCAACTGGATACCGGGGAAAAACGGCTTCTAACAAAATCACATCAAAATAAGCGAGGAGCTATAATGGGGAACGATCTCGCCGCATTCGCCAAAGAGAACGGCGTCAAATATTTCATGATTTCCTACACCGACCTGTTCGGCGGCCAGCGCGCCAAGCTGGTGCCGGCGCAGGCGATCGCCGACATGCAGAAGGACGGCGCCGGCTTCGCCGGTTTCGCCACTTGGCTCGACCTGACGCCGGCGCATCCTGATATGCTGGCGGTGCCGGATCCGGATTCGGTGATCCAGCTGCCGTGGAAGCGCGATGTCGCCTGGGTCGCCGCCAACTGCATCATGGACGACAAGGAAGTCGAGCAGGCGCCACGCAACACGCTGCGCCGGCTGATCGCGGAAGCCGCCACTGACGGCATGCATGTCAAGACCGGCGTCGAGGCTGAGTTCTTCCTGATCTCGCCGGACGGCAGCGTCATCTCCGACAAATACGACACGGCTTCAAAACCCTGCTACGACCAGCAAGCAGTGATGCGCCGCTACGATGTCATCGCCGAGATCTGCGACCACATGCTGGCGCTGGGCTGGAGCCCCTACCAGAACGACCATGAGGACGCCAACGGCCAGTTCGAGATGAACTGGGCCTTCGACGATGTGCTCGCCACCGCCGACAAGCACTCCTTCTTCAAGTTCATGGTCAAGTCGGTGGCCGAGAAACACGGCCTGCGCGCGACCTTCATGCCAAAGCCCTTCCAGGGCCTGACCGGCAATGGCTGCCACGCCCATATTTCGGTGTGGGACAAGGCCGGCAAGGTCAACGTCTTTGCCGATAATGCGATGGAGCTCGGCCTGTCGGCCAAGGGCAAGAATTTCCTCGGCGGCATCATGAAACATGCCTCGGCGCTGGCCGCCATCACCAACCCGACGGTGAACTCCTACAAACGCATCAACGCGCCGCGCACCATTTCGGGCGCCACCTGGGCGCCGAACACGGTGACCTGGACCGGAAACAACCGCACCCACATGGTGCGCGTGCCCGGCCCCGGCCGCTTCGAGCTGCGGCTGCCGGATGGCGCCGCAAACCCTTATCTGCTGCAGGCCGTCATCATTGCCGCTGGTCTCGACGGCATCCGCTCCAAGGCCGATCCCGGCAAGCGCTACGACATCGACATGTACCAGAACGGCCACACGGTGAAAGGCGCGCCGAAGCTGCCGCTCAATCTGCTCGACGCGCTTCGCGAATACGACAAGGACAAATCGCTCAAGGCGGCGCTGGGTGAGGAATTCTCGTCGGCTTATCTAAAGCTGAAGCACCAGGAATGGAATTCCTATGCTTCGCACTTCACGCAATGGGAGCGCGACCACACGCTGGACATATAATCGTCCCAGCTGTGCGAGCGACCTCGGAATGACCTGATGAAATATTCGATCTTCTCGCTCGCCCGTGCTGCCCTTTCCGGCCACAAGAATTGGCAGCGCACCTGGCGCGATGCGGCGCCCAAGGACCACTACGATGTGGTGATCATCGGCGGCGGCGGCCATGGGCTCGCCACCGCCTGGTTCCTCGCCAGCGAGTTCGGCATCAGAAACGTCGCCGTGCTGGAAAAGGGCTGGATCGGCTCCGGCAATGCCGGCCGCAACACCACCATCATCCGTTCCAATTACGGCCTGCCCGGCAATACCGGCTTCTACGAGCTTTCGATGAAGCTTTGGGAGCGGATGGAGCAGGACCTCAACTATAACGCCATGGTCAGCCAGCGCGGCGTCCTCAACCTCTATCATTCCGACGCGCAGCGCGACGCTTATGCGCGGCGCGGCAACACCATGCGCATCAATGGCATCGATGCCGAACTGCTCGACCAGGCGGCGCTGAAGAAGATGCTGCCGTTCCTGAATTTCGACCATGCGCGCTTTCCCGTGCAGGGCGGCCTCCTGCAGCGCCGCGGCGGCACCGCGCGGCATGACGCGGTGGTCTGGGGCTATGCCCATGCGGCGAGCGAACTCGGCGTCGACATCATCCAGAACTGCGAGGTCACCGGCTTTGTCCGGGACGGCAACGGCAAGGTGACTGGCGTCGAGACGTCGCGTGGAAAAATTGGCGCCGGCAAGGTCGGCATGGCGGTCGCCGGGTCCTCCTCGCGCGTCGCCGCGATGGCGGGCCTGCGCCTGCCGATCGAAAGCCATGTGCTGCAGGCTTTCGTCTCGGAGGCGATCAAGCCGCTCATCCCCGGCGTCATGACCTTCGGCGCCGGGCATTTCTATGTCAGCCAGTCCGACAAGGGCGGGCTGGTCTTCGGCGGCGACATCGATGGCTACAATTCCTACGCCCAGCGCGGCAATTTGCCTGTCATGGAAGATGTCTGCGAAGGCGGCATGGCGCTGATCCCGATGATCGGCCGCGTGCGGCTTCTGCGCCAGTGGGGCGGCATCATGGACATGTCGATGGATGGCTCGCCGATCATCGACAAGACACCGGTCGACGGGCTCTACCTCAACGCCGGCTGGTGTTATGGCGGCTTCAAGGCGACGCCCGGTTCCGGCTTCGTCTTTGCCCATCTTCTGGCGCGTGACGAAACGCACAAGGAGGCGGCGCTGTTTCGGCTCGACCGCTTCCAGCGCGGCGCCATGATCGACGAAAAGGGCCAAGGCGCCCAACCGAACCTGCATTGAGGCGGCCGGAACAAGATGCGTATCACCTGTCCTTTCTGCGGCGAACGCGAACTCGGCGAGTTCAGCTATCTCGGCGATGCCAAGCCTGTACGGCCGGCGGCGGATGCCGGCGAAGATGCCGTCTACGACTATGTCTATCTGCGCGACAACATCGCCGGCGTGATGGCGGAGAACTGGTATCACGGCGGTGGCTGCCGGGCCTGGCTGAAGGTCACCCGCAACACGCTGACGCACGAGATTTCGGCGGTGGAACCGGCGGCGGGGGCTGGTGCGAGCCAGGTGGAGACATGAGCTATTCTGTCGAGACCACAGCCGTCGCGAAAAGCGCCAGCCCCCTACCTCCCCCTTGTGGGGAGGTCGGACCGCAGGTCCGGGTGGGGGTCGGTGCCGCGGCCCCCCCCCCCCCCCACCCCCACCCGCCCCACCCCCCCCCCCGGCGTGGGGGGGGCGGGCGCCCGCGGCGCGGGGGGGGGGGTCGGTGCCGCACCCCCACCCCGCTGCTGCGCAGCGACCCTCCCCACAACGGGGAGGGTAAGGGGCGGCGCCATCCTTCGCCATGACACCATATGGATCAGAGGCTGGACATCGTGACCTCTCATCGTCTCTCATCCGGCGGTCTCATCGACCGTTCCACCCCCCTCACCTTCCGCTTCGACGGCACGACATTTTCCGGCTTCCAGGGCGACACGCTGGCGTCGGCGCTGGTCGCCAATGGCGTCAAGCTGGTCGGCCGCTCGTTCAAATACCATCGTCCGCGCGGCATTCTGACTGCGGGCTCGGAAGAACCCAACGCGCTGGTCGAACTGCGCACCGGCGCACGGCGCGAGGCCAACACCAAGGCCACGACGGCCGAACTCTATGAAGGCCTCGAAGCGGCCAGCCAGAACCGCTGGCCGTCGCTGCGCCACGATGTGATGTCGGTGAACCAGCTGTTCGCACCGATCTTCGTCGCCGGCTTCTACTACAAAACCTTCATGTGGCCCGCAAAATTCTGGGAAATGGTCTACGAGCCGGCGATCCGACGCGCCGCGGGTCTGGGTCGCGCGGCGGTCACCCCCGATCCGGATCACTACGACAAGGCCTGGGCGCATTGCGATGTGGTGATCGCCGGCTCCGGTCCGGCCGGTCTCGCCGCCGCACTCGCTGCAGGCCGCAGCGGTGCGCGCGTCATCCTGTGCGAAGAAGATTTTGCGCCCGGCGGCCGTCTGTTGTCGGATGGCGGCACGATCGACGGTCTGCCGGCCGCGGAGTGGCTGTCGCGCACACTGGCCGAGCTCAGCTCGATGCCGGATGTCCGCATCATGACCCGCACGACCCTGTTCGGCGTCTATGACGGCGGTACCTATGGCGCGATCGAGCGGGTCAACGATCATCTGCCGGTGCCGCCCGAGCATCAGGTGCGCCAGCGCCTGTGGCGCATCGTGGCCAAGCGCTGCGTCGTCGCCGCCGGCGCGATTGAGCGTCCCATCGTCTTTGCCGGCAATGACACGCCCGGCGTGATGATGGCGTCCGCCATCCGCACCTACGTCACACGTTATGCGGCGACGCCGGCAAAGCGGATCGCGCTGTTCACCAACAATGAGGATGGCTGGCGCACGGTCGAGACGGCACTCGGCGCCGGGCTGCAGATCGCGGCGGTGGTCGACGCGCGGGCTGACGTCACGCCTGCCCATCGTTCTCTCGCTTCCAGGAACGGCTTCACCGTGCTGCATGGTTCGGTCAGCGGCGTCGACGGCGGCAAGGACGGCGTAAGAAAAATAGCGGTGTCGCTGACCGGCGGCGCGCGCGCCGAGGTCGAGGCCGACGGGCTTGCCGTTTCCGGCGGCTGGAATCCGGCGGTCGGGCTGACCTCATACCATCGCGGCCGGCCGAAATGGCGCGACGACATCTCAGCTTTCGTGCCGGACGGCGCGCCGCCCGGGATGGTCGCCGCAGGTGCGGCTAACGGCGACTTCGGGCTAGGCGCCTGCCTGCGCGCAGGTTTCGAGGCCGGCGCCGCAGCGGCGCGGGACGCGGGACGCAATGGCAATCCGGGCTCTGCAGCTGTTGCCGGCGACGAGTCCTTCTCACTGACCCCGCTCTGGCACGTCGCCGGCAAAGGCAAGGCCTTTGTAGACCAGCAGCATGACGTCACCGCGTCCGACATCGAGCTGGCGCAGCGCGAGGGTTTTGAATCGGTCGAGCATCTGAAGCGCTACACCACGCTCGGCATGGCGACCGACCAGGGCAAGACGTCCAATGTCGCCGGCCTCGCCATCATGGCGGCGGTGTCGGGCAAATCCATTCCCGAGACCGGCACGACCATCTATCGCCCGCCGTACGTGCCGGTCGCCATCGGCGCCTTTGCCGGCCACCATCGCGACGAAAATTTCCATGCGACGCGGCTGACGCCGTCGCATCACTGGGCGGCCGAACAAGGCGCGATCTTTGTCGACACCGGCCTGTGGAAGCGCGCGCAATGGTATCCGCGCGCGGGCGAGAAGGACTGGCTGGAATCGGTCACCCGCGAGGTCAAGGCGGTGCGCTCGGGCGTCGGCTTCTGCGATGTCTCGACGCTGGGCAAGATCGATGTGCACGGCCCCGATGCCGGCGCCTTCCTCGACCGCGTCTACATCAACACCTTCTCAAACCTTGCCGTGGGAAAAGCCCGCTACGGGCTGATGCTGCGCGAGGAC
The DNA here is from genome assembly GCF_040323125.1 of Mesorhizobium sp. M0062. Classification (NCBI taxonomy): domain Bacteria; kingdom Pseudomonadati; phylum Pseudomonadota; class Alphaproteobacteria; order Hyphomicrobiales; family Phyllobacteriaceae; genus Mesorhizobium; species Mesorhizobium sp. M0062. The sequence goes on from NZ_JAMYUO010000003.1 coordinate 101,185, forward strand.
GGCCTCGTCTATGATGACGGCACGACCTCGCGGCTGGCCGAGGACCATTATTTCCTCACCACGACCACGGCGAAGGCCGGGCTGGTGATGCAGCATCTCGAATTCTGCCGGCAGGTGCTATTCCCCGAACTCGACGTGCAACTGACCTCGGTCTCCGACCAGTGGGCGCAGTTCTCGATTGCCGGGCCAAGGACGCGAGACCTGTTGAAGGAAATCGTCGACCCTGCCGAGGACCTTTCGAACGAAGGTTTTCCCTTCATGGGCGTGCGCGAAGTCGCTTTGCGCGGCGGCATCAAGGCGCGGCTGTTCCGCATCTCCTTCTCCGGCGAGATGGCGTTCGAGATTTCGGTGCCGGCGCGTTACGGTGAAGCGATGGCACGCAATTTGATGCTGGCGGGAAAACCGTTCGGCGTGACGCCGTATGGCACAGAAGCCCTCGGCGTCATGCGCGTTGAAAAGGGCCATGTCGCCGGACCGGAACTGAGCGGCATGACGACCGCCGCCGATCTCGGCCTCGGCAAGATGATGTCGACCAAGAAGGATTTCATCGGTCGCGTCATGGCCGGCCGCGAGGCGCTGGTGGCGCCGGACCGGCAGGTCGTGGTCGGCATCAAGCCGATCGACAAGGCGCGCCGCCTGCGCTCCGGCGCGCACATCATCCCGAAGGGCCAGACGCCCGGGCCTGATAACGACCAAGGCTACGTCACCTCGGTCTGCTTCTCGCCGACGCTCGACCAGTGGATCGGTCTCGGCCTTGTCGAGCGCGGCCGCGAACGCATCGGCGAGATCGTCCACGCGCATGATCCGCTGCGCGGTGAAGACTATGATGTCGAGCTCTGCAATCCCGTCTTCTACGATCCCGATGGAGGGCGCCAGCGTGGCTGATTTTTCCTGGGATGTTCGTAGCCCGCTCGAGCGGGCACTTGTTGTCGGGCCTTACGGCGCGAACGGCAATGTCGGCGTGTTGCTGACCGAAATCCGCAATTTCGACCTGATCCAGGTGATGGCGCGGCGCGGCAAGGCGGGAGATTTGGCCAACGCTGCGAAGGCAAGCTTCGGTGTTGCGGCTCCTGAGACACCCAAGGCGGTGCAGACTTCGGATGCGACGCTGATCTGGTCGGGACCGGACCAGTTCTTCGTGCTGTTGAAGGGCGGCAAGCATGGGACTGAAGCACTCGCCCAGACGTTCGCGTCTTCCGCTTCGCTATCGGACCAGTCGCATGCGCGAGTGCTGATCAGTATCTCCGGTACCAAGGCGCGGGCGATGCTGGGCAAGCTGTCGTCGATCGATCTGCATCCCGATGCATTTCTGGTTGGGGCGGCTGCCGCGACCTCGATGGATCACGCCAGCGTCACGCTCTGGCGCGGGAATGACCGGCCGGATGGGCAGGCGGTATTCAACGTGCTGATGTTTGCGACATTTGCTGAAAGTCTGTGGCACACGATGCTGGATTCGGCGGCGGAGTATGGTGTCGAGATCGGGCATTCCGAGGATTTGGCGTAGCGCTTGTGCGCTTCTTCCTTCTCCCCTTGTGGGAGAAGGAAGATCGGCGCGTTAGTGCCGAGACGGATGAGGGGTGTTCCAGGGTACGCCAACGTCTCACCGCTGGAACACCCCTCATCCGTCGCCTGCGGCGACACCTTCTCCCACAGAGGGAGAAGGGGGAGCCAGCCTTGCCAAACGCAACTGCGCTGCTATTCTTGCAGCTAAAGTAATTTTACACACAGGCAAACTTGTTTCTCGAACCGCAAGGCTGAGATGAGCCAGTCGCCCTACCCTTCAGTGACAGCCGGGCCGCCCCGGCCAAGCCTCATCCTGCGGCCCGGCCAGATCGCGCTGCCGCCGGGCATGGAGCGGTATGCGGCCCCCGGTAACGGCGCGGTGCTGATCGATATCGAGGCCGGCGATATATTTGCCATCCGCAATGTCGAGGGCGGCCAGGCCTGCGAGCTTTTGGCCTGGGACAAGTCAGGCGCCACCGACCCCGCCATCTTCGGCGAAAAGTCCAATAGCAATGCCGCCGGGATCAAGGCGCTATTGGCCGAGGGCGACGATAGCCTCGCTTCCGTGCGCCGCGGACTCGAGCGCCGCCAGGTGCAGCTTGACCAGGCCAAGGCGGTGCGCGTCTTCGGCGGCGCCACGCCGGCAGGCACCGAGCAGGCCTTCACCGTCGCGCGCGATGGCGGCTTGCTGATTGCAGCGCCTAGCGGGCCGATGCTGGTCGACGGCCACGACACGGCAACGCCGCTCACCGTCATGGTGCGCCGCGCCACCGTGCGCCTGAAGACAAAGTCGCAGCTGGCCGATCCGCTTGCCGATCCGGTGCTCGATCTGCGCGTCCATTCGGCGACAGCCGAACCCTATTTCGTCAAGGCGGGCGACTACCTGCAGATCATCGATGTCGACGGCCGCCAGTGCACCGATTTCCAGTGCTTCTCGGCGCGCAAGCTGGACAAGGGGCTGGACCATCCGCTCGACGTAACGACCACGCGCACGCTGATGGGGTCGAGCTACCCGATGCCCGGCCTTCACTCGAAATATTACGACCAGGACATGGAGCCGTTGGTCGAGGTTATCCAGGACACATGCGGCCGGCATGACGCGTTCGCGCTGGCGTGTGCCGCCAAATATTACGACGACATCGGCTATCCCGGCCACACCAACTGCTCGGAGAATTTCAACCGCGCGCTGGCCGACAAGGGTGTCACCCCACGTGCCGGCTGGATGGCGATCAACTTCTTCTTCAACACGGCGATCGACGCCCATGGCGTCATGGTGTCGGATGAGCCGTGGTCGCGCGCCGGCGACTATGTCCTGCTCAGGGCGCTCACCGACATCGTCTGCGTCTCCTCCGCCTGTCCCGACGACACGACACCGGCCAATGGCTGGAACCCGACCGACATCCATGTGCGAACCTATTCCGGCCAACACAAATTCTCGCGAGCGATCGCCAGACGCATGACGCCCGATTCGGAACCGAAAATGACCCGCGAGACCGCCTTCCATTCAAGCTTCGCCAAGCACACCCGCAACTTCGTGGAATACCGGGGTTATTGGCTGGCCAATTCCTTCGCCAAGGAAGGCGCCATCGCCGAATACTGGGCCTGCCGGCAGGATGCCGTGATCATGGACCTGTCGCCGTTGCGCAAGTTCGAGGTCACCGGCCCGGATTCCGAGGCGCTGCTGCAATACACGCTGACCCGCGACGTCAAGAAGCTCGGCGTCGGCCAGGTCGTCTATTCCGCCATGTGCTACGAGCATGGCGGCATGATCGACGACGGCACGCTGCTGCGGCTCGGCAAGGACAATTTCCGTTGGGTCGGCGGCGACGACCTGTCCGGCGAATGGCTGCGCGACACCGCGAAAAAGCTTGGCCTCAACGTGCTGGTGCGTTCCTCCACCGATCAGATGCACAATGTCGCTGTCCAAGGGCCGAAGAGCCGTGACATTTTGCGAGAGGTGGTCTGGACCTCGCCGCTGCAACCGTCGATCGACGAACTCGAATGGTTCCGCTTCGCTGTCGCGCGCATCGGCGGCGGCAATGGCATTCCGGTCGTGGTGTCGCGCACCGGTTATACCGGCGAGCTCGGCTACGAAATCTGGTGCCACCCACGCGACGCCGAAAAAGTGTTCGATGCCATCTGGGAGGCCGGCCAGCCGCACGGGCTGAAGCCGATGGGCCTGCAGGCACTCGACATGGTGCGCATCGAAGCCGGGCTGATCTTCGCCGGTTACGAATTCTCCGACCAGACCGACCCGTTCGAGGCGGGCATTGGCTTCACCGTACCGTTGAAGGCCAAGACCGACGATTTCATCGGCCGCGAGGCTCTGATAAGGCGCAAGGAACATCCGCAGCACAAGCTCGTTGGCCTTGACATCGACAGCAATGTCGCCGTCGGCCATGGGGATTGCGTCCATATCGGCCGCGCCCAGATCGGTGTCGTCACCTCGGGCATGCGCTCGCCGGTGCTGAACAAAAACATCGCTCTGGCGAGGCTTGACGTCACCCACGCGGCAATCGGCACAGAGGTGGAGATCGGCAAGCTCGACGGTCATGCCAAGCGGCTGCCGGCGCGCGTCGTGGCCTTCGCCCACTACGATCCGCAAAAGACCAGGCCGCGATCCTGAGGGTTGCACCCCCGGCCCTTCGCAGGCTCAGGGCGTTCGAAGCTCGAAAGCAATTGGCTTTCCGTCCGCTACCGCGGACCGCTTCTCACCCCACAAGGGGAGAAGGACAAAGCGAGCGTTTCGCAACCGTGATGTGCACGACGCCACAAATCACTTGACGTGAAAGCGCGCCGGATCAATCTTCACTGTTAAGAAAAAAATACGACTGAGTGGAAACACTGGAGTCGTGCGGTCATGTACCGGGGAACAAGCTTCGCGAAGCCGAGGCATCACCGGCCGGGAACACAAAATGGGGAATTCAGACAGATGAGCACGATTACCACTGCCCTGGAGCAGCCCGCTGAAGGCAAGCTGCTCCGCAACATCGACTGGCGCGGCGCCTTCTGGGTGGCGAGCGGCGTTCCTGCCCTTGTCCTGTTTTCGATCGGCGGCATTGCCGGAACGACGGGAACGCTGGCCTTCGGGATCTGGATCGCTTCCATGATCATGGGCTTCCTGCAATCCTTCACCTATGCCGAGATCGCCGGCCTGTTCCCGAACAAGTCGGGCGGCGCCTCGATCTACGGCGCCACCGCCTGGCTGCGTTATTCCAAGTTCATCGCGCCGCTGTCGGTGTGGTGCAACTGGTTCGCCTGGTCGCCGGTGCTGTCGCTGGGCTGCTCGATCGCCGCCGCCTATATTCTCAACGCGCTGGCGCCGGTGCCGCTGTTCACCGAGGCGTCGCCGGACGTCGTCGCCTATATCGCGGCGCATGCCGGAACGGTGCCTGCCGACGCCATCGCCGCGGTGACCGCGGCGGCCACGCCGGCGATCCGCAACTGGACGCTGTTCAGCCACACGCTAGGTCCTGTCTCCTTCACCCTCAATGCCACTTTCTTCATCGGCGCGGTGCTGATGCTGATCATCTTCTCGATCCAGCATCGCGGCATTCTCGGCACCGCCAATGTGCAGAAGTATATCGGCCTCCTGGTCATCATCCCGATGCTGATCGTCGGTGTCGTGCCGATCGTCACCGGCCAGATCAACTGGGCGAACTTTTCGCCGCTGGTGCCGCTGGCGGCGGCTTACGCGCCGGAGCCCGGCTCGTGGAACATTGCCGGCTGGACGCTGGTGCTGGGCGGCATGTTCATCGCCGCATGGTCGACCTATGGTTTTGAGACCGCCGTCTGCTACACATCGGAGTTCAAGAACCCGGGCACCGACACGTTCAAGGCGATTTTCTATTCCGGCCTGCTCTGCATGCTTCTGTTCATCCTGGTGCCCTTCACCTTCCAGGGCGTGCTGGGCCTCAACGGCATGCTGGCGACGCCGATCGTCGACGGCTCGGGTGTCGCCGATGCACTGGCCGGCATGGTCGGGGGTGGCGCATTGATCCACAGCCTCTTGGTGATGCTGATGATCCTGGCGCTGGTGCTGTGCATCATGACGGCAATGGCCGGCTCGTCGCGCACGCTCTACCAGGGCTCGGTCGATGGCTGGCTGCCGCGCTATCTCAGCCACGTCAACGAGCATGGCGCGCCGACGCGCGCCATGTGGACCGATCTCGTCTTCAACCTGATCGTGCTGGCCATCGCCTCGGCCGACGCGACGAGCTTCTTCTTCATCCTCGCCGTGTCGAACTGCGGCTACATCATCTTCAACTTCCTCAACCTCAATGCCGGCTGGATCCACCGCATCGACAACGGCCACATCAACCGGCCTTGGAAGGCGCCGAGCTGGCTGCTCGGCCTCGGCGCCATCTTCGCCTATGTAAACGCCATCTTCATGGGCGCCGGCGCCAAGGTGTGGAACCCGATGGCGCTCTGGGCCGGCCTGATCACAGCCGCCTTGATCATCCCGGTGTTCTGCTACCGGCACTACGTCCAAGACAAGGGCAAGTTCCCCGACCACATGCTGGCCGACCTCGGCATGGCGGGCGCAGACCTCTCGGTCAAAAAGGCAGGCATGCTGCCCTACCTGACGCTGGTCGCCGGCGTGGTGGTGATGCTGCTCGCCAACTGGTACTTCGTCATCTGAAAGTGATGGCTTGAAAAGAATGGGCGCGCTTCGGCGCGCCTGTTTCTTTTTATGGCAGGACGTCAGCCGGCCTTGCGAATGGCCCCTTCGGAGCCTTCGAAGAACCGGTTCGGCGGCCGCTTCAGGCCGAGATTCTCGCGCAAGGTGGTGCCCTCATACTCGCGCCGGAAGAGCTTTCGCCGCTGCAGCTCGGGCACCACCTTCTCGGCGAAGTCGTCGAGCCCGGCTGGCAGATATGGGAACATGACGTTGAAGCCGTCTGACCCTTCGGCAAACAGCCATTCCTCCATCGAATCGGCGATGGTTTTCGGCGTGCCGACGAAAGCAAGGCCGGAATAGCCGCCGAGCCGCTGCGCCAGCTGGCGGACGGTCAAAGTCTCTCGGCGCGCCAGCTCGATGACGCGCTCACGGCCGCTCTTGGAGGCATTGGTCTCGGGGATTTCGGGCAAGGGCGCGTCGGGATCGAAGCCGGATGCGTCGTGCCCCAGCGCGATCGACAGCGAGGCAATGCCGCTCTCGTAATAGACCAGGCTGTCGAGCTTGGCGCGTTTGGCCTGTGCTTCCTCGACGCTGTCGCCGACGATGACGAAGGCGCCGGGCAGGATCTTGATGTCGTCGCGCGAACGGCCGAGCTTCTCGGCCCGGCTTTTGACATCGGCAAAGAAGCGCTGCCCGGACGCCAGATCGGAATGGGCGGCGAAGATCACCTCCGCCGTTTCGGCTGCCAGCTGCCGCCCGGCCTCAGATGCGCCGGCCTGGACGATGACCGGCCAGCCCTGCACCGGCCGCGCAATGTTGAGCGGGCCGCGCACCGAGAGATGCTCGCCCTTATGGTCGAGCACATGCAGCTTCGCGGGATCGAAATAGAGCCCGCTCTCGGCGTCGCGGATGAAGGCGTCGTCGGCAAAGCTGTCCCAGAGGCCGGTCACCACATCGTAGAATTCCCGCGCATTGTGATAGCGCTCGTCGTGCTCGACATGCTCGTCGAGGCCGAAGTTCAGCGCGGCGTCGGGATTGGATGTGGTGACGATGTTCCAGCCGGCGCGGCCGCCGCTGATATGGTCGAGCGAGGCGAAGCGACGGGCAATGTGATAGGGCGCGTCGAAGGTCGTCGATGCGGTGGCGACAAGGCCGATATGATCAGTGACGGCGGCGAGCGCCGACAGCAGCGTGAACGGCTCGAACGAGGTCACCGTGTGGCTGCGCCGTAGCGCCTCGATCGGCATGTTGAGAACGGCCAGATGGTCGGCCATGAAGAAGGCGTCGAACTTCGCCGCCTCAAGCGTCTGCGCAAAGCGCTTCAGATGGGCGAAGTTGAAGTTGGCATCGGGATATGAGCCGGGATAGCGCCAGGCCCCGGTGTGAAGACTGACCGGACGCATGAAGGCGCCGAGCCGCAATTGCTTATTGTCTACCATGGGATGATCACCTGATGCGAACGAGGGTTGCCGCTCCGATATGTAAGCAGGATCGGACGGCTTTGCCGTCCTGGGAAGGAATTCTGTTTTGCAAAACCGGCGCCGCGAAGCATTTTCATACAGGTGGCCGTTCAACCTATTTTGATGAACCCGCCTGGTGTTGAGATACTTGCCTGGGTGCTCGGTGCCACCGGCAAGGAGAAAGCCAGAACGCCGCACGTCAAGCGTACGGCGTTCCAGCATTTTCCAAGGAAGATCCTGTGCCCCAGCAGCGCCTACTCGGCGGCCAGCGCCAGTGGCGGCCTGTCATTGTCCTGCACGGCCTCATCAGCCGGCTTCCTGCCTTTCTTCGGCTCGCGGCCGAAGAACAGCGCGTAGCCTGCCGGCAGCACCAGGATGGTGAGTACGGTGGCGACGAGGATGCCGCCCATCATGGCGTAGGCGAGCGGTCCCCAGAACACCGCACGCGAGATCGGGATCAGCGCCAGCACCGCCGTCATCGCCGTCAGCACGATCGGCCGGAAACGGCGCACGGCCGAGCCGATGATGGCCTCCGATCGGTCCATCCCCCTGGCGATGTCCTGATCGATCTGGTCGACCAGGATGATCGAGTTGCGCATGATGATTCCGAGCAGCGCGATGACACCAAGGATGGCGACGAAGCCGAACGGCGCGCCGCTGATCAACAGAGCCGCCGCCGCACCGATGATGCCGAGCGGACCGGTGGCCAGCACGAGCATCGCCTTGCCGAAATGCTGCAGCTGGATCATCAGGAGCACGACGATGACGGCCAGCATGATCGGCGCCTTGGCGGCAATCGAGGCCTGGCTTTCGGCGGAATCTTCCGCACCGCCCTGGATCTCGATCTTGTAGCCGGGCGCCAGGCCGGCGCGCATGCCCTGCATGTCATTGTAGAGCTTGGTGACGACATCGTTCGACTGCACGCCATCCGGCAGCGTGGCGCGCACCGAGATGGTCGGCAGGCGGTCGCGCCGCCATTCGACGCCCTGCTCGAGCACCGGCACCACCTTGGCCACCTGCGACAGCGGCACGAAGCCGCCGAAATCGGTCGGGATATAGACCGAGTCGACCGAGGACAGCAGGCTGCGGCTGGCGTCCGGTTCGCGGGCGACGATGGAAACCGTCTCCTCGCCATCACGGAAGTCATCGAGCGGCGCGCCGGACATCGCTGCCTGCAGCATCTGGCGGATGCGTTGCGAGGTGACGCCAAGCGCACGGGCGCGGTCCTGGTCGATGACCAGCTTCATCGCCGGTACCGGCTCCAGCCAGTCGTCATGGACGGCGCCGAGCAGCGGATTTTCGGCGAATTTCGCCTTCACCTGGTCGGCGATGCGGCGCACCTCCTGGCGGTCCGGACCCATGATGCGCATCTGCACCGGCCAGCCGGTCGGCGGGCCGAGGAACAGACGGTCGACCTTGGAACGGATCGAGGGGAAATCCTGCGCCAGGACTGAGCGCAGCTTGAGGATCAGCCGCTCACGTGCCGGCTCGTCATTGGCCATCACCAGAAGCTGCGCATAGTTCGGATTGCGCAATTGCTGGTCGAGCGGCAGGAAGAAGCGCGGCGCGCCTTCGCCGATATAGGTGGCGATGAAGCGCTTGTCCTTGTCGTCCATCATCCGGGCTTCCAGCGCCTTGGCCTGCGTCTCGACCTCCTTGATCGAGGTTCCCTCAGGCAACCAGAGATCGACGAGGATTTCCGGCCGCGAGGATTGCGGGAAGAAGTTTTGTGGGATGAACTGGAACGCCCACAGGCTGGTGGCGAAGGTGACCAGCGTCATCACCAGAACGATGATGCGGTGGCGCACCGCCCAGCCGACCGTGGCGCGCAGCCGCCGGTAGAAGCCGGTGTCGAAGGCGTCATGATGGTTGCCGGCATGCTTGCGCTGCTTGAGGATCATGTAGCCCAGCCACGGCGTGAAATAGACGGCGACGAACCACGACACGACGAGCGCGATGCCGACGACATAGAACAGCGTGCGCACATATTCGCCTGCGGTCGAGGCGGCGAAGCCGACCGGGATGAAGCCGGCGATGGTGATCAGCGTGCCGCTCAGCATCGGGAAGGCGGTCGAGGAATAGGCGAAGCTCGCCGCCTCGATCTTGACCAGCCCCTCCTCCAGCTTGCGCTCCATCATCTCGACGACGATCATGGCGTCGTCGACCAACAGCCCGAGCGCGATGATCAGGGCGCCGAGCGAAATGCGCTGCAGATCGATGCCGAGCTCGTACATGATGGCGAAGGTGGCGGCCAGCACCAGCGGAATGGCGATGGCGATGACCAGGCCGGAACGCCAGCCGATCGACAGCAGCGAGACAGCAAGCACGATCAGCAGCGCCTCGCCGAGCGCCTCCATGAACTCGTTGACGGCGTCCTTGACAACCTCGGGCTGGTTGGAGATCTGGTCAACCGCAACGCCGTAGGGCAGCGCTTCCTCGAAGCGCTTGTAGGTCGCCTCGACATCCGTGCCGACGTCCCTGACGTTGAAACCCTTGGCCATGACGACGCCGACCTGGACGCTTTCGTGGCCGTTGAAGCGGTACTTGCGCTGATAGGGATCTTCGAGACCGGAACTCACGGTGGCAATATCGCCAAGACGTGTCACCTGACCACCGGCGCGCAGGCGCAATTCCCTGATGTCGGCAGCCCTGGTGACATCGCCCTCGACCGAGATGCGCACCGAGCGCAGGCCGGTGTCGACGGAGCCCGCCGGATCGACATTGTTCTGGCCCTTGATGGCGTTCTGCAGGTCGGTCAGCGTCAGGCCGCGTTCGGCCAAGGCCTTGGACGAGACGTCGATATAAAGCTTCTCCGGCTGGTCGCCGATGATGACGGCCTTCTCGACGCCCGGCGTCGTCAGCAGCATGTCGCGAGCCTGGGTGGCGAATTTCTTCAGCTCCGGATAGCTGTAGCCATCGCCGCCGATCGAGTGCAGGGTGATGAAGGTGTCGCCGAACTCGTCGTTGAAATAGGGCCCGAGCAGGCCTTGCGGCAGGTCGCCGGAGATGTCGCCAACCTTCTTGCGCACCTGGTAGAAGGCGTCCTTCACCTCCTCTGCATTGGTGTCGCCCTTGATCTGGACGGTGATGATGGCGCTGCCGGCGCGGGTGTAGGAACGGACGAAGTCGAGGTGCGGCGTTTCCTGCAGCTTGCGCTCGATCTTGTTGACGACCTGGTCTTCCATCTCCTGGATCGAGGAGCCCGGCCAGATCGCCTGGACGACCATGACGCGGAAAGTGAAATCGGGGTCTTCCTTCTGGCCCATGCGCATCAGGCCGAGCGCGCCGGCAATGATGATCAGACCGAACAGGAAGCGCGCGATCGAGGGATGGCCGATGGCCCAGCGCGAAAGATTGAAAGGCTGCTTTTCAGTGCTGTCGGTGGCGGTCATCGGCGTCAGTCCAATTCGTTGATCGTGCGCGCATACGCTTTGCATGCAGCTAGGATATTCCGATGCTGGCTTCCGGGCGGCGAGGCTTTCCGAGCGGAGAGACACTCATCGCGGTGGGACGCGCGGATCGATGCGGGGGAACTCGATCTTGGCGTCTCGACCATCGGGCGCTCGCCGCCCGGAAACCCTGAATTCGCTTGCCCAGCCCTTTCGCCGAAGCGACGATCAAGCCGGCTTCATGCCTGCGGTCAGCGCAGGGCCTTTGCGGCATCGCCTTCCGCAGAGGCGGCCTGGACCGCATCGCCGGTCAGCTTGACCTTGAGATTCTCGGTCATGAACTGGGTGCCGGCGGCAACGACGACATCCCCCGGCTTGAGCCCGTCGGCGACGCTGACGCCGTCGGCGGTGAACTCCGCAACCTTGACCAGGCGCTCGTGCACCGTCTCGCCGGCGCGGTCGACGGTCCAGACAATCTTGCGACCATCCTTTTCCGCAAGCGCGCTGAGCGGGATCGACACCATCTCCTGCTTCTTGGCCACCGAGGCCTCGATGTTGGCGGTCATGCCAAGCAGCACGCGCGGGTCGTCGGGCAGCGAGACGCGGACGGCAAAGGTGCGCGACTGCTGGTCGGCGCTGCCGGCGACTTCACGCACTTTGCCGGAGAGCGCCAGCGCGTCATCGGACCAGAAGCTGGCCTTGACGTCCTTTCCCGGCTTGAAGGCGGCGATGTCCATTTCGGGAACCGCGATCAGCACTTCCTTTTCGCCGTCGACGGCAACGGTCATCACAGGCGTTCCGGCGCCGACCACCTGGCCGACATCGGCCGAGACCGCCGTGACGATGCCGTTCTCGCTCGCCTTGAGATCGGTGTAGACGACCTGATTCTGCGCCTGGGCAAGGGTAGAGCGGGCGGCATCGCGCGTCGCTACCGCCTGGTTGTAGCTCAGCGTCGCCTGTTCGAGCTGCGACTTGGAGGTGAAGTTCTTGGCAAAAAGCTGTTCGGCGCGCTTGCGGGACAGATCGACCGTCTCGACCTGCCGCTCGGCGGCGTCGAGGCTGGCCTTGGCGCTCTTGACCGACAACTCATAGTCCGTGGGATCGATACGGGCTAGCACATCGCCTGTCGTCACATGCTGGCCGATGTCGACCAGACGCTCAGTGACCTTGCCCGAGATGCGAAAGCCGAGGTTCATTTCGGTACGGGCTCGCACCGAGCCGGAATAGGTGAGTTCGCGACTCTTTTCGGCCTGGCCGATCTCGACCACCTTGACCGGACGGATGATGTCCTGGACCTCGGTCTTCTCCTGGCTGCAGGCGGCGAGCCCGAGCGTGGCGACGATCAGGCCGGCGACCGGCAGCTTGCGGATGATGGAACTGGACAAAGACACTTTCGTACTCCCGACTGGAGATGAACGGTCGACACCGGCGCCCGGCGGGCGGCGGCTATTACTTCAGAGCCTTGATCGCGTAATCGATGAGATCGTCGGGCATCGCCCGATTGGTCTTGGCAAGGCACTGCGCCACCATTTGCGGGTGGCACAGAATGACGGTGGCGGCGCCGAAGCAGCGCGATGCGATGACCGGATCCTGGTCGGCAAACTCGCCGGCCTCGATGCCCTCGCGGATGACCTCGGCAAACAGGTCGTGAATGCTGTCGATATGCTTGTCGATGACGCCCCAGTCGCGCTCGAGCGCGACGATGACCATTTCGTGGACCTTCTGGTCGTCGAGCATGACTTCCAGCGTCATCTTGTACTGCGCATGCACGTAGCGGCGCAGCCGCTCCTCGGCGCTGATCGGCAACCGGGAAATCTCGTAGGCCATGTTGTAGCTGGCGAGGAGCATGCGGCCGCAAACGGCCTGGTGGATTTCGACCTTGGATGCGAAGAAACGGTAGATATTGGCCGGCGACATGCCGAGTTCGCGGGCGATGTCGGCGACATTGGTCTTGCCGTAACCATAGTGCCGGAACAGGCGTTCGGCACAGTCGAGAATGCGGGTGACATTCTCCTGGCGGGTGGAGTCGGCCATTATGCTGGCGGCTTCGGACATGGCTCTCTGTCGATTTATGAGTGACGAATTTCAACTTTCGTCAGTCGTAAATCGAAAAGAGGGAAGTGTCAATGCGAATTCGACGTACGCGTATAATTTGGTGACAGAGGGTGACAGAGGGTGTGCGCGAACTCGACCTTGCGCGTGCCGTTGCGCTCTGGAACTAAGATCCCTTCGCCATTTCCCGCAGCTGAAACTTCTGGATCTTCCCCGTCGATGTCTTCGGGATCTCGGCAAAAATCACCGCCTTCGGCACCTTGAAGCGGGCGAGCAGCGCGCGGCAGTGTTCGATGATCTCGGCCTCGCTTGCCACCTTGCCGGGCTTCAGTTCGACATAGGCGACCGGCACCTCGCCCCATTTGTCGTCTGCCTTGGCGACGACGCCGCAGGACGCCACGGACGGGTGTTTGTAGAGGGCTTCCTCGACCTCGATCGATGAAATGTTCTCGCCGCCGGAGATGATGATGTCCTTGGAGCGGTCCTTGAGCTGGATGTAGCCGTCGGGATGCATGACGCCGAGGTCGCCGGAGTGGAACCAGCCGCCGGCGAAAGCCTCGTCGGTCGCCTTCCTGTTCTTCAGATAGCCCTTCATGACAATGTTGCCGCGGAACATGACCTCGCCGATGGTCTCGCCGTCGGCCGGCGTCTTCTGCATCGTCTCCGCGTCCATCACCGTCAGGCCTTCGAGTGCGGCATAGCGCACGCCCTGCCTGGCCTTTCTGGCGCTGCGTTCGCCCTTGTCGAGACCGTCCCAGGCGGTGTGCCATTCGTTGACGACCGCCGGGCCATAGGTCTCGGTCAGGCCGTAGAGATGGGTGACGGCAAAGCCGGCGTCGGCCATGCCTGACAGCACGGCTTCCGGCGGCGGCGCGGCAGCGGTGTTGAAGGTAACGGTCTGCGGGAAGTGGCGCTTGTCCTCATCGCTGGCGTTGATGAGCACCGACATGACGACCGGCGCACCGCAAAGATGTGTGACGCCGTGGTCGGCGATGGCATCGTAGATCGGCTTCGGCCGCAGCCAGCGCAGGCAGACATGGGTGCCGGCCTGGACGGCCATTGTCCATGGGAAGCACCAACCATTGCAGTGGAACATCGGCAGCGTCCACAGATAGACGGCGTGCTTGGCCATGCCGGCATGGATGGTGTTGGTGTAAGCCATCAGGGCAGCGCCGCGATGGTGGTAGACGACGCCCTTCGGATTGCCTGTCGTGCCGGAGGTGTAGTTGAGCGAGATGGCGTCCCATTCGTCGTCGGGCATCGACCAGGCGTAGCCCTGGTCACCGCCGGCGACGAACGCCTCATAGTCGATCGCGCCGATGCGCTCGCCCTTGGGATAGGGTGCATCGGCGGCATAGTCGGGATCGTCATAGTCGATGACCAGCGGCTTCACCTTGGCCAGTGCCAGTGCCTGTTTGACGACAGCAGCGAATTCGCGGTCGACGATGAGCACCTTGGTCTCGGCATGGTCGAGCTGGAACGCGATGACGGCGGCATCGAGCCTTGTGTTGAGCGAATGCAGCACCGCTTTGGCCATCGGCACGCCGAAATGCGCCTCCAGCATGGGGGGCGTGTTGGACAGCATGACGGTCACCGTATCACCCTTGCCGATGCCGCGCTTCGACAGAGCCGAGGCGAGCTTCAGCGAGCGCTGCCAGAAGGTGCGATAGGTGATGCGCTGGCTGCCATGGATGATGGCGACATGATCGGGATAGGTGCTTGCCGCCCGCTCCAGATAGGTGAGCGGCGTCAGCGGCTGATGGTTGGCGGCGTTCTTGCCGAGATCCTGCTCGTAGGGACTGCCCATCCCGTGCTCCCCGAATTTTCATTGTTGAGAACTTCTAACCACAGGTTCCCGCCACGTCACCATCGGCGATTCCCGACCGGGCACATTTGGCGCAATGATCGTCCAGATTCGATGGGCAAAGAGGTATCGTGTACCCACGCCAGTTTGACTTTTGTCGAGAGCCGTGAATAATGTCAGCCGAGGAGACGGCATGGCGATCCGACCGGCAGAACAGCTTATCCACAAGGCCGCATGGCTCTATTATGCCCATGGCCTGCGCCAGGACCAGGTCGCCAGCCAGCTTAACATCTCCCGCGCCTCGGTCGCCATGTATTTGCGCAAGGCGCGCGAGACCGGCATCGTCAACATCTCGACCTCGACGCAGCTGTTCACCGACGACGTGCTTGCGCGCCAGCTCGAGGACGCGCTCAAGCTTGATGCGGTGTGGATCGCGCCGGAGAATGCCTATGTCGTCGACCCTTCGACGGACGTTGCGGTGCTGGCGGCGGGCGTCTTTCTCGAACTGGTCAAGAAGGGCGACCGGATCGGCGTCGCCTGGGGCCGCACCGTCTACACCATCGCCGACGTCATGTCCTATGCCGACCTGCAGGACGTCACCGTTGTGCAGCTCTGCGGCAATCTCGGCGCGCCCTACTCCTACCGTCCCGACCAGTGCACGATGGAGATCGCCCGGCGGCTCAACGCCAAGGGCCTCAATTTCTACGCGCCGCTGGTGCTGACGACGGAATTGCTGGCGCATGGGCTGCGCGCCGAACCGGTGATCCGCGAACAACTGGCCGATATTGCAAACTGCGATCTGGCGCTCTATTCGGTAGGCACGGTCGATGGCGACAGCCATGTCGTCAAATGCGGCGCGCTCAGCCCCGGCGAGATGGGGCTGTTGCGCGAAGCGGGCGCCGCCGGCGTGGTTGCCGGCCAGATCATCGATGCCGCCGGCAAGGCGCTCGACTGCAGCTACAACCGCCGCGTCATCTCGGCCTCGCTGTCGTCACTGCGCCAGATCGAAAAGCGGCTGATGGTGGTGCAGGAAGACAGCAAGTTCGAACCGCTGCTCGCCGCGCTCGCCGGCGGGCTCTGCACGCATCTCGTCGTCGGCGCCAGCATGGCGCGGCGGCTGCTCGACCATGCCGGAGCCAGTGCGGGGGCAAAAAAGGCTTCCTGACCAACGAAATCCCAGCAGCCGGCGCATTGTCATCAAGGCGTCGCGGTACTCCTGTTCACAGCAACATCAAAGACAGCAAAGCGGACATAGCGACATGAAGAACCTTTGGAATGACGGCGACGCGGAAAGACTGGTTGCCGACTATGCGAAAAAGGGCATTGCCCGCGACCTCGCGCTGCGCGTCTACACGACCCGGCTGCTCGGCGGCGAGCCGCGGCTGGTGCTGCATGGCGGCGGCAACACCTCCTGCAAGACCAAGGCCACCGATCTCGTCGGCGACGAATGGGATGTGCTGTGCGTCAAGGGCAGCGGCTGGGACATGGGTGTGATCGAGCCGCAAGGCCTGCCGGCGGTCAAGCTCGGCGCGCTGCTGAAGGCGCGTGCGCTGGCCAGCCTCGCCGACGAGGACATGGTGGCGCTGCAGCGGGCGAACCTCATCGACCCCGCCTCCCCCAATCCATCGGTCGAGACGCTGCTGCACGCCTTCCTGCCGCATAAATTCGTCGACCACACGCATTCGACCGCGATCCTCGCCATCGTCGACCAGGCGGACAGCAAGCCGCTGATCAAGACCGTGTTCGGCGACAAGATGGGGTACGTGCCCTACATCAAGCCGGGCTTCGACCTCGCCAAGGTGGCCGCCGATGTCTACGACGCCGACCCCAGCGTCGAAGGCCTGATCCTCGACAAGCATGGCATCTTCACCTTCGGCGACGATGCCAGGCAGGCTTACGACCGGATGATCCACTATGTGAACGTGGCCGAGGACTATGTCGCCAAGCACGGCAAGCCGCAGCCGGCCAAGGTCACGCTGCCGGCAAAGCTGGCGACGCCCGCGGCAATCGCGCCCATGCTGCGCGGCGCGGTGGCGGTATCGCGTGGCGAAGGCCGCTTCGATCGCATGATCAGCGACTTCCGCACCTCGGATGCCATTGTCGATTTCATCAATTCGGCCGGCATCGCCGACTATGCCGCACGCGGTGTGTCGACGCCGGACCTGTCGATCCGCATCAAGACCGGGCCGATGGCAGTTCCGGCGCCAGACGCCGACAAGGCCGGCGACTACAAGGCCGTCATCAAGAGCCATGTCGAGGCCTTCGCCAGCGACTATCGCGCGTATTTCGAAACCAACGACGCGCTGGACGACGTCGAGCGCACCATGCTCGACCCGATGCCGCGGCTGACGCTGGTGCCGGGCCTCGGCATGTTCGGCCATGGCCGCACGCTGAAGGATGCGAAGATCGCATCTGATGTCGGCGAGATGTGGATCGAGGCGGTGCGCGGCGCCGAGGCCGTCGGCAGCTTCCATCCTCTATCGAAGGCCGACCTCTTCCCGCTGGAGTACTGGTCGCTTGAGCAGGCCAAGCTCGCCTCCAACAAGCCGAAGCCGCTGACCGGCCAGGTGGTGCTGATCACTGGCGGCGCCGGCGCGATCGGTGCTGCGACGGCAAAACTGTTCGCCGCCAATGGCGCGCATGCCGTCGTCGTCGATCTCGATGCGGCCAGGGCGGCCGAGGCGGCAAAGGCAGCCGGCAACAATTCGATCGGCGTCGGCGCCGACATCACCAACCCGGCCGAGCTGCGCGCCGCCTTCGACAAAGCTGTCGCTGTCTATGGCGGCGTCGACATCCTGGTCTCCAACGCCGGTGCCGCCTGGGAAGGCCGCATCGGCGAGCTCGACGACGCGCTGCTGCGCAAGAGTTTCGAGCTCAACTTCTTCGCCCACCAGTCGGCGGCGCAGAACGCGGTGCGCATCATGCTGGAACAGGGCACCGGCGGTGTGTTGTTGTTCAACACCTCCAAGCAGGCGGTCAACCCGGGTCCGAAATTCGGCGCCTATGGTGTGCCGAAGGCGGCGACGCTGTTCCTGTCCCGGCAATATGCGCTCGACTACGGCGCGCACGGCATCCGCTCCAATGCGGTCAACGCCGACCGCATCCGCTCCGGCCTGTTGACCGACGCCATGATCGCCAGCCGTTCCGGCGCGCGCGGCGTGTCGGAGAAGGAATACATGTCGGGCAATCTGCTCGGACAGGAGGTGACGGCAGAAGACGTGGCGCAGGCCTTCCTGCACCAAGCATTGGCCGAACGCACCACCGCCGATGTGACGACGGTCGACGGTGGCAACATCGCCGCAGCGCTGCGCTAGACATAGACCTGGAGCGGTTCATCGTTCACCAAAACGACGAACCGCTCTCCCACCTGAAGGACTCCAGGCGGAGAACTGCTTTTGCAGGTCGTGCTGAAAAACTGCTCGAACTGGTCAAAATCCACTCCAATCCTTGGCCTATTGCTCGACCACTTTAGGGCGCGCCTTGTGTTTCGCATGCGAGCTCCGACCCTGATCCTTGGTGGAGTTGTCGATGGCTGCGAAGAGACTTCGTGTCGGCGTGCTGTTCGGCGGGCGCTCCGCCGAGCATGAGGTTTCGCTGCTTTCGGCAACCATGTCATGCGTACTCTGGATCGGCGAAATACGACTCCGTTCCCACCTTCGTCACCCGCGAAGGCCAATGGCTGCTGAGCGATTTCAAGGACGGCGCGCTGGCGACACCGTCTGATGGGACGCAGCTTTGCCTGCCGCCGGGCGGGCATGGCGGATGCTGGCGATCCCGCCAAGGGCGCCGCATGACCTGCCTGCCATCGAATATGGTGTTCCGGTGCTGCACGCCTGCATGGCGAGGACGGCGCGGTGGCTGGTGCGCGTCGGGCGGTCATGATGCAGGGGCAGATTCCTAACAGATATTGTTAGATCTTGTTGGCTGCATTATAATGTGGGTATGAAAAACGAACCTATGCGCACCCTCACCATATCCCTTACCGCGCAGCAGATAGCTCGCCTGCAAAGCGCTATCGAAGGTGGCGGTTATGCTTCCAACAGCGAGATTGTCCGCGACGCCCTGCGCTTATGGGAGCAGCGCGAGGAATTGCGCACGCTCGAACTCCAGCACTTGAAGCGGGCCTATGCCGACGGGATGGGCAGCGGCAAGCCAGTGGCTGTCGACCCCACCGAGTTCATCGGCAGCCTGAAGGCAGAACGCCGCGCCCGTGGCTAGCTATAGGCTCACACCGCGCGCTTCGCAGGATTTGCGAGACATCTGGCACACCATCGCCGCCGACAATGAAAAGGCAGCAGACAGACTGTTGATGCGCATTTTCGAAAGACTGGAGCTGGCGGCGCAGCACCCCAAGATGGGCAGCGCACGGCCCGAGTTAAGCGCAACGGCCCGCGTGCTCGTCGAAGGCCGCTATATCATCATCTACGAGCCGCAGCCCGATGGTGTTATCGCTGTGGCGATTGTCCACGGGATGCGCGATCCAGACCATTGGTTGTAGGCCGGCAGGCTTACGATCAATATGAAAAGAGCGGCCCATGCCGCCCTTCGCATCTATCAGATGTCCGATCCTACTTCGCGTTCGGGTTCGGCATCCAGGCCGGCATGGCGACATCGGCATGGGCGAATTGCGGCAGCTTGGCCGACAGGTCCTCCATGTTCTTGATGTCCTTGTCGATCAGGTCCTTCTGGGTGATCAGCGTCGGCGGCACGATGACGTTGTGGCCGGGATCTTCACCGGCGAGCAGCTGCGCCAGCGCGCGCACCGAGACCTGGCCGACGACGGCAGGGTTGGTGGCGGCGGTGGCGGCCCAGGCGCTGTCGGTCTCGCGCATGGCCGCGATGTCCGAGGTAGAGATGTCGGCGGAGTAGATCTTGATCTTCTTGTTCAGCCCCGCCTCGTCGACGGCGATCTTCACACCCTTGGCGAACTCGTCATAGGGCGCGAACATCACATTGATGTCGGGATGCGCCTGCAGCACCGAGCGCGCCTGGTTGGCGACCGAGTTGGCGATCGGGTTGTCGAGCGTGCCGAACATCGCGACTTCCTTGATGCCGGCATGTTTCTTCTTCACGTCGACCCAGGTCTCGTTGCGGCGGTCGAGCGGCGCGATGCCGGCGACATAGACATAGCCGGCGTTCCAGCTCTCGCCATTGTCCTTGACCGCCTGCTCGAGCGCCAGGCGCGCAAGGTCCTTGTCGGACTGTTCGATCTGCGGGATCTTGGGGTTTTCGACATTGACGTCGAAGGCGACGACCTTGATGCCGGCATCGACCGCGCGCTGGGCGGCGTCCTTCATCGATTCCGTTAGGCCGTGCTGGATGATGATGCCCTGCACGCCGAGTGCGATGGCCTGGTCGACCATGTCGGATTGAAGGGCGGCGTCCTGGCGGCTGTCGAGCACGCGCAGATCGATGCCGAGCGCCTTGGACTGGGACTCGACGCCCGAGAGATAGGCCTGGAAGAAATCGCCGGTCGAGAGATAGCGCACCAGCGCGATCTTGACGCCGGGCTTGTCGAACGGCGCCGGCTTGTCGGCGGCAAAGGCCGGGACCTGCATCAGCATTGTTGCGCCGGCCAATCCGAGCGCGACCTTCCCCAAAAGTCGTCTTGTGATGTTCACGTTCTTTCCTCCGTTTGTTGAACCCAAAACTGTCCCGGCAGCCATTCTATCTCCTGCCCCGGCCGGAAAGGGCGAAGGTAAAGACAAGGGCGACGACGAGAACCACGCCCTTGACGAAATCCTGCGTGTAGTAAGGCGCGTTCATCATCGTCAGGCCTTGCAGCAGGATGCCGACGAACAGCGCGCCGATGGCGGTGCCGAAGGCGTTCGGCTTGGCGGCGCCGAGCACCGCGTAGCCGATCAGCGCCGCGGCAACCGCATCGAGCAGCAGATTATTACCCGACGCGATGTCACCGCGTCCAAGCCGTGCGGCCAGCAAAATCCCGCCGATCGAGGCAAAAACTCCTGAAATGACGTAGGCCCAGATTTTGTATGCCTTGACAGGCGCGCCGGCGAGTTCGGCGGCCCGTTCATTGCTGCCCACGGCATACATCATGCGGCCGAAGCGTGTGTATTCGAGGAAGAACCAGATCAGCACGGCGAGCACGATCAGCACGACCACCGAGACCGGAATGAGGTTCGGGATGAAGAAGTCGAAGCGGTGGCGGCCGAGCGCCAGGAAGGCGTCGGAGAATTTGCCGTTGGCGACCGAGCCGTCCGGCATTGTCATACCGGTGGCGATGGAGCGTCCTTCAGTCGGGATGCGCTGGAGGCCGACGAGCAGGAACATCATGCCGAGCGTCGCCAGCAGATCGGGCACGCGCATATAGACGATCAGCCAGCCATTGATGAGGCCGACAAGGGCGCCGATGAGCAGGCAGATGAGGACAGCGACGACAACGTTCTGCTCCAGCACCACCATGACATAGGCAGCCGCCATCATGGCCGATGTGGCAACCGAGCCGATCGAGAGATCGAAGCCGCCGACAACCAGTGTGGCGGTGACGCCCAGCGCCAGCACGCCGGTGATGGCGACCGACTGGAAAATGAAGACGGCACTTTGCGGCGAGACGAACCCGTCGGCGGCGATGGCGAAATACGCGATCAGCCCGAACAGAAGCACGATGAACCCGTAGCGGATAGCGTAATCGCGCAGCGTCATTCAGCGCCCGCCGTCAATACCCAACTCAAACCCGTGCACTCCATTCCAACCCTCAGTTCTTCAATCATCGTGGCTCAGGCCGCACTGTGCAACGGCCCGCCCGCGACTTCGGCCAGCAGACGGTCGAGATCGACATCGGCGTTGCGGTGTTCGCCGACGATGGTCTGCTCGGACATCACCAATATGCGATCGGCCGTCTCCAGTGCCTCGTCGAGTTCGGTGACGAACAGCAGCGTGGCGCGGCCATTGGCGCTTGCCCTCAGCTTGGCGGCGATGTCGCGCCTGGCGGAGATATCGACGCCCTGGAACGGTTCGTCGAGAATGAACAATCGGGCGTCCTGCGCCATCCAGCGGGCCACCATCACCTTCTGCTGGTTGCCGCCCGACAGAGTGGTCATCTCGTCCTTCTCCGAGCGGCAGACGATGCCGAGATCCTCGATCTGCCGGCGGGCAATAGTGCGTTCAAGGCCGCGTTTGAGAACTGAAAAGCGCGACATGCGCTTGTGGAAGGGCAGGCTGATGTTTTCCTGGATGTTGAAGCCGCCGACGATGCCGTTTTCGCCACGGTCCTTGGCGACCAGAAACACGCCGGCGGCGATGGCTTCGCCGGTCGACGCGGGCGCATAGGGCTTGCCATATAAAGTCATCGTACCGGACAGCGGCTTGCGCAAGCCGAACAGCGTCTCGGCGAGCGCGGTCTTGCCGACGCCAACGAGGCCGGTGATGGCAACGACCTCGCCGTCGCCGAGCGTCAGCGAGAATGGCCGGGCACCAGGGGCGATGCGCAAGGCATCGACGGTCAGGATCGGCTTGGCAGAACTCCTGGCTTCGATGCGGTCAAGATGGATCTTGCGGCCGAGCATGGCGTTAACGGCGCCCTCATAGTCGAGAGGCTCGCTGTCGAAGACGCCTGAGATGACGCCATCGCGCATCGAGACGATGCGGTCGGCAAGCCGCCTGATATCCGACATGCGGTGCGAGATGTAGAGGATGGCGACGCCTTGCTCGCGCAGCCGGTCGAGCAGGGCGAACAGCCGGTCCGCCTCGGCGCTGGACAGTGAGGAGGTCGGCTCGTCGAGGATCAGCACTTTCGGCTGGTGCGCCATGGCGCGCGCGATGGCCACCATCTGGCGATCGGCCAGCGACAGATCGCTGATGCGGGCCTTGAGGTCGATGGCGAGCCCCATGCGGTCGGCCACCGCTTTGGCTTCGCGGCGCACCCGGCCGGGGTTGAACAGCAGCGGCGCGCCCTTGCCGCTCAACCTATCCAGCGTCAGATTGGTGGCGACATCGAGATCGGCGACGACGCCGTCATTGATGTTTTGATGCACGGTGACGACGCCTGCGCGGATCGCCTCGGCCGGCGTGTTCGGCGCGAAATCATGACCGGCCAGGTGCATGGTGCCGCCGGCATGGTCGTAGACGCCGCTGATAATTTTCACGAGGGTGGACTTACCGGCGCCATTGGCGCCCATCAGCACGGTGATCTCACCGGCATGCAGTTCGAGCGAGACGCCGCCAAGCACCTCGATATGGCCGAAGGACTTCCTCAGCCCGTCCACGCGGAACACGGCATCATTGCCCATTCGTTTCCTCCCTGACCATGACGCTATGGGCTACGTCATCAATTGTCAACTCGATTGACAATTGCCAGTCAGCTTCCTAGCTTGGCCTCACCGCCATCGCTCCACTATGATTGAGCGAGCAAGCGGGAGGGTGAGGAATGACTGCGAAATTGCCGTTCGAAGCACTGTCGGTGGAGACGCTTGCAACGCGCCTCGGCACGAACGAAGCGCTGTGCGCAAAAATCGGCCCCGATACCGGTGCCTGGAAGGTGCGCGAGGTCGGCGACGGCAATCTCAACCTCGTCTTCATCGTCGAGGGCGTGTCGGGTGCGGCCGTGGTCAAGCAGGCCCTGCCCTATGTTCGCCTCGTCGGCGACAGCTGGCCGTTGCCGCTCAAACGCTCCTTCTTCGAGTATCACGCGCTGACGCGGCAAGAGGCGCGCGCGCCGGGTTCGGTGCCGGCGATCCTCCATTTCGACGAAGCCCAGGCGCTGATCATCATGGAATATCTGGCGCCGCCGCACATCATCCTGCGCCGTGCCCTGATCGGCGGCCGCGAGTTGCCAAATATCGCCCGCGACATCGGCCTGTTCATGGCCCGCACTTTGTTCCGCGGCTCCGATCTCTCCATGCCGACCAAGGACCGCAAGGCCGACCTGGCGCTGTTCGCCGACAATGTCGAGCTCTGCGGCATCACCGAAGACCTGGTGTTTTCCGATCCCTATTTCGACGCCAAGCTGAACCGGCACACCTCGCCGCAGCTCGACGGCCTGGTCGCCGAGCTGCGCGCCGACCGCGACCTCAAGGTCGAGGCGCAGCGGCTGAAGCATATCTTCGCCGCCAACGCCGAGACGCTGCTGCATGGCGACCTGCATTCGGGCTCGATCATGGTCACCGACACCGAGACGCGGATGATCGATCCGGAATTCGCCTTCTACGGTCCGATGGCCTTCGACGTCGGCATGCTGCTCGCCAATTTCTGGATGTCCTACTTCTCGCAGCGCGGCCATGAACACAAGGGCAAGCGTGACGCCATGCGTGCCTATCTGCTCGGGGTGACCAATGACACCTGGACGGTGTTCCGCGCCGAGTTCTCGCATCTATGGCGCACCGAGCGCACCGGCATGCTTTACCAGAAGAGCCTGTTCGAGGATCAGGGCGACATTCTCGCCTCGGAGCAGGCGCTCGACCATGTGCTGCACCAGATCTGGACCGACCTCTTGGGCTTTGCCGGCATCGAGGTGCACCGGCGCATCCTCGGCCTCGCCCACAATGCCGATTTCGAGACCATCGAGGACGAGGATCTGCGAGCCTCCTGCGAGGCCAAGGCGCTGAAATTCGGCCGTCACATCGCCGTCAACCGGCGCCAGATTCACGGCATGGACGAGGTCAATAATCTGGCCGCTTTGATCGAACGGGAGAGCAGGATTTGAACGTCGGCGAGCGCCACTACCGCACCATCTGGCTGAGCGACGACCAGCGTTCGGTCGAGATCATCGACCAGCGCTGGCTGCCGCACGAGTTCCGGGTCGAGACGATCGGGAGCGTTGCCGGCATCGCCACCGCGATCCGTGACATGTGGGTTCGTGGCGCGCCGCTGATCGGCGTCACCGCGGCCTACGGCGTCGCCATCCAGATGGCGGACGATCCGTCTGACGAAGCGCTCGACGCGGTCTGGGAGACGCTGCACAAGACGCGGCCGACTGCGATCAATCTACGCTGGGCACTGGACGAGATGCGGCGGTTCCTCAGGCCGATCGTATTGGGACAGCGCGCGGAGGCGGCCTATAAGCGCGCCGCGGAAATCGCCGACGAGGATGTCGATCTCAATCGCGCCATCGGCGAGAACGGGCTTGCCATCATCAAGGAGATCGCGGCACGCAAGAAGCCGGGCGAGCCGGTCAACATCCTCACCCATTGCAACGCCGGTTGGCTGGCGACGGTCGATTACGGCACCGCCACGTCGCCGATCTATCTCGCCGTCGAGGCCGGCATTCCGGTCCATGTCTATGTCGACGAGACGCGCCCGCGCAACCAGGGCGCCCAGCTGACCGCCTGGGAGATGGCCGGCCACGGCGTGCCGCACACGCTGATCGTCGACAATGCCGGCGGCCATCTGATGCAGCGTGGCGCGGTCGACATGGTGATCGTGGGCACCGACCGCACCACGGCCAATGGCGACGTCTGCAACAAGATCGGCACCTATCTCAAGGCGCTCGCCGCCTCCGATAATGAGGTGCCCTTCTACGTCGCTCTGCCCTCGCCGACCATCGACTGGACAGTGGGTGATGGCCTCACCGAAATCCCGATCGAGGAACGCTCCGGTGACGAGGTGTCGCTGGTCTGGGGCAAGACGGCGGACGGCAAGATCGCGCAGGTTCGGGTTTCGCCCGAAGCGACGCCGGCGGCCAATCCGGCGTTCGATGTGACGCCGGCACGGCTGGTGACGGGGCTGATCACCGAGCGCGGTGTGGCCAAGGCTTCGCGCGAAGGGTTGAAGGCGATGTTCCCCGAACGCGGATAATCTCCCCCCTTGAGGGGGAGATGTCGCCAAAGGCGACAGAGGGGTCGGCGCGTCCTGACGCGACCTCCCAGCACCGACAGATGATGCTAGCGCTCCAGTCGAACCGACCCCCTCTGGCCTGCCGGCCATCTCCCCCTCAATGGGGGAGATTAGCGCCTCACCGGCTGGCTACCGGATTTCAGCCCTGCAACAAGAATTGCGGCCTCGATGGCCGCTGACGGTTGCGGTTCTGGCG
The DNA here is from genome assembly GCF_040323125.1 of Mesorhizobium sp. M0062. Lineage (NCBI taxonomy): Bacteria > Pseudomonadati > Pseudomonadota > Alphaproteobacteria > Hyphomicrobiales > Phyllobacteriaceae > Mesorhizobium > Mesorhizobium sp. M0062. The sequence goes on from NZ_JAMYUO010000003.1 coordinate 127,001, forward strand.
AAATCCGGCCAGAAGCATCTAGGCCGGCAATCGGCCGGCCCGCGACGTTGCGCTTGAAACCAGATACGGGAGACTATTGGGTGGCTCGCATAACACTGAGACAATTGCTCGATCACGCCGCCGAGTACGGCTACGGCGTACCCGCTTTCAACATGAACAATATGGAACAGGGCCTCGCCATCATGGAGGCGGCCGAGGAGACCAAGTCGCCGGTCATCCTGCAGGCCAGCCGCGGCGCCCGCGCCTACGCCAATGATGTGGTGCTGGCCAAGCTGATCGACGCGCTGGTCGAAATCCACCCCGACATTCCGGTCTGCATGCATCTCGACCACGGCAACAACGAAGCCACCTGCGTCACCGCCATCCAGTACGGCTTCACCTCTGTCATGATGGACGGCTCGCTGAAAGAGGACGGCAAGACGCCGGCCGACTATGCCTACAATTCCGGCATCACCCGGCGCGTCGTCGACATGGCGCATTGGGGCGGCGTGTCGGTGGAAGGCGAGATCGGTGTGCTCGGTTCGCTTGAGAGCGGCGGCGGCGAGCAGGAGGACGGCCACGGCGTCGAAGGCGCCATCAGCCACGACCAGCTCTTGACCGATCCGGAACAGGCGGTCGAGTTCGTCAAGGACACCCATGTCGATGCGCTGGCAGTCGCCATGGGCACCAGCCACGGCGCCTACAAATTTTCGCGCAAGCCAGACGGCGCGGTGCTGGCGATGAACGTCATCGAGGAAATCCACCGCCGCCTGCCCAACATGCATCTGGTGATGCACGGCTCGTCCTCAGTGCCCGAGGACCTGCAGGAAATCATCAATAGATATGGCGGCCAGATGAAGCCGACCTGGGGCGTGCCGGTGGAAGAGATCCAGCGCGGCATCAAGCACGGCGTGCGCAAGATCAACATCGACACCGACAACCGCATGGCGCTGACCGGCGCCATCCGCAAGGTGCTTACCGAAAACCCGTCGGAGTTCGATCCGCGCAAATATTTGACGCCGGCCATGGCTGCGATGCGCAAGCTGTGCAAGGAGCGCTTCGAGCAGTTCGGCACCGCCGGCAACGCGCAGAAGATCAAGCCGCTGCCGGTGGCCGAGATGGCCAAGCGCTACAAGTCGGGGAGCCTTGATCCGAAGTTTGGGTGAAGTCCCCTGGCGCCTCTTCCTTCTCCCTTGTGGGGAAGAAAGAAGAGCTATTGACATAAAAAAGGCCGGGCGCGAAAGCGGCCCGGCCAAAAGAAGGTCAAGAACCTTCAGAGGGGAACACCGCTCGGTGGAATGGGAGGAAACCGCCGAACGATAATTCCTATATGCGCGTATTCGCCGCATATGGCGACGAACGGCTTTCTAAAACAACGCGAGATTCGGAAATTTCGTTCTCGTTTTGAAAGATTTCAGCCGGTGAGGCGTCGGTTTCCAGAAGATCGGCATAGTGCCGGCGCGCCACGTCGGGATGCGAGCGCAGGCGGCTCTTCAGCACATTGGTGCCGACATTGCGAAACAGCGGGTTGTCGGGATCGCTGGCCGGCCCCCGCGCCTCGGCCGCTACATCCTCGGGCAGGTCGAGCAGCGGAATCGTGGCGTCGAGCCGGGCGCTGAAGAAGAACGGGACCGAGACGCGCTCGACGCCGGCCGGCGGTGTCACCACACGGTGGACTGTCGCCCGGAGATAGCCGTTCGACGCCAGTTCGAGCAGTTCGCCGATGTTGACCACCAGCGTGTCGGGCAGCGGATCGACGTCGACCCAGGCGCCGTCATATTCGACCTGCAGCCCCTTGTTCTCGTCCTGCAGCAGAAGCGTCAGGAAACCGCCATCCTTGTGCGCGCCGACGCCCTGGTTGTCGCCGGTGGCGTCGCGGCCGGGGTAGCGCACGATCTTCATGCGATGGTTGGGCTCGGCCCGGTAGATCGGATCGAAGGCGTCCTCGGCCTGGTCGAGCGACAAAGCGAAGGCCCTAAGCAGCCGGATCGCCACCGCGGTCGCCTTGGCCTGCCATGCGAGCAGCGCCGGCTTCAGCTCGGGCAGCGTGGCCGGCCACTGGTTGGGCCCTTGCAGCCGCGTCCAGGCGGGCACGCCGGGGCCTTGTTCGATGGCCGCGCGTTCGACGCCGATGTCGAGCTGTTCGCGCCAGTCGGCCTTGCCTTTGGTCAGCTCGCCGCCGGCGCGCGTGTAGCCGCGGAACTGCGAGGACTTGACCATTTCAATTGCCAGTTTGTCGGCTTCCGGCAGGGCAAAGAAGCGGCGCGACGCGTCGAGCACTTCTGCGGTATCCGCAGCCGATATGCCGTGGCCGGTCAAATAGAAGAAGCCGACATCGCGCGCGGCCGTGCGCAGGTCGAAGAGAAACGTTCGCCGTTCCGAAGCGCCCTGCTCGAGGCGGCCGAGATCAAGCACGGGTACGATCCTGGGCATGGTCAAGCTCCTTGTTTCGCTGTCACGGTGGCACGCAGGCCGGTCCGATCAAAGCAACGCGCAATCCAATCTCGGCCCCGATAGAGAAAGCCGACGCTGCGTTTGGCAGCCTGCCGGCAAATAACGTTCGTGGCCGCTCATCCGCGCCGGTCCAGCCTGGCGACCAGCCGGTCGCCGACCCACTGGATGCCGCAAACGAGAATGATCAGCACAATGACCACGGCGACCATGACGCTGGTCTCAAAACGCTGGTAGCCATAGCGGATGGCGAGATCGCCGAGCCCGCCGGCACCGATGGCGCCGGCCATGGCCGAAGCGCCGATCAGCGTTACCAGCGTCACCGTGAAACCGGCGACGATGCCGGGCAAAGCTTCGGGCACCAGCACCTCGCGGATGATCGTCCAGCGGTTGCCGCCCATGGCGCGCGCCGCCTCGATCAGGCCGCGATCGACCTCGCGCAGCGACACTTCGGCGATGCGGGCATAGTAGGGCGTCGCCGCAATCGACAACGGCACGATCGCCGCCCAGGTGCCGATCGAGGTGCCGACGATCAGCCGCGTCACCGGGATCAGCGCCACCAGAAGGATGATGAAAGGCACCGAGCGGAAGCCGTTGATGACGGCGCCGAGCGCGCGGTTCACCCACAGGCTTTCGGCAATGCCGCCGCGCTCCGTGGCAATCAATGCCAGGCCGAGCGGCAGCCCGAAGACGAGCGAGATGAGGCCCGATGCCGCCGTCATCAGGACCGTCTCCCAGATCGAGCGCAGCAGAAGTTCAAACAGAACCGGCGACATGGCCAAGCACCTCCACCCGTGCGTCGCGGGCCTTCAGGAATGCGATTACTTTCGACAGATGTTTCGGATCGTTGCCCGCGACCGCAAGGAACAGCGTGCCGACCGGCTGCTGCTGGACATGGTCGATGCCACCATGGACGAGGCGGAACGGCCCCGGCACCGCCACCGCAAGATCGGACAGCAGCGGACCGCGCGCGGCCTCACCTGCGACGTCGACCCTGAGGATGAGCTCGGCGCCGCCTCCGGGAGCAAGCCGGCCGGCAATCTCGGCCGGCAGTTGCGGGCGGATGCCGCCGAGCAGGCTCCTGGTGATTTCGGAACGCGGCTCGGCAAAGACCGACCACACCGGGCCTTGCTCGACGATGCGCCCGGCATCGATCACCGCGACGCGGTCGGCGATCGAGCGGATCACCTCCATCTCGTGGGTGATGAGCAGGATGGTCAGGCCGAGCTGCCGGTTGATGTCTTTCAGCAAGGCCAGGATGGAGCGCGTCGTCTCCGGATCGAGCGCTGAGGTCGCCTCGTCGGACAGCAGCAGCGCTGGCCGCGCGGCCAGCGCCCTGGCGATGCCGACGCGCTGCTTCTGGCCGCCCGACAGCGAGGACGGATAGGCCTTCGCCTTCTCCGACAGGCCGACGAGGTGGAGCAATTCGGCGGCGCGCGCCAGCCGTTCGGCCTTTGGGCGGCCCTCGATCTTCAGCGGCAGCGCGACATTGTCCTCCGCGGTCTTGGCCGACAGCAGATTGAAGTGCTGGAAGATCATGCCGATGCGACGCCGCAGCGGCTGCAATTCACGCTCGCCGAGCCGGCCGATCTCGCGGCCCTCGATGAAGACGTCGCCGGAGTCCGGCCGCTCCAGCCCGTTGAGGCAGCGGATCAGCGTCGACTTGCCGGCTCCGCTGCGGCCGATGATGCCGAGGATCTCGCCCTTCTTCACCGTCAGCGAGACGCCGTCGAGCGCAGGCGTCGCGCCAAAGCGGCGCTTGAGGTCGACGAGGCGTACGACATCTTCTTGCCCGGCCGATATATTGACCGGACCGGATGCCTCGGCCGTGACGTGCTGGTTCATCTCACTGTCCGTTTCAACGCTCGACAAATGCGACAGCGGCCCGCTCAACAGCGGGCCGCCTGCTCCTGACAACCAGGCGCCAATCAATAGGCGCTGATCCCGGTGCCCTTGTAGACCTTGTCGAACTCGGCCTTGACCGCCTCGTTCTGGTAGGACGCGACCAGCGTCTTCACCCACGCCTCGTTCTCGTTGCCGGATTTCACGGCGATGAAGTTGCGGTAGGGGTTGTCGGCCACTGGCTCCTGGGCGATGCGGTTGTCCGGGCCGAGACCGCTCTTCAGCGCCCAGTCGGTGTTGACGACAGCCGCGTCGAGATCCTCGACCGAGCGGCCGACAATGCCGGCGTCCAGTTCCTTGATGACGACCTTCTTAGGGTTCTCGGCAATGTCGGCGGTGGTCGCCAGGATGCCGGTGCCGTCCTTCAGCTTGATCACGCCTTCGTTCTGCAGAACGCGCAACGCGCGGCCCTCATTCGAGGGGTCGTTGGGCAAGCCGATGACGGCGCCTTCGGGCAGGTCGGCAACCTTGGTGTATTTCTTGGAGTAGAGGCCGATCGGCCAGACGCCGGTGTAGCCGACGCGCACGATGTGGTACCCTTGGGTCTTGATCTGGTTGTCGAGATAGGGCTGGTGCTGGAAGGCGTTGGCGTCGATCTCGCCGCGCTCGAGCGCCTCGTTGGGCTGGGTGTAGTCGTTGAACACCACGGTCTCGACGGTCAGGCCTTTTTCGGCGGCCTGGGCGACGACGACGCGCCAGACATCCTCATCCTCGCCGCTGATGATGCCGACCTTGATAGACTTCTTGTCCTCGGCGAAGGACGGCGTCGGCTGAGCCAGACCGGCAAGCGTGACGGCCGAGGCAAAAAGTGCCGCAAGGGCAGCTCGCCGGCTGATGGCTGAAAAAAGAAGAGAGCTGGAAGCGTTTCCGCGTTCGGACATTGTCGATCCCTCGTAATCCTGAAGTCATTGCGGCGAGGTGGAATACCAAGCCTTGACGACATCATCGGCAATGCTGCTTGCCGGATCAAAGAACCGCATTTCTTCTCAAACACGAAGCCGGGAATATTCTCTCAAAGATTTCGCAATTGCGAGAACGGTCACGCCGGACCGGTCAGAATGTCTCGACAAAGGGCCGCAGCTCGACCTCGAAGCTCCAGGCGCTGCGATGCTGGCGATGGGTCGCGAGATAGGTCTGCGCGATCGCATCGGGCGACAGCTGGCTGTCCGGTCGCTCGGGCTTCGTCCCGACCGGCTCGATCTGGCCGTCGATAATGAAATGGGCGACATGGATGTTCTTCGGGAAGAGTTCGCGCGCCATCGACTGAGCCAGACCGCGCAGGCCGAATTTCGGCATGGCAAAGCCGGCGGAGTTGGGAAAGCCCTTGATGCTGGCGGAGGCGCCGGTGAAAAGAATCGAACCGGAGCCGCGCGCAAGCAGCCGCCGCGCCGCTTGCTGGCCGACCAGGAAGCCGCCATAGGCGCCGACAAGCAAGGCTTGTTTGACCGCATCGGGATCGACCTCGGCGATCGGGCCGCGCGTGCGGCCGCTGGCATTGAAGACGGCAAGGGCCAGCGGGCCTTGCTTGTCGGCGGCGTCAAACAGGCCGGCGACGGAGGCCGGATCGGCGACGTCGGTTTCGACGGCCAGCGCGCCGGTTTCCCCGACCAGCGCCGCGAGTTTGGCCGTGTTGCGGGCGGCCAGCACCACACGATAGCCTTCCGTGGTGAGAAGGCGTGCCAAAGAGGCGCTCAGGCCCGCACCCGCGCCGGCGATCACTGCGACTTCGGATGCCATGTCGTTTCTCCTTGGCGATGACGTGTTCGTCTCATAGCTGGCGTCTTGAGCGGCGAGACGCAAGAACGGCGTTGCTCGATTTTCGCTGTTCGGTGAAAAACTCTGCCGGCAGGTTCGGAGCAATCGACCGCGGCCAGGGTCTTGCCTGGCGAGACAATCCGTCCGACAGGTGATTGCGTTGGAATCGCAAACGGTGTCGCAAGGGAGTCGACCGTGGAACCAATCTGGGCCGTCGGCCTGATGACCGGCACCGTGCTTGACGGCAATATCGACGTGGCGCTGATCAAGACCGATGGCGAGCGGATCGCCGATTTCGGCACCTATACGCTGGCCCCCTACCCCGCAGCGATCCGTGCCTTGCTGGAGGAGACGCTGCGTCAGGCCCGGGTGTGGAATTTCGACGGGCCCGAGCCGGCGATCTTTGCCGAAGCCGAGGAGGCGCTGACGCGGGCGCAGTCGGCGGCGGTGAAGGACCTTGTCGAAAGCTACGGCCTAACCATAGGCGATATCGGCGTGGTCGGTTTTCACGGCCAAACCGTGCTGCATCGTGCCCCGCAACCCGGGCGGCGCGGCGATACGCGCCAGTTGGGCGATGGCGCGCTGATGCATTCCATTTTGGGCGCCAAGGTCGCCTATGATTTCCGCTCGGACGATGTGCGCGCTGGCGGCCAGGGCGCACCACTGGCGGCTGCCTACCACGCGGCGCTTTTGAGGGAAGCCGACGCCAGCGGGGACACCGCTGTGCTCAATCTCGGCGGTGTCGGCAACGTCACTTGGTGGGACGGCAAGGACAACATCGTCGCCTTCGACACTGGCCCGGCCAACGCGCCGCTCAACGATTTCATCAAGGCAAACGGCCTCGGCGAGATGGACCGCGACGGCGCACTGGGCGCGGCCGGCACCGTCGATGAAGTGCGGCTGGCCAAATTGCTCCAGCATCCGTATCTGACCAAGCCCTATCCGAAATCGCTCGACCGTTTCGACTTCGGCGCCGCCATGGCCGACGGCCTCGGCGCAGAGGATGGGGCGGCGACGCTGACGGCCTTCACCGTCTCGGCCGTCGGCAAGGCGCTCGATTTGTTGCCGCGCCGGCCGAAGCGGCTGGCGGTCAGTGGCGGCGGCCGCCGCAACCCGACGATGATGGCGATGCTGGCGAGGCGCGCCAACGTCGAGGTTGTGCAGGCCGAGACACTGGGCTGGAAAGGCGATGCGGTGGAGGCCGAATGCTTTGCCTTCCTTGCCGTGCGCGTGCTGCGCGGCCTGCCGATCAGCTTTCCCAGCACCACCGGCGTGCCGCGGCCGATGCAAGGCGGGCGGCTGGCAGGTTAGAGCTTCTTCTGCAGGAAGATGCGGCTGCGGCCGACGGGAAAGTCAGGCAGTTCGCCGAAGCGCCGGTAGCCTTGCCGCTCATAGACTTTGGCCGCTGTCGGATTGAACGTATCAATCCAGGCGTTTTGGCAGCCGCGCTTGACCGCTTCCTCCTCGGCAGCGCCCAGCATGTCGCCGGCCATATGCCGGCCGCGCAGGCGTTCGTCGACCCACAGCCACTGCACATAGAGCCAGCCCCAGGCGGTGTATCCCGAAATGCCGGCGACGACAGCGCCGTGCTCATCACGAACGAAGACGGCGATCGGCTTGCGGCCGGAGGGGCCGACATCGCCGTCATTGAACGCCGTCAGCCGCTCGGCCAGGAAGGCGAGGTCGTCTGACGAGGGGTCGGCAGTGGTTTCAAGCGTCGTCTTCATCCGGGCGGGGCTCGCATGGCAAGCCAAGCTCTAGCGAAGGACGGGATGAGAACGCAAGCTTTACGGCTTGATGGGCAGCGGCGATCGCCATGACCCCGCTGCTGCCGCAACCAGCATCAGCACGGCGGCGACGATGGCGCAGATGGCAAAGCCGAACGATGAATAAAGCGGCCCGAAGCTGGTGGTGCCGATGAAGACGGCGAGGTAGGTGACCGAGCTGTTCAGGCCCATGATGGTGCCACGGCGCGACGGATCGAGCGCGGTAAGGCGCATCACCAGCACGTTCAGGCCGAAATGATTGGCAAGGCCCCAGATGGCGATCATAGCCAGGATCAGCACGAAATTGCTGCTTGCGAGCGCGATCGCGACATAGACGACGGCGACCAGCAGATAGGCGAAAGGCATGACGCGCCGTGCGCCGATGCGGTCGATGACGCCGTCGAGGAAGGCCGCGGCGCCGAAGCCGGCGCCGTAGGCGAGTGCGGCCAGCGCATTGGCGCTGACGGGCTCGCCCAGATCCTGGTGCAGATGATCGCCGAGATAGCCGTAGACGCCGTAAAAAGCGGTCATGAAGGCGGTGCAGGCGATGAGCAGCGGCACGATGCCCGGAATGGCCAGCGCAACGAACGGCGACGGCGCCGGGCCGCTCTTCCTGACGTCGCTGAGCGAGGTCATCGACAAGGCAGCAAGCGCAATGGCGGAAAGCACCGCGACGGCGGCGAAGACGGCGCGCCAGTGCACGAGATCGGCAAGCACGGCCGACAGCGACACGCCGGCCACCATGGAGACCGTCCAGCCGGTCAGCACGACGCCGATCGTGCCGCTTTCGCGGCCGGGCGGCGCAATTGCCGCTGCACTGGCATAGATGGCCGGCATGGCGACGCCGGCGGCGATGCCGGCGACGGCCTGGGCCGCGACCAGCATGATCACCGTCGGCGCCAGCGCGCTGGCGAGAAGCCCGACCGTCAGCAACAGCAGAGCGCCCTGCAGCATGCGGCGGGCGCCGACGCCGTCGATATAGCGGGCGAGGAACAAAGCGCTGGCGGAAGTGCCGAGACCGAAGGCAGCCGACGCGGCCATCACCGCCGGCACGCTGGTGCCGAAGGATGCGGCGACTGCCGGAGCAATTGGACCCAGGACCAGCGAGTTCGAGCCGATGACGGCGATGCAGCCGGTCAGGAGATAGGCCAGCGCCGGGATCGGCTGATGGAGCGTTGCAGCTTGATGCGCGTTCGTCATCGGGTCATAATGGCCGAACTGAATTCCGCGACAACAAGGAATTTCGATATGGACGAAGAAACAGATGGGGTTCTGCAGAATAAGGTAGCTCCCCGAGAGCTCGACGCAATCGACCGAAAAATATTAGGCGTGCTGGTCGAGGATGCGACGATCAGCTACGCCGAACTTGGCGAACGCGTCTGCCTGTCGCCGCCGGCGGCGCATGAGCGGGTCAAGCGCCTGCGGCGCAGCGGCGCCATCCGCGGCACGGCTGTGATCATCGACCCGAAGGCGGTGAAAAAGCCGCTGCTCACCTTCGTGCATATCGATACCAAGGGCTGGGGCAAGACGCCGGAGCTGATGGCCGTTTCGCAATATCCTGAGGTCGAGGAAATCCATTCGGTGGCCGGCGACACCTGCCTGCTGCTCAAGGTCCGCACCGAGGACACCAGGGCGCTCGAAGGCCTGCTGGCGCGTCTCTACGAAACGCCCGGCGTCACCTCGACGCGAAGCTATGTCGTGCTGTCGACCTATCTCGAGCGCCCGGTGCAGCCCGAGATCACCGCGCAATGGCCGACGCCCCGGCATATGGCCACGCCGTTGTACTGATCTGCGCTATCTTCGTCTTGCCGGGGCCACAACAATCCTTCACAAACGGCACCCTATATTGATGCCAGGCATTGATTTGGGGTGACGAGAGGCGCGGCTTGGAATTCGAACTGAAAACCATCGAGGCGCTGGCCCCCGATCAGGCGTCGCTAAGCGCCGCCTCGAAGCTCACCAAGCGCTCGAACTGGCCGCGGCTGGAGAAGAACGAGCAGCAGGCGCTGATCTGGGGCGAATGCCAGGGCTCGGGATCCAACCCCTATCGCACCGTCGTCGACACCGGCGACCACGGCTACAAATGCACCTGCCCGTCGCGAAAATTTCCCTGCAAGCACACGCTGGCGCTGATGTGGATCGCCGCCACGGCGCCGGCCAGCTTCACATCAGCCGAAACAACGCCGGAATGGGTCAATGACTGGCTTGGCCGGCGCAGGAAGAGTGCGCCCCCGCCGGTCGACGCAAAGTCTGGCAGGGGCGCGTCTGGCAAGAGCATTGGCGAGGCCTCGCAGGCAGAGGAAAGCACCGTCGATGACGCCGCCGCGACGGAGCGCCGCGAGACGGCGCAGCGCAAGCGGGCGGAAGATACGCGCACCGCGGTGGCAGGCGCGCTGGACGAACTCGACCAGTGGATTGCCGACCAGCTGCGGCTCGGCCTTTCCGCCTTTGCCGACGCCAGCAGCGAGCGCTGCCGCCGCATTGCCGCCAGGCTGGTCGACATGAAAGCAACGGCGCTTGCGGGACGCATCGACGAAATCCCGGCCCGGCTAATGGCGCTGCGCAGCGAGGAACGGCCGGACGCGGCGATCCGCGAACTCGGCAAGCTGGTTTTGCTGGCCAAGGCCTGGCGCTCGGCGCCAGACGATCCCGAATTGAAGCGGCTGGTGTCGGCATCCGAAACCCGCGACCAGGTGCTGGCCAATCCCGATGCAAGACAGGTCGACAGCCAGTGGGAAGTCATCGGCGAGAAGATCGAGACCCGCCGCGACGGCCTTGTCAGCCATTCTACCTGGCTGCTCGACCTGAAAAGCCCGACGCCGCAATTTGCGCTGCTACTCGATTTCTTTCCGGCCTCGGCCGGCCGCCGCTCTGCCGCGTTCACACCTGGCGACCGGTTCGATGCAAGGCTGGTGTTCTATCCGTCACGCCAACGGCTGCGGGCGCTGGTAGCGGAGCGCAAGGGCGATGTCGTGTCGGGCGCCTGGCCGGATTTCGGCCTCGGCATTGTCAAGGATCCGCTGGCGGCGCATGCGGCGCACCAGGACGCAGCACCCTGGTCGACCGATAGCCCGCTGATGCTGCCTGCCGGCGCGATCCTGCTCGATGAGCGCGGCACCGCCTGGTGGCAAGCGGCGCACGACCCGCAAGGGATCGCCCTGCCTGTCGCCGGAACCGTCGATCAAACCGTGCTCGGTCTCGACCTTTCGGCAACGGCAGCCCTGTGGAACGGCGCGCGGCTCGATCTGCTCGCCGCGCAAAGCGGCTTCGGGAGGCTCGATCTGTCATGAACGAGCTCGAGCAAACCGGCCTGGCGACGATGCGCGACTGCTGGATCACCGGCGGAACTGCGTTCGATCTGGCGCCAGCCGCGTGGAAGGAAATCGCCGGCGGCGCAAGCCCGGACGAACGGGAGCGGCTGTTGCTGGCCATCGCCGCGCAGGCGCTCGATGTGGGCTTAAGGCCAGCCGCGCCGAAGTCGCTGAAGCGGCGCCCGCCGCTGCCGAGGCTTGGCCTGCCGCTGCTGCCGGAGCGGTTGCGGCCGCTGTTGCGGGCTGCCTTGAAGAACACCGCCGATGCGCGGCGCAAGGCGCGCGTGGCGACGCTCGTCGCCGGCCGTGGCTACGTGCTGCATCCGATGGACTGGATGCCGTCGGCATCAGACCAGAACAGCCCTGACATCTATGCGCCGTGGATCGACTGGCAGGCCAGCGTCGAGGGGCTGAAGATTGCGCCGCAGGAGCAACTGACGGTGCAGAACTGGGATGACTTTTACCCCGCCGCGCGCCGTATCGCGTTGACCGAGATGCGCCGTCGCGATCCGGCCACGGCCCGCAGCCTGATGGAAGCGAAGGCGCCCGGCGAGCCGGCGGAAGTCCGGCTGGCACTGATCGAACTCATGCATTTCGGCCTGACGCCTGAGGACGCGCCGTTCCTGAAAAGCCTGGCCACTGACCGCTCCGGCAAGGTGCAGGAACTGGCGAGCCGGCTGCTGGCGAGGTTGGGCGAGCACGGTCGTGTTGGTGGCGGTGCCGACGATCCCGTTGCCGAACTTGCCGCCTTCATCGCAGAAGGCAAATCCGGCTTTATCCGCCGCCGCACCACCTACACCCCGGCAAAACTCAAATCCCCGGCGCAGGAAAAGCGCCGCGCCGAACTGTTCGAGACCTGCAATCTGGTCGACCTTGCTTCCCGATTTGGGGTCAGCGAACCCGATTTCATTGCAGCCTGGCAGTTCGGTGCCGACAACAATGCCGACATCCAGATCTCACGAATGGTCGCCGCGTCGGGCAGCGACGCTGCAGTAACGCAGATGGCCGACACGCTGATCGCCGAGGGTGGCAAGCCGGCACTGTTCGTGCTGCACCTGACACCGCGCCTGGATAGCCGCAGGAAGCGTGTCCTGGTCAGATTGATCCTGAAAGATACGCCGCAGTATGTTAGCACGCTCACCCTTGCCGAGGGCTTCGAAGCCAACTGGCTGGATTGGCCCGACCTGACGAACGGCCAGAGCTTGGCGGTGTTGCGTTCGGCTGTCGCCGGCAATGATGACGCGATGAAGCGAACCGTCGACGACCTGTTGGAAACTTTGGGCTTTCTGGCCACTGCGGCGACAGCGGAAAAATTGATCGAGCATGTCGTTGCGGCCGGCATGCCGCCGGCGGCAGCCTCGCTCGCTTTCCTGCGCCTCAACGCGGCCCTGACGGGAACCAACCCATGACAATCCGGAGAACAGCACCATGAACGCAGCCATCCGCCTCCCCGTCGAGCAGGCCTATGCCGCTGAACTGCAGGCGCTGGCGCGCAATGACGACAAGCAAAAACCTGCGGGATGGAGCCTCTCGCCAAAGGCCGTTCTGACCTACCTGCTCGGCGGCAAGGCAAGCGACGGCACCGTGATATCGCCAAAATATGTCGGCCGCCGCCGACTGATGGAAACGGCGGTGGCGACACTCGCCACGGACCGCGCGCTGCTGCTGCTCGGTGTTCCCGGCACCGCAAAATCCTGGGTGTCGGAACATCTCGCCGCCGCCATCATGGGCAATTCCACGCTGATCGTGCAGTGCACGGCCGGTACCGACGAGAACCAGGTCCGCTACGGCTGGAACTATGCGCAGCTTTTGGCCAAAGGGCCGAGCCAGGAGGCGCTGGTGCCGACGCCGCTCTACCGCGCCATGGAGAGCGGCAAGCTATGCCGCCTGGAAGAGTTGACGCGCATGGGCTCCGATGTACAGGACACGCTGATCACCGTGCTGTCGGAAAAGATGATGCCGATCCCGGAGCTCAACACCTCGCTCTATGCCCAGCGCGGCTTCAACATCATCGCCACCGCCAACAATCGCGACAAGGGCGTCAACGAGCTGTCCTCGGCGCTCAAGCGCCGCTTCAATGTGGTGGTTCTGCCGCTGCCCGAAGACATGGCCGAAGAGGTGGCGATCGTCTCCAAGCGGGTCGACGAGATGGCCGGCGGGCTCGACCTGCCGGTGCCGAAAAATGTCGGCGAGGAGATCGCTCGAGTGTTGACCATTTTCCGCGAGCTGCGCTCGGGCGCAACCGCCGACGGCAAGGTGACGCTGAAGACGCCTTCGGGTTCGCTCTCGACCGCCGAGGCGATCGCCACCATGGTCGGCGGCCTCAGCCAGGCGGCGTGGTTCGACAGCGGCAAGCTCGGCGCCGAAGGCCTCGCCGCCAGCCTTGTCGGCGCCATCGTCAAGGACCCGGTGCAGGACAAGGTGGTGCTGGAGGAATATCTCGAAACGGTGCTCAAGAAGCGGCCGGACTATGCCGGCTATTACGCGGCGCTGAACGCAGCGATCTGAGGTCATGAGCGACGTCGCCTATTTCGGCATCCGCCATCACGGGCCGGGCTCCGCCGACAGCCTGGTGCAGGCGCTGCGGGACTTGCAGCCGGTCGCGGTGCTGATCGAAGGGCCGAGCGACGCGTCCGCCCTGCTGCCATTGCTGGCGCGCCCGCAGATGCAGCCGCCGGTGGCGCTGCTCTGCTACCCCGAGGACGATCCGGCCGCGACAAGTTTCTGGCCGTTCGCCGAGTTCTCGCCGGAATACCAGGCGGCGGTGTGGGCGGTGGCGAACAAGGCGGCATTGCGGTTCATCGACCTGCCGTCATCGGCACGGTTCGCGGCACCGGCAACCGACGACCCCGACAAAACGGCTGACGCCGACAAGCCCGAACCCAAGGACGAAACCGGTGAGGATGGCGAGCCCGCATCGCATCGCGACCCGATCGGCACGCTGGCTGCGGCCGCCGGCTATGAAGATGGCGAAAGCTGGTGGGCCGACATTATCGAGCAGAATCCGCAGCCGGGTCCAATCTTCGCTGCCATCACCGATGCGATGACGACGCTGCGCGACGGCGAAGGTGCGATCGCGCCGTTCGAGGCCAAGCGTGAAGCGCATATGCGATTGGAAATCGCCGCCGCGCGCAAGGAATTCGCCGGACCGATCGCCGTCGTCTGCGGCGCATGGCATGTGCCGGCCCTGCAGGCCGCGCACACGCAGAAGAACGACCAGGCGCTGATCAAGGGAATTGCCCGGCGCAAAAGCATCATGACATGGGCGCCATGGACCGGGCCGCGTCTTGCGCTGGGCTATGGTTATGGCGCTGGCGTCGTCGCGCCCGGCTGGTGCAAGCATCTATGGCGCACACGAGGGCGGCGCGACGCCGCGACGCTGTGGCTGGCGACGATCGCGGCGGTGCTCCGGGCGAAGGGCCATCTGGTGTCGACCGCGTCGCTGATCGAGGCCGAGCGGCTTGCGCGCACACTGGCTGCCATTCGCGAGCGGCCGAAGCCCGGCTTCGAGGAATTGCGCGATGCCGCGATCGCGGCGCTGTTCAACGGCGAAGCGGTGCTGTGGGCGCTGGTCGAGGCCGAGCTGCTTTTGGGCGCGGATGTCGGCGAGATTCCGCCCGACACGCCGCTGGCGCCGCTGATCGAGGACCTGCAGCGCAACCAGAAGGCGGCGCGGCTGAAGCCGGAGGCGCTGGAACGCGAGCTGTCGGTCGATCTGCGCAGCGAAAGCGGACTGTTTCGTTCGACATTGCTGCACCGGCTGAACGTGCTTGGCGTGCAATGGGGCAGGCTGGCCGACGCCGGCCGCAGCCGCGGCACCTTTCGCGAAAAATGGACGCTGGCCTGGGAGCCGGAATATGCCGTGCGCCTGGTCGAGAACCTGATCTACGGCCCGACTATCGAAAAGGCCGCCAATGGCCGCCTGATCCAGATGCTCGGTGCGGCCGCGAGCCTCGACACGCTTGCCGCCCTTGTCCAGAGCGCCATTACGGCGGATCTGTCGGAGGCCGCGAGCGCCGGCCTTGTAGCGTTGGAGGCGCGCGCAGCGCACAGCAGCGAATGCCTGGAGATGCTGGCCTCGGTGCCGCCGCTTGCCGACATCATCCGTTACGGCGAGGCGCGCAAGACCGAAACCAACCGGCTGTCCGGTTTGTTGGAACGGTTGATCGTCGAAGGCGCGATCGCGCTGCCCTATGCGGTGCGCGACCTGGACGAGCAGGCCGCCACCACGCTGGTCGGTGCTGTGCGCAAGGCCGACACGGCGATCCGGCTGGTCGAGCCCGGCGAAGGCGTGCTCGATGCATGGCGCAACGGCCTGACCGGCGTGCTGGAAGGTCCGGGCTCGACGGCGCTGCTCGCCGGCTGCGCCGCGCATCTGCTCTATGAAGCCGGCCAACTGTCGGCAGAGGACGCCGCCGGGCTGCTCGGACGCAGGCTGTCGCCGGGGACGCCGGTCGCCCAGGCAGCGGGGTTCTTCGAAGGTTTCTTCAGCACTGCCGGCCAGCGGCTGATCTACGACGAGGGCCTGCGCGGCGCCGTCGATGGGTGGCTGAAATCGCTCGGCGAGGACGCTTTCATCGCGCATCTGCCATTGCTGCGCCGCGTCTTCTCCAATCTGGACTCGATGGAGCGGCAGCGGTTGATCGAGGCCGTGCTCGGCCGCACCGCAAGGTTGCCGGCCGGCCTGACGCCGGCGCCGGATGGCGGCGAGGGCTGGCGCCGTCACCTGGAGCGGCTTGGGCCATTGCTGGCGGGCGGAGTGTGACAATGGATGACGAAGCCGAAGTGCCCGAACCCGGCCCAGCATCCTCCGATAGCGGGCGCGAGCGCCGCTGGCGGCTGGCGATCGGCGCCGATGACGAGGCTTCCTCCGCCCTTTCCAGTGATGACAAAAAACTGTCTTCGGCGCTCGATGCGCTTTACGGCGACGGCGCCAATGCCGATGCCGACCCGCGCAAGCGGCGCGGCGGGCTCGGCCGCTCGGCGCCACGCGTGGCGCAATGGATGGGCGATATCCGCTCCTTCTTTCCCGCCCAGGTGGTCCAGATCGTCCAGAAGGATGCCTTTGAGCGGCTGAACCTGAAGCAGATGCTGATGGAGCCGGAATTCCTCAAGGCGATCGAGGCCGACGTCAACCTCGTCGCCGACCTGATCTCGCTGCGTTCGGTGATGCCGGCCAAGACCAAGGACATCGCCCGCACCATCATCGCCGACATCGTTGCCAAGCTGATGCAGCGGCTGGAGCAGAAGACCGCCGAGGCGATCCGTGGCGCGCTCGACAAGTCGCGACGCACCAACCGGCCGCGCCAACGCGACATCGACTGGCCGCGCACCATCTCGGCCAATCTTCGCCACTACCAGCCTGAGCACAAAACCGTCGTGCCGGAAAAACTGGTCGGCTTCATGCGCAAGCAACGCCGGCTGGTCGATCTCGACGAAGTGGTGCTGTGCGTCGACCAGTCCGGCTCGATGGCGAGCTCGGTGATCTACGCCTCGATTTTCGCCGCGGTGATGGCGTCGCTGCCGGTCGTGCGCACCAAGCTGGTCTGTTTCGACACGGCCATCGTCGACCTGACCGAAGAGCTCAGCGACCCGGTCGAGGTGCTGTTTGGCGTGCAGCTCGGCGGCGGCACCGACATCAACCAGGCGGTCGCCTATTGCGCCGACCGCATCGAGCGGCCGACCAAATCCCACTTCGTGCTGATCACCGACCTCTATGAGGGCGGCAACGGCCAGGACTTGCTGCGGCGGCTTGCGGCGCTGGTCCGGTCCGGCGTCAATGTCATCGTGCTGCTGGCGCTGACCGATCAGGGCCGGCCGGGCTATGATCCGGCGATGTCGGCTTCGGTCGCGGCACTTGGCATACCGGTCTTCGCCTGCACGCCGGACCTGTTTCCCGACATGATGGCGGCGGCGTTGCGGCGCGAGGATATCGGCGCCTGGGCAGCCGGCGCCGACATCAAGCTGATCCGCGCCGAGACGGAGCCGAGCAGTCAGGCCTGACTATTCGAACGAATAGGCAAACCCGTCAGTGGAAGCGCTGACGGTCACCTTGGTCATCTTCTCGCCGTCGAGCGACCGGTTCAGCACGCCGCGGCTGAGTTCCGGCAACAGCGTGTTGGTGAGGATGGCGTCGATCATGCGGCCACCGGACTCGATTTCGGTGCAGCGCGCCTTGACCAGCGCCATGACGCCGTCGCCGATCACCAGTTCGGCGTCGTGGCTGGCGCGCAGCCGCCGCGCGATCTTGCCGAACTGATGGCGGGTGATGGCCTCGATCATCGAATCCGAGAGCGGATAGTAAGGGATGGTCACGACGCGGCCGAGGAAGGCCGCTGGAAACACCTTCAGCAGTGGGGCGCGCAGGGCAGCATCGAGGCCGTCGAGCCCTGCCCTCACCGTGCCGTTTTGCGTCCGCTCCATGATGACTTCGGAGCCGACATTGGACGTCAGCAGGATCAGCGTGTTCTTGAAGTCGATGCGCCTTCCCTCGCTGTCATCCATCATGCCCTTGTCGAAGACCTGGAAAAAGATCTCGTGGACATCGGGATGCGCCTTCTCGACCTCGTCGAGCAGGATCACCGAATAGGGTTTTCTGCGCACGGCCTCGGTGAGAATGCCACCCTTGCCGTAGCCGACATAGCCGGGCGGTGCGCCCTTGAGCGTCGAGACGGTGTGCGCCTCCTGGAATTCGGACATGTTGATCGAGATCAGGTTCTGCTCGCCGCCATAGAGCGTCTCGGCCAGCGCCAGGGCCGTCTCGGTCTTGCCCACACCGGAGGGGCCGCAGAGCAGAAACACGCCGACCGGCTTTTCCGGCGCTCCGAGCCCGGCGCGGCTGGTCTGCACGCGCTTGGCGATCATCTCCATGGCGTGATCCTGGCCGACGACTCGTTCGGACAAAGTGTCGGCGAGCTTGAGCGCCTTTTCGGTCTGGCTGGACAGCATCCGTCCCGTCGGGATGCCGGTCCAGTCCTGGACCACGGCAGCGACCGCATTGCGGTCGACAGACGGCAGGATCAGCGGCGTCTCGCCTTGCGCGGTGGCAAGCTCGGCCATGAGTTCGCGCAACCGCGCCAGATCGGCGGCAGGATCTGACGGTGCAGCTTCGGCAGCCGGCGCTTCGGTCTCGGACGCTTTGGCCTTCGGCTTTTCAGGCTTGAACGTTCCGGCCTTGGGCGTCTCGGCCTTCGGTACCTTGGTCTTTTCTTCGTCCGGCGCTGCTGGTTCGGCATCGGTCTCGGCTGTCGCCACCGGATCTAGCGGCACGCCGTCGCCGCGCAGCCGCGCGCGCAGTTCGAGGATCTCGGCAACCAGCGCCTTTTCGCGCTCCCAGCGCTCCTCGGCGGCGGCGAGCATGGTCCCGGTCTCAGTGAGCCCGGCCTCGACCCGCGCCTGCCGGTCAGTTACTTCGATGCCGATCGCGGCCTCGCGGCCGATGATGCCGCTTTCGACCTCGAGCGCCTGGCGGCGCCGCAAAATGTCCTCGACCTCGGCCGGCGTCGCATGCTGCGAGATCGCCACCCTGGCGCAAGCGGTGTCGAGCAGGCTGACCGCCTTGTCGGGCAATTGCCGCGCCGGGATGTAACGATGCGACAGGCTGACCGCCGCCTCGATCGCCTCGTCCAGGATCTGCACTTCGTGATGCTGTTCGAGCACGCCGGCTACACCGCGCAGCATGAGCACAGCGACCGCTTCCGACGGCTCATCGATCTTGACCACCTGGAAACGGCGGGTCAGCGCCGGGTCCTTTTCGATGTGCTGCTTGTACTCGGCCCAGGTGGTTGCGGCGATGGTGCGCAATTCGCCGCGCGCCAGCGCCGGCTTCAAGAGATTGGCGGCATCGCCGGTTCCGGCGGCACCACCGGCGCCGATCAGCGTGTGCGCCTCGTCGATGAACAGGATGACCGGCGTCTCGGATGACTGAACTTCGTCGATCACCGCCTTCAGGCGCTTCTCGAACTCGCCCTTGACGCTGGCGCCGGCCTGCATCAGGCCAACGTCGAGCATACGCACGCTGATGCCCTGCAGGGGCGGCGGCACGTCGCCCTGGGCGATGCGCAGGGCAAACCCCTCGACCACCGCGGTCTTGCCGACACCGGCCTCGCCGGTCAGGATCGGGTTGTTCTGCCGGCGCCGCATCAGGATATCGATGATCTGCCGGATCTCCGGGTCTCGGCCGACGACCGGGTCGATCTTGCCGTCATGGGCGCGCTGGGTGAGGTCTGTGGCGTATTTGGCCAGCGCGGAGTCCCCGCCCGGAGCTCGCCGCGGCGCCTCCGCGGTGGGAGCCACTGCTGCCGTGGCGCCGGCTTCGAGCGAACCGTCCACCACCTCGGCAAAGCGGGCGATGACCCCGTCGGCGTCGATCTTGTCGAATTCGCCGCTGATCTTCGCCACCAGGCCTTCCAGCACCGGCGTCTTCAGGCAGGCGAGCACGACATGGGCGCTGCGGACCTCCTCCATGCCGAATTCCAGCGTCGCCAGGTTCCAGGCCTCCTGGATGGCGTGAAAGATGTGGTCGGAAAATTCCTCGATCGAGGTGGCGCCGTAGGGCAGCTTGTCGACGGCGCGGGTCATTTCGCTGGTAAGCCGGCTGGCATCGACGCCGGCATCGGCAATGATCATCTGCACATCCGAACGCTCGGACAGCACCAGTTGTTCTATGAAATGGACGAGTTCGACGTAAGGATTGCCGCGCAGCTTGGCGCTGTCGGCGGCGGCCTTGAAGGCGCGCAGGCAGACCGGATTGAGCTTGCCAACCAGTTCCTTGCGTTTGAACCCCTGCGACGACCGGCGCTGTTCCATCGAACGTGCTCCTGCAATCTGCCCCGTCGACAGCCTGCCACATAAGCAGCCGCTTGACAAAGCGCTTGATGCAGCCGGCCTTTTCCCTTTGTGGAGAGTCCCGCGCCGCCAAATGCAGACAACCACGATTTTTTCTAATCCTATGCGATGCGCTTCACATACGAGGTTGGCCAAGCACGCCATGAATTGCGCCATCCGAGACGCAGTTGCACCGACATTCATTAGCGCTCGTTAACTTTTGAGCGGATGGCGAATTGTGGGAATATGCAACCGTGTGCTAACGTTAGGTCACGTACGGTTTTAGAGCCGGTCGCCGGGGGTATCTGTGATCGATCTCGCACTCTGGCTTGCTCCGCTGGACGGTGAAAATCCGTCAGGCGAAGACTTGCGCAACGATCCGGCTTTTCATGAGCTGGAGCGGCTCACGGAGCCGCAGGTCAAGGTCGTCCATGACGGGCGCAACAAGCCAGCCGCGCAATCGACCATTCCGGTCGACTGGCCTGCCGTGCTCGGCAAGGCCGAGGAGTTGCGTTCGCATGGCCGCGACCTGCGCCTGCTTGTCATTGTCGCCCGGGCGCTGGCCAATGAAGAGGGATTGGCCGGACTGGCACAGGGCCTGACCCTGATTGCAAGGACCTTCGAGACGCATTGGGAGACGATGCACCCGGCGCTGCGGGCCAGCCCCCAACCACGCGAGGCCGCCTTGCGCCGCCTCAACGCGCTCGCCGACCTGCAGAACGGCCAGGAAGGCCTGCTGGCGAACCTCAGGCAAATGGTCTTCTTCGCGCCGCGTCCCATCGGGCCGATCAGCGGACGCGATCTCGAACAGGGTGCGCTCGACGATCGCGTCATGCTTCAGGAAGCGGCGTCGGGATTGAATGCCACGGAGAAGGCAGCGCTGGTCAGCGCGCACGGACAGCTCCTGAACCGGGTGGGCAGCGGTTGTGCCGCCCATCAGGACCAGGCCGGTGAACAGATGACAGCGCTCATCGCCGGGGCGCACGCAGCGATCGAGGCGCTCGACGCGGTCGATACGGCCCTGAATGCCCGTCTTGACAGCAACGGGGCTGCCGTCCCGGACCTGAAACGATTTTTGCAGCGCGTGCTGACGACGCTGGAACGCAACACGGCGGTCGAGACCACGGAAGAGGCAGCGACGAAGGGGGCTGCCAGCCCGGCTGCTCCCCCGGCAAGCCCGGCCGCGCCGGTCAGAAACGGTCATGGAGCCGAGATGATGGCAAGCTACGCGGAGACCGGTGCGGGGCTCCCGGACAGGATTTCCTCGCGCGACGATGTGGTGAAGTGCCTCGACCTTGTGGTCGCGTTCTACGACCGCACCGAGCCGTCGAGTCCGATCCCGCATCTCGCCCGCCGGGTGCGCAGGATGGTGCACATGGATTTCGTTGAACTGATGGAAGACCTCGCCCCGTCGGGGCTCAAGGAATTCCGGCTGCTCGCCGGCGTTCCCGACGCCAAGAAGACTGCCCAGAAGGATGAAAGGTAGCAACACATGCCAGCCGAAAGCAAAGCGAAGGTCATCGAGCGAAATCGCGCCCCGCGCGTGCAGATCGCCTACGATGTCGAAACCTACGGCAGCCCGACGACGATCGAACTGCCGTTCGTCATGGGCGTGATGGCCGACCTGTCGGGCGCATCGCAGACCAGGGAAGCGTCCAAGACGGTGCTCGACCGTTCCTTTGTCGAGACCGATGCCAACCGCTTCCCCAAATTCATGGAAGCGCTGGGACCCAGGGTCAAGGCGCGGGTGAAGAACACGCTGCCGCAGGCCGAGGGACAGGAGCGCGACGAAGAACTGGCGCTCGACCTGACCTTCACCAAGATGGGCGATTTCGCCCCCGACAAGATCGCCGAACAGGTCCCGCAACTGGCCGAGATCCTCAAGATGCGGCGCCAGCTCGAGGAGCTGCTCGGCTTCATGGACGGCCGCGTCGATGCCGAAAAGCGCATCGCCCAATTGCTGAACAACCAGCCGCTGCTTGGCCAGATCGCCGCCCAGGCGCTGTCCGACGACAAGGGTGAGGAATAGATCATGGCCGAACAGCAAAAGACCGCAGCATCCGTCGCCGAGGCCGAGGCCGTCGATCTCGGCGAATTCAGCCAGCTCTTGGAGAAGGACTTCAAGGTCAAGAAGGACGACAGCGAGAAGCTGCAGCAGCTGGTTCGCAACCTGGCTCTGGCGGCGCAGTCGCGCTCCGAGACGACGACGATTTCGTCCAACTCGATCAAGTCGATCAAGTCGTTGATCGCCGGCATCGACAAGATGCTGACGACCCAGGTCAACGAAATCCTGCACGCGCCGGAAGTGCGGCAGATGGAAGGCACCTGGCGCGGCCTCTGGTACCTCATCAACAACACCGAGACGGATCAGAAGCTGAAGATCCGGGTGATGAACATTTCCAAGGAGCAGCTGGCCGATACGCTCGAAGACTATGAAGGCCAGATGTGGGACCAGAGCCCGATCTTCAAGAAGGTCTACACCGACGAGTATTCGATGCTCGGCGGCGAACCGATCGGCTGCGTCATCGGCGCCTACGAGTTCTCCAACCACCCGCGCGACGTCGGCCTGTTGCGCAACATCTCCGGCATCTGCGCCTCGGCGCACACGCCATTCATCGCCGCCGCCTCGCCACGGCTGTTCCGCATGGACAGCTGGCAGGAACTGCCCAACCCGCAGGACCTGCAGCAGATCGTCTCCAACCCGGCCTACGCCTCGTGGCAATCGCTGCGCGAGAGCGAGGATGCGCGCTATATCGGGCTGACCATGCCGCGCGTGCTGGCGCGGCTGCCCTACGGCTCGGAGACAGTCCCGGTCAAGGGCTTCTCCTTCGAGGAGGAAGTGCAGGGCGATCACAACAAATATGTCTGGATGAACGCTGCCTTCCCGATGGGCGTCAACATCAACCGCAGCCACAAGCTCTATGGCTGGGGCACCCAGATCCGCGGCGTCGAAAATGGCGGCACTGTGCTTAACCTGCCGGTGCACTCCTTCCCGACTGATGACGGCTCGATCGCGATGAAATGCCCGACGGAAGTCGCCATCGACGACCGGCGCGAGGCGGAACTGGCCAAGCTCGGGCTGATGCCGATCCTGCACCGCAAGAACACCGATCTCGCGGCCTTCATCGGCGCCCATTCGCTGCAGGACGATGAGACGCGGGCGGGCCGCCTGGTCGACCCCGACGCCCAGTCCAACGAGCGGCTCTCCGCCAACCTGCCCTATCTGTTCCCGGTCTCGCGCTTCGCCCACTACCTCAAGGCGATTGCGCGCGACAAGGTCGGCTCGTTCAAGGAACGCACCGACATGCAGATCTGGTTGACCGAATGGATCAACCGGTACGTGCTGGCCAACCCGGCCTTCGCCGACGACAAGGCACGCGCCAAGCGTCCGCTTGCCGCCGCCGAGGTGCAGGTCGACAGCGTGGAGGGCCGGCCGGGCTACTACAACGCCCGCTTCTATCTGCGCCCGCACTACCAGCTGGAGGGCATCAACGCCTCGCTCAGGCTGGTGTCGGAATTGCCGTCCGTGAAGACCTGATTGCAGCAACCAAACCTTTGTTTGAAAGCGGTGGAGAACGAAAATGCCCACAATGAAGATCGACGGTTTTCTGAAAGTTCCGGATATCAAGGGGCCTAGCACACGCGACGGCCATGACGACGAGATCGAAATCCATGGCGTCGATTACAAGATGGTCGCGCCCTACGACCCCAATTCCCTCTCGCGCCGAGGCCGCGTGTCGATGGGCATGATCAAGTTCACCAAGCACTATGACAAGGCCTCACCCTATCTGGCCAAGGCCCTGTTCGAAAACAAGGCGCTGGACGAGGTCAAATTCTCCGCGCGGCGGACCATCGACGGCGAGAGCAAGGACTATCTGGTCGTTACCCTGACCGACGCCTCGATCATGGAATACGACATGTCGCAGGCCGATGATGAAGCCGACCTGATCCAGGAGGAAGTCTCCTTCGCCTACAAGAAGATCAAGTTCGTCTATGACGACAATGACGAAGCCGAAATGGATGTCTATGTCGGCAAGTGAGGGGCGAGCAAAGCGCCCTGCCGCCGACAAGGTACAGGCGGGCGGTTCACGGGCCAAGCGCGAGGCGGTACAGCCTTCGCTGTGGGACCGCCTCGTCAACGATCTGCCGGGCCTGAGCTCGGAGATAGACGGGCTCAGGCAGGCTCTGCAGGAGGAGCTTGGCGCAGAGCGCCTGGACGAGCTGCTGGCAGACGGACCGAGGCGCATCGACGCCGATGACGCATTGAACCCCGATCAGAAGCGCCGGCTGCACCGGCTGGCGTTTCAGAACCGGCACCGTGGAGAGCTTGAAAGCCGAGGCATCGTGGTGTCGCCCGATGTGCTGCGCGAGGCCGTGCGGCGCGACATCGAGGCGCTGTTCAACACCGAGCGTTTCGAATCCGCGCCGCTGCTATCCGATCTCGAGGCCGAGCAGATGACCGACAGTCCGACATCGCTGGCCGACTTTCCGGAGGTGCGCCGCAGCGTTGTCAATTATGGCGTGCCGTCCTTCTCCGGCCGGTCGTCGCGCGACTTCGATCGCGATGTTCTGGCACGCGAGATCCGCGCCGTGCTCGCCGCATTCGAGCCGCGGCTGAAGGAGAGCGCGACGAAAGTCACGGTCAACCTCGGCGACAAGACCGGCCTGAAGATCGAGATCGACGCCGTGCTGATCATGACGCCGACGCCCGAGCGCATGCGCCTGCGCACGACGATCAATCTCGACAACGGACTGGCGCGCACCGAGTTCAGGGAAGCCTGAGAGATGGACCGGGTCTTCGTAGAATATTACGAGGAGGAACTGTCCCACATACGCGGGCTGGCGGCGGAGTTCGCCGACATGCATCCGGCGGTTGCCCGCAATTTGTCGCTGGATACGGTGCCGTGTCCCGACCCCTATGTCGAGCGGCTGCTCGACGGCGTCGCCTTCCTCGCCGCGCGCACGCGCCTGAAGGTGGATGCCGAGCGCTCGCGGTTTTCGCGCAGCATCCTCGACGTGCTTTATCCCGATCTCGTCACGCCGGTGCCGGCAACCGCCATGGTGGTGCTGAAGCCCGGCCAGCAGGTGCAGACAATGCTTGCCGGCCACGTCGTCAAGCGCGGCACGCGGCTGGTCTCCAGCCTGCAGGCTGGCCTGTCGACACGCTGCACCTTCACCACCGCGCAGGACATGACGCTGTTTCCGATCGCGATCAGTTCGGTCGGCTATTTCCAGGACCGCAGCGCGCTTGCCGCCGCCGGCATCGGCCCGATCGCCGGCAAGGCCGGCGAAGCGGCACTTCGCATCACGCTGGCGCGGACCGGCAAAGGCAAGCTCGACGAACTGGCGCTCGACCGGCTCGACTTCTATTTCGCCAACCGCACCAAGGCGCCGCTGATCTTCGACGCCATCTTCGGAGTCTGCTCTGGTGTCGGCGCTCGACCGGAAGGCAAGACCAATCCATTGTCGCCGCTACCGCCGCCGGAGATGGTCGGCATTGCCGATGCCGAGGCGCTGATGCCGCGCACGCGGCCGACCTTCGAAGGCTACCGCCTGCTGCGCGAATATTTCATGATGCCCGAGCGCTTCCATTATGCGCGCGTCACCGGCTTGCTGCCGGTCGTGCGTAAATGCCAGGCCGGGCTCGAAATCGTCTTTTTGTTCAGGCGTCCCGTGCCCGAGCTCGCCGACCTGACGCCGGCGGATTTTGATCTGTTCGCGACGCCGATCATCAATCTCTTCGAGCGCGAGTGCAACGTCATCGAGCTCGACCAGCGCAAGACGCGGCAGGTGTTGCATGCCGACCGTACGCGGGCGCGCGACTTTGAAATCTACCGGGTCATCCGCGTCGAGGACGCCGATGCCGAGGGGCCCGATGCCGAGATACCGGAGCTGTTCAGCCTCGGGCAAAACCGCGGCAGCGGCTGGGTCTATTCGACCGAGCGGCGGCCGCGCCGGCCAACCGAGGACGAGCGGCGCCAGGGGGTGACCCGCACCTCCTATGCCGGGGACGACGTCTTCCTGGCGATCTCGCGCCCGGTCCACAGCCAGGCCAACAGGCCGCTCAAGCGCGTCGATATCATGGCGCTTTGCACCAATCGCGACCTGGCCATCCTCGACGACACGCCGACCCTGACGCTGGAAGCCGGCGACCCTGTGGAGACGGTCCGGCTGCTCGGCGCATTGCGTTCGCCGCAGCCGGCGATCCCGGCAGCGCTGCCGACCGGCGCCGACGGCGAGTCGCGCGCCGACGACCTGGCCTGGCGACTGGTGTCACAGCTGGCGCTCAACTTCCTCAGCCTGGCCAAGGAAGGCCGCGGCGTCGATCCGCTGCACGCGCTGCTCGATCTCTATGCCGAGCGCGGCGACCCCGGGCTCGCCCGCAATGTGCGCTCGATCGTGCGCATCGACTCGCGCGCGGTGATCGAAAGGCTGGCGATCGAAGGGCCGATGTGCTTCGGCCGCGGCACGGAAGTGACGCTGCATGTCGACCAGTCGGTGCTGGCGGGACAGAGCACTCTGCTGCTGTCGGGCCTGCTGTCGCGGCTGTTTGCCCGCCATGCCGGCATTAACGGGTTCGTGCGCACGCGCACGCGGTTGCTCCAGAAACAGGAGGATGTGCCATGGCCGATGACGCCCGGCAATCGCTACCTGATCTAGAGCGAGCCGCAACCCTGTCCGAGAGTTTCGACTTTTTCGAACTGCTGCGCCGGCTCGAACGGCAAGGCGGCCTGTTCGGCCATTCCGGCCGGCCGGACCGCGAGCCGGCAAGGCTCGGCCAGAATGTGCGGCTGTCCTTCGCAGTGCAGGACGTGGTGGATTTCCGCGAGCCGACGGACAAGTCGCCGGCACGCGTCACGGTCAACAATCTCGGCCTGCTCGGACCCGAAGGGCCGATGCCACTGCATCTGACGCGCTGGGTGCTCGATCGCCTGTCGCAACGCTGGTATGCCGGCGCCGAGGCGCGGCAGACAAGCGACACGACCTTCGTCGATTTTGTCAATATCCTGCAGCACAGGATGATCGCGCTCTACTATCGGGCCTGGGCGGATGCGCATCCGGCTGTGCAGGTCGAACGCGGTGTCGGCGGCCGCGTCCGTTCCATGCTGGAAGCGATGGCCGGCATCGGGCTGCCGGGCACGCAGGATGCCGAACTCGATACAGTAAAACTTCGCCAGGCCGCCTCGCTCGCTGCCCAAGTCGACGGCCCCGAGCGACTGACGCTGTTCCTGGCCGAAGCCTTCAAAGTGCCGGTGGTGCTGAAGGAGTTCGTCGCGGCCTGGATGACCATCCC
Organism: Mesorhizobium sp. M0062; assembly: GCF_040323125.1. NCBI lineage: Bacteria > Pseudomonadati > Pseudomonadota > Alphaproteobacteria > Hyphomicrobiales > Phyllobacteriaceae > Mesorhizobium > Mesorhizobium sp. M0062. The sequence goes on from NZ_JAMYUO010000003.1 coordinate 154,285, forward strand.
CAAGGCGCTGCAGACGCGGCTTGCCGGCAGCTATGCCACGCTCGGCCGCAGCGCCACCATCGGCCCGCGCAGCTTCAGCCGGCAGAGCCGCATCGAGCTGCGCATCGGCGCGCTCAGCTATATCGATTACAAGGCCTTCCTGCCGGGCGGTGAGCGGCTGAAGCTGTTGAAGCAGGCGGTGCGCGACCTGATCGGCGAGACCATCGATGTCGATCTCAGGATCGTGCTTGCGGCAAAGGCAGTGCCGCCGGCGAAGCTCGGCACCGTCCAGCTTGCCCGCACCACCTGGCTGGCGCGACCGGTCGAAAAGGGGGACGCCGACGACATGCGGTTGCGGACCATCGTCGGCTGGCGGGAAGAGGTGGCGGCATGAGCCTGCTTCTGACTCTCGAACAGGGACCACGCGCGCAAGTCACGCGGCAGGCGCGGCTGGACGAGGGCGAGCTGGTAATCGGCCGCAGCGCCGACGCCGACTGGCAGATCAACGATCCCGACATGTTCGTCTCGCGCGCCCACTGCAAGATCACCAGCAAGCAGGGCGGCTATTTCGTCACCGATACCTCCAGCAGTGGGTTGTTCATCGACGATGCCGCCAGCCCGCTCGGCGCGGGAAATACCGCGCGCCTGCAAAGCGGCATGCGACTGCGACTGGGCGACTATGTGGTGTGGGTCGATTTGCAGACGGCGAAGACCGAGGCGCCGGCCTCCAGGCCTTCAGCGCCTGCCAGTAAGCCGGCGGCGTCGCGGGCGCCGGTCAGCCTCGGCGGCGACGATTTCTTTTCGTCCACCACGGAAGAAGAGCCGGGACGGCCACGCCCTGCCAACCTGCCCGATCCATTCGAAAAGCCGGTGCCCGGCGCATTCGCGCGTGCAGATGAACGCAGCTCGCAGGCGTTCGATGATCCATTCAGCCTCGACCCTGTGGCGACGCCTGCGCCCGAGACCGCCCCCGGCAAAAGCGGCGGCAAGCCGCTGTTCGACGACCCCTTCGGCCTCGACTCCGCGCCGCTGTCGAGAGAGCCTAGCAGATCCAATCCTGAGAAGCCGCCGGCCTTCGATGACGGGTTTGGTTTCGGCCCTGCCGAGTCCACCAGCCTCGACGCCGGCGTGACGGATGGCGGCGCAGTGGATGCGCCCTCGCCTGCCCCGGCGCCCTGGGATCTGCCGGTCCGCGCTGCCGAGCCATCGCCACAGCGGCCACCGCCAGCCCCGCCTCCACCGCCACCACGCGCGCCTGTCCGGCAAGCTGCGGCGCGGCCATCGGCCGGACAGGCGGACGCGGAATTGCGCGCCGCTTTCCTGCGCGGCATGGGCATGGACGAGGCCGATTTTCCCGGCAGCGATCCGGTGGCCGACATGGAGAAGTTCGGCCGCGAATACCGGCTGATGATGGAAGGGTTGATGCAGCTTTTGCGCAAGCGCGCCGAAGAGAAGGGCAACGCCCGCGTCGCCCAGACCGTGGTTGGCGCGTTCGAGGTCAACCCGCTCAAATTCCTGCCTTCGGTCGACGATGCTCTGGTGACCATGCTGGCCGAGCGCAGCCCCGGTTTCCTCGGCGCCGAAGCGGCGATCAAGGACGCGGTGCGCGATCTGGCGCAGCACCACGTTCGTGCCTGGCGCGGCGTGCAAGGCGCGCTCAAGCGCATGATCGACCGCTTCGATCCGGCGGCGATCGAGCAGGAATTGAAGTCGAGTTCGGCGATCGGCAATCTGCTGACCGGCGGGCGCGGCGCCAAGCTCTGGGAATTGTACCAGAAACGCCACCGTGAAATCGCTCACAGCGCCGAGACGCGTTTTCTGGGCGAGATCGGCGCTGATTTTCGTGATGCATATGAGGAGGACTGAGACATGATCGACAGACGCGAATTTATCCTTGCCATCGGGGCGACGGGACTGCTGACGGCTTGTCAGAGCGGCCCGCCCAAACCATCCGTCATCACAGTGAATCTTGCCGGTGGGGCCGGCATGAACCCGGGACCGGGCGGCGGCGACAGGCCGGTAACGGTAATGGTCTTACGGCTGAAGAGCACCGGCGCCTTCAATTCGGCCGATTATTTTGCCCTGCAGGGCGGTGCCGGCGCGGCACTTGGCGGCGATCTCATCGGCTCCGACACGGTTTCCGTCGGACCCGGCAAGACCGCATCGAAGACCATCACGGTCGAGCCAGAAGTGGCAGCACTCGGCTTCGTCGCGCTGATCAGGGAACCCGGCGGACGCAACTGGCGCACGACCAAATCGGTTTCGCCGGGATCGAAGTTCACGGTCAATGTGAAGCTCGGCAGCGGCGGGATTTCCGCCTAAAGCGCGTCGCGTTTGAACGGATCCAGGCGACGCGCTTTAGGTCTTTGTTTTTATGCATCGTTCTCTCAAAACCGTGACCACTTTTGAGCGACATGCATTGGCGGCAAAAGTCCGCAAGCCGCGCAACATGATGAGCAGGAAGCTGAGAGTGCCGGCATGAGCGATGCAAACAGGGTGCTGTGGTCGGAGGGACTGTTCCTCCGCACCCAGCATTTCCAGCAACAGGACCGCTTCTTCGAAGCGACGGTGCGCGGCGCCTTGCAGGCCGGGCATCTGCATACGTTCGGCTTTCGAACGCTGACGCTCGATCAGGCACAGCTCGATGCCGGCCAGATCTCGGTGCTCTCGGCACGCGGCATCTTTCCAGACGGGACGCCGTTCGCGATCCCCGAGACGATGGATGCGCCGCGGCCGCTGGCGGTGACGCCGGAGATGGGCGCTGGACCGGTGCTGATAGCGCTGCCGCTCGAGCCGCCAGGCGGCGTCGGCTTCGACCCCGCTCACGCCGAGCCGTCCGGCGCGCGCTATCGCGGCCGGATCGTGTCGGTGCGCGACGCCGTGCATGGCGGCTCCGATCCCGAGGAAATCGAGATCGCACGGCCGCAGGCGCTGTTGCTGGCGCCGGGCACGGCCGTCGGCGGCTACACCGCGCTGCCGGTGGCCGAACTCAAGGGCGTGCGCGCCGATGGCGGCGTGGCCCTGGACGACACCTTCCTGCCGCCGACCTTGGTCATCGGCGCGGCGTCCTGGTACAGCCGGCTGCTGCAGGAAGTGGTCACCGGCGTCGACCAGATCGCCGAGGCGCATGGCAAGATGGTGCTGGGCGGCCCCGGGCGCAGCGTCGAGGATCTTCTGATCCTCAATTTGGTCAACGCCGCGCGGCCGCGGCTGGCGCACATGCTGGCGCAGGACGTGTTCCATCCAGCCGAGGTCTATATGGAGCTGGCCGGTCTCGCCGGCTCGATGGCGACCTATGGCTCGAGTGCAAGGCGGCTCGGCGAACTGCCTGTTTACGACCACATGGCACCAGGCCCGGCCTATTCGGCGCTGGCCGACGCGCTGCGTTCGCTGATCCTCAGCCTGCGCTACATCGAGCCGAAATCGCGCGCCCTGCCGGTCATGCGCCATGCCACCAATGTGTGGAAGATCCGCATCGACAACCCGAAACTTCTGGTGGCGAGCCGCATCGTGGTGCGGATCGGCTCCGAACTCTCGGAGGATGCCTTGCGCAAGATTTTCGTCAACCAGGCGACCGTCGGCTCGGCCAGCGAATTCGAAGGGCTGTGGAAATCACGCCTGCCCGGCATTCCGCTGAAGCCCCTGCATTCGCAGCCGCGCGAAATTCCCTATGACGGCGACCGGCTGTGCCTCGAACTGGACCAGAAAAGCGAGCACTGGGCCTCGCTGCTCGAAGCGCCCGGGTTTGTGATCGGCGTTTCGGGCGTGCTGCCCAGCGAACCGCAGGTCGACTGCTACTCGGTCAACAGGTGAGATGATGAGCAGGGACGATCCATTCGGACTGTCCGAGGATCGGGAGCGGACGCGCATTCGGCTGAGCGGAGCGCCAACGCCGCGCGCCATGCCGCTGCCGGCGTCAGGGGTGACCGCGAAACGCTCCGCGCGCGCGCATCCGAACGTGCTCGTCAACGCGTTCTCGCCGCTGCTGGAATTTGCACCCGAACTCGAAAACGCGCAGCCGCCTGAGAACCCGGAAGCCCTGCGCACCAGGCTGCTCGACGAACTCGTGCGCTGCCGCGACGCCACCATGGCACAGGGATCGTCACTTGAGCGCGCCGACCAGGCCGCGTGGCTGGTGGCCGCGTTGCTCGATGATCTGGCGCTGAACACGCCGTGGGGCGGCGCCAGCGCATGGCCACGCCAGCCGCTGGTGGTGATGCTGCGCGGCGACGTCGATGCCGGCGCGCAGTTCTTCGCCCGTCTTGAAGAGCTGGAGCGCCATCCCAATCGCGACCGCGAAATGCTGGAGTTGCAATATCATTGCATGGCGCTCGGCTTCCGCGGCAAATATCGCGTGCCGGGCCGCTCCGGCGACCGTTCGCTCAATGCCGTGCGTGTGGCCGCGGCGCGCTTCCTGCGCGACAGCGACGCCGAAGGCGCACAGCTTTCGCCCAACTGGAAGGGCGTGATCGCCTCCGACGAGCCGCAGCGCTTCATCGTGCCGATCTGGGTGATGGTTGCGGCAGCGGCGGTGATCGCCACCGCCATTCATATCGGGCTGTCGATGAGCCTGAGCAGCCAGGCGGTCGAGCTTTCGGCGCTGGTTCGCGCCTTGCCGCCGCCGACGCGTACGGATGTCACCCGCGCTTCGCCGAAGGTCGACGCGCCGCCGCCGGTGGCGGTGGATTTCGCGCTGCTGCCGGAATTCCAGGCGGCAGCACCCGACGAGCTCAAGAGAGCGCTGAGCGGCACGGAGAGCGTGTCGCTGGCGCGGCTGGTCATCCAGGCCTCCAATCCCGAACTCTTCCAGTCGTCGCGCGCGCAGCTGACAGACGGCTTCGATCCGCTCATCGCCTCGGTCGCCAAGGTGATCCTCGAGAACCAGGAGCTGATCGGCGATATCACCGTGGTCGGCCACACCGACGGCGTTCCGTTGCAGAAGACCAACCCACTGTCCACCAACCAGCGGCTGTCGGAAGCCCGCGCCGCGGAAATTGCCGATATCCTGATTCAGAACGGCGTGCCGAAGGAGCGCGTGCGCTCCGAAGGCCGGGCCGCCACCGATCCGGTGGCCGACGACGGCACACGCGAAGGCCGGGCCTTGAACCGCCGCGTCGAAGTGCTGGTCGAAAAGAGGCTGTGACATGTTCATCCTGCGCTTCCTCTGGGCGGTCCTGACTTCGCGTTTCCTGTGGACGCTGATCGGCCTGGCGCTGCTGTCGCTGATCATCTGGGTATTCGGCCCGATCGTACGGGTCGGCGACTATGTGCCGATGGCGTCGGAGACGGTGCGCATCGTCATCATCGCTCTTCTGGTGATCTTCTGGCTGATCTGGCTGATCGTCGCGCAGCGCCGCGCGATCCGCGCCAACCGCATGTTCGTCGCCGAGATTTCCGCCCCGGTCGAGGAAAAGCGGCTCAGCCCGGGCGAGGAAAACGTCGCCGCGGTCGGCGCCAAGTTCCAGGACGTCATGGTCGAGTTGAAGCGCCGCAAGCTCGGCGGCCGCAAGTTCCTGCGCGAGATGCCGTGGTATGTGATCGTCGGCCCCCCGGCGACCGGCAAGACGACGGCATTGCGCCAATCCGGCCTCAACTTTCCGATCGACCTCACCGACGATCTGCAGGGCATCGGCGGTACCCGCAACTGCGACTGGTTCTTCTCCGAAAACGCAGTGATGATCGACACCGCCGGGCGCTATGTCCAGCAGGAAAGCCAGCCCGTTGTCGACGCCGTGGAATGGCTGGGTTTCCTCGATCTGTTGAAGAAGCATCGTGGCCGTCGTGCGCTGAACGGCGTCATCGTTGCGCTTGGGATCGACGCGCTGTCCGAGGGCGACGAAGCCGTCAAGGCGCATGGCCGCAAGATCCGCAGGCGCCTGGCCGAGCTCGAAGAGCGGCTGGAAATCCGCTTGCCGGTCTATCTCATGCTGACCAAGGCCGATCTGATCAGAGGCTTCGAGGCCTTCTTCGGCGGCCTGTCGACGGCGGCGCGCGAACAGGTATGGGGGACGACCTTCCCGCTCGATGCACGCGTCGACGCCAAGACGATCGCGGGTGAAGTCACGACGCTGTCGAGGGAGCTGGAAAAGCGACTGGTGCCGCGGCTGGAAGACGAGGATAAGCTGGCCGAACGGGCCGAGATCTTCCGCTTTCCCGCACAGCTGCAAAGCCTGTCCGAGCCCATCCAGGTGCTGGTCGAGGCGATGTTCGGCGAGAGCCGCTACGAGGAGGCAGCCTGGCTGCGCGGCCTCTATCTGACCTCGGCGACCCAGGAAGGCGCGCCGATCGACCGGCTGACCGCGGCGCTCGCCTCCTCCTTCGGCCTGCCGGCACGACGCACGATGCCGGCGCAGCGCTTCGAGAAGCGCAGCTTCTTCCTCAAGAACCTTTTGACCGAGGTGATCTTCAAGGAGGCCGGGCTCGGCACCTTCGATCCGCTGGCGCAGCGCCGCCGCAGCTGGGTCTGGCGCGGTGCCGCCGCTGCCAGCGCGGCTGCGGCCATACTCGCCGGCGGCCTGTTCACCTGGTCCTACTACGACAATCGCAACGCCATCGCCGCGCAAGCCGGCCAGTTCGAAGCGCTGCAGGCGCCGCTGACGTCGACCGCCGCGACTCCCGCCTCGGTGCTGCAGCCGGCTATGGACGTTGCCCTGACCGCCATGGACGAAGTCGCCAATGCCAGGACTGCGCCTCCGAACAAGGCACAGGACCTGCTCGGACCATCGGCTTCGGCCGAGATGATGCGGGCGCAGACCGACACCTATGACCACGCTCTGCGCAACGTGCTGGAGCCGCGGATGGTGGCGTTGCTCGAAGCGACCATGTGGCGGCAGATCCGCGATCCGGACTTCATGCTGGGGGCGCTCAAGACCTACCGCATGATGACCGGCCTGTCTCAGATGGACTCCGACTTCGTCGAGAATTGGTGGGTGAACGACCTGCCCGAATTCGCGCCGGCCGCGCCCTTCCCGACAGCCGATGCGGAAGAACACCAGCTGGCAGCGATCCGCCGCATGGCGGTCGACGACAGCTACATCGCGCCCGACCAGGCGCTGGTCGCCGAAGCGCTGAAAACGGTCTGCACGATCTCGCTGCCGGCGCGGGCCTACAAGCAATTGCTGGCCGATCCGGCGGTGGCCGGATTGAAGGAATGGATCCCCGCCAATTTCGCCGGGCCGAACGGCGCCAAGGTGTTTTCGCGACGCTCCGACAAGACGCTGCGCGTCGGCATATCAGGCGCCTTCACCTATGACGGCTTCCACGATGCGATCCTCGACCGGGTCGAGGATGTCGCCGCCCAGGCGGCACTCGACCGCGCCGTGTTTGCCGGCGGCTGCTCGGAAAATTCCGAGACCTCGGTGTCGGCGCTGTCGGAAGATATCCTGAAGCTCTACTATGACGATTACATCGCGCAGTGGGATAGTTTCCTGCGCGACATGCGGCTGGCGCCGCTGAGCGACCTCAACATTGCCAGCGAGAATCTGAAGGACCTTTCCAGCGCCGATTCCGCGCTGAAGCGGCTGTTGACGGCGGTGGTCCAGGAGGTCGACCTCACCCGCTCGGACGACGCGCCGGCGACTGACGACAAGGCGGCGGCGAAGGGCGGCTCGAAACTGCTGGGCAAACTCGGCAAGCTGGGCAAGATCGTCAAGACCGGCGCCAAGCTGTTGCCGCGCGCAGGATCGGCCAGCGAAGTCGACCTGACCGGCACGCTGGTGGCCGAACACTTCAAGCCGCTCAAGAGCACGATTGCCGAGGTCGACGGCCAGCCGCCGGCGCTCGATGCCGCGGTCGTCGCGCTGACGGCGCTGTCCAACGTGCTGCAGACGGTGACCGCCAATCCCGACCCGCAGGACGCGATCAAGAAACAGGGCGGGCTTGCCGAACTGACCGGCGCCGTCGCCCGCCAGGCGCAAATCCTGCCCGACCCGGTCAACACCTGGCTGAGCGGCATTGCCGGCGACACCAGCGGGTTGACGCAGAAGGCCGTGGCCTCCGAGCTCAACGCCATCTGGCGCGCCGACATCCTGCCCTTCTGCCAGGCCGCGCTCAACGACCGCTATCCGTTCAGCCCGGACAGTGCCGTCGACGTCAACGTGCGCGACTTCGCCCGCCTGTTCGGACCGGCAGGGATGATCGACGGCTTCATCAACGACCATCTGATCGGCTATGTCGACACCTCGGCGCAGCCTTGGAAATGGCGTGCCGATTTCGGCCTCGACCCGTCCGCACTTGCCGCCTTCGAGCAGGCGCGGCGCATCCGCGACGATCTCTTTCCCGGCGGTCAGGGCCCGGTGATGGCCTTCACGCTCGAGCCGACCGACCTGTCGCCCAACGTGACCCGCGTCACGCTCAACCTCGATGGCCAGAACCTGGTCTATTTCAACAATGCGACGCGACCGCAACCGATGACCTGGCCCGGCAAGGACGGCACCGGCGTCATCTCGCTCGCCTTCCAGCCGATCGACGGCTCGCCCGAAATCATGCTCAACGAGACGGGAAGCTGGGCGTGGCTGAGGATGCTGCGCGGCGGCCGCTTCACCGGGACGTCGCTGTCCGATGTCTACAGCCTGCGGCTCGGAACGAAAGGCATGTACGCCGATTTCAAGCTCAAGGCGGCGAGCGTGGAAAATCCCTACAACCTCCAGATGTTCAAGAAATTCTCATGTCCGCCGCAGATATGAACACCGGCTTCTTCGGCAAGATTCCGGCGACCGGAGATTTCGTCGCCGTAAACCTGCCGCGGACCTTCATCGACCGCTGGGACCGCTGGATGTCGATGGAGTTGCGTGAGAGGCCCGACGAGGGGGAATTGGATTCGCGTGTTTGGCGCTTCATCGTCAAGAGCGGCATTTTCGGCGACCGGCCCTGTGCCGGCGCATGGCGCATGAGCGAGGACCGCGTGGGACGCCGCTATCCGTTCGCGATCATCGGGATTGGGGCTACACCGGCACCTGACGATGCATGGTTCGACGGCGTTGCGTCAATCGTTGATGAAGCGGTCGAATTGCAGAGGACGCAGTCCTGGATAGCCGAAGGCTTGGCCAACCTTGCCGCGCCCAGTAACAGCCATGGCGATCCGAACCGGATTGGCTTCTGGCTCGACGACTGGTCGGTGCATGAGTTCGCGTTCTCGGATATTCACGACCTGGCGGCCAACGCCCTGCCGAAAATGCGCGCCCCGCGCCCTGAGACGGAATAGCTCTGATGGGCAGCACAGTCTTTGCTGAAGGCATGGGCTTCTTCCACAAAGGAAGCGGCGGCAAGGGCGTGGCGCCGGGAGATGTGTGCTTGAGCCCGCCTTCCCCGCCGGCAGGCCCGGTTCCGGTTCCATACGTCAACATGCTGTCTTCCAGCGATCTCACCAAAGGCAGTAAGAGCGTCAAGATCGAAGGCAATCCGACCGCGCTCGAAAGCTCGTCGGAGGTTGCGACCAGCACCGGCAACGAGCCGGCCACCCAAGGCCTCGGCGCGGGGGTCATAACGCACAAGATCAAGGGCAAGGGAGTGTTCAAGCTCTGGTCGTTCGTCGTCAAGGTGGAGGGTAAGGGTGTCTGCCGCCATGGCGACACCATGGAGCAGAACACGGCAAGTCCACTCCCGAACACCATCGATACCGCCGCCTTGGTCAACTTCCGCAATGCTCTTCTGGTGAAAGAGAAGAAGAAATGCACGACCGATTATTGCTACGACGATCATTACACCCAGCCAACAGGCCCGCAGAAAGCCAAGGTTCAGAACCGGCCATGCTGGGAATGCAAACGTAACCTTGACAGGTTGAAGAAACGCACGACCGGCAAGAACAAGACCGCGATCAAGCGACTGGAGGCGAAGGTCAACCGGCAAATTTCGGGGAAGGAAGCCCCGCTGATCGCCGATCACCAGCCGACGCAGAAGGCAGCGTGGTACGCGGGTGGATGCAATATAGAGATCGTCCCACAAGGCTTCAAGGATGCGATGAAAGCGCTTTACGTCAGGCCGCATTGCTCCAGCCACAGCAACAGCCAGCCGGGCCGGCAGTCGAAGGTGGACAACAAGGCGATTAGGAAGTTCATGAACGCTCGGGGGATCTAGGCGATGAGTGCAACGGGTTTTGCCGATCTCGACGCTGACTATACGGCGATAATCGATGCGTGGACCGCAGAGCTCCACGCCGTCATGCCGGCGATCGAGGAATGGTGGGGCGCACTGCAGCAGCGCCTGAACGCCTCCGGTGAGAACATAGCCAATCTGCATTGGCCCGCCGGGCTGGTGGCCCATCCACGGATTCTGGCGATCTACCGCAAGCACTACTTCAAGGTTCACGGCCTGAACCTTGAACGGTACGCCCGACAGACCGATGATGACGACGAGGACGATGAATCGAACTGGGGTGAGGATGGCGACGAAGCGGACGCCAGCGGTCCCGTGCCGCCCAATCTGCTGCTGGTCGAAATGATGTCCGAATACGACACGGAACTATTCAAGTACTTCAAGTACTTCGTCTATGTCCCGATCGGCGAGGATCCATCTCTCGAAATGTGCTGAGGCTAGAAGAAGATGGCAATGCGGATTGATCATAGTGTCGAACTCGGCCTGAACCGGCTTCTCAACGCACCCCAGGACGTTGTCGGTCCCGATCATGGAATCCGCCTTTCGCGCCGCGAGGCCTCTGCTGCCTATAGGTCCCTGTTCAAGGCCTACCTCGCTGACTTGCAGGAGACGTTCGAGGTGGCTTCCGAGATCTGGGAAGCTGGCCTCGACGAACTGGTCGATGGCGGCCTGACCGTCAATCAAGCGATCACGGCCCAGCTGGATGATGCAGCGGCCGGCCCGGCGAATCATCCGGCGGTGGTGTGGCTCGTGCGGGAATACTGGCTGCGATGCGTTGCGGTGGGGGAAACGCTGCCCGCGGCCGACCGCCTCGCGCCTGAGGTGTTCCTGCTGCAATGGGTCGTCGATGAAGGCAACAAGGAATATGTAGAACTGCTGACGGCCATGCCCTATTGGCCGATCGGGCTTGATGAAAACGGCCGGTGGTGCTGAACGATGGCCTTCGATGTCTGGCTGGAAAACAGGACACCCTTCGCCGCCGCGACGCACGTCCAATTGAATGCTGACGGCCAAGAAACTCTGATTGTCATGCTGTCGGCAAGTTTCACGGCGACGGATGAAGGAAAGGAATTCCAGCCAGCGGCCGAACAGGTGCCGGTGATCTTTGGCGATGAGCCTTTTGGCGATCCGGCCCTTTCATCGACCCGCTACGAAGCGGACATCGCGCCCGTCAAGCCTGGCGCCGAGGTGATCGTGAATGGCGTCGCGCACGCGCCGGATGGAAGGCCGGTACGCGAGATGCAGGTTGGCCTGCGTGTCGGTAACTCGATCCGCAAGGTATTGCAGGTCGTCGGGGACCGGATCTACGACTCCGGCGGCTACAGCGCACCGGCGCCTTTCCGGACCATGCCGATCGTCTATGAACGCACCTATGGCGGCACTTTGGAAGACTTGCGCACGGACCAGCGCAATCCAGTCGGCGTGGGGTACCATAACGCCCGGTCTGCAGATCCTGCGGTCAGAACCGAGGCGCCCAACGTCATGTATCCGGGCGAAGCGCAAGCCCGACCTGGGGAATCCCTGAGGCCGGCGGGATTCGGGACGATTGGCCGGGGCTGGCAACCGCGCCTGGCTTTCGCCGGAACCTACGACAAGGCTTGGCTCGAATCCCAATGGCCGCTCGCTCCCAAAGACTTCGACACGCGGCATTATATGTGCGCCCCAGCCGATCAGCAGATGGCCGGCATCGGCAACGGCGAGGATATCACGGTGATCGGCATGACGGCTTCGGGCAGATGGGATTTCCGCCTGCCGCGCATCACGGCCCCGCTTCGGCTCATTTATGACGATCGTGTAGAAGAAAACGCGTTCAAGCCTGACACCGTGCTCATCGAGCCTGACTTGAAGCGCGTGACCCTTAAGGCTCGTTTGGCAGTGGTAATCCGGCGCAACGTGCCGGCGCTGCGGGAAATCGCCTTCGGCCACATTTCTCCTGTTTGGATCAATGCGCGCCGCAAGCGAAAACTCTATCTCAATCTTCTCGGCGGCGACGGGGCCCTGCGCGATCGCTCGGCGTGGCAGCCGTGAAGCGGCCGCTCTACATCTCGGTTGGTGGCGCCGTCACGCCTGCTGGATTGAACGCGCGCCAGACCATCTCAGCCATTCGCGCCAACCTGTCAGCATTTCAGGAGGTGCCTCTTTCAGAGCCGTTTCCCACCACACAGATCGTGGCACGCATTCCAGCCAAGGCGGGCCTGCGACGCAATGACGGGGTATGGCTCGCCAGCATGGGCGCCCGCGCTCTCAAGGAGGCGATGCTCGACAACAAGGCAACGCCGGACCACACCGCTGTTCTGCTCGCGCTGCCGGAGAGTTTCCGCGACCATCCGGCGTATGAAGAGGTCGAGCGGGGGCGCCTTTTGAATGCCATTTTCGAGCGATGCGGCCTGCGCTTCAATGCCGGCTCGCGCGTATTTGACGGCGGTGCCGCAGCCAGCGCCGGACTGCTCGACTATGCCGGCGACATGCTAGAATCCGGGACCGTCGCGCAGGTGCTGCTGGGTGGTGTGGACAGCCTCGTCAACGGGACCGACATTGCGCGCTTGATGCGAGCCAATCGTCTGAAATCCGAAAACAATGCTCAAGGGGCAGTCCCTGGCGAGGGCGCTGTCTTCGTGCGCCTGACGCGAGCGCCGGGGAGCGGGCCGGCTGCAATGATTTGCGGGGCGGGCCTGGCTCAAGAGATCGACAGCGTTCTTTCCGAACGCCAGAGTCAAGGCCGTGCGATGGTGGCTTCGCTGCTTGCTGCCTTCAGCGGGTCCGGACCCAAGGAACCCGATATCGAGTTCCTTGTCAGCAATGGAAACGGGGAACGGTACAGCGGGCTCGAACAACTGGTCGGTCGCTCGCGCTTCTACCGCACGCACCGCGAGATATTCCCGACAGCCTACCCTGCGATGACGGTCGGCGACATTGGAGCCGCTAGTGCGGCACTTGTTCTGATGCTGGCGGCCGACAGTTTTATAAGCGGTTACGCGCCGGGCCGCGTCGCAGCCTGCGAGCTTGCATCCGAGGGTGGCAACCGGTCGGCGATCGCGCTTACCGACCTCCGCCAACGCTGAACGGAGGGACAAGCCTTCCCTCGGCGAAAGCGATCACATCCACGCCGGGAACTTGCGTGTCCTGCGCCAGTCTGCCAGCGGCGCCTCGGGCGTGGCGATTGCCGCGCGCAACGCATCCACCCTGAGCCTGCGCATCGAACGGAACAGACGATGGTTGCGCCCGCCGCGCCCTTCGTCCCACCATGCTTCGACGCGATCGGCGGCCGGCAGCGAGCTGTCGTCGAGTTGGGCAAAGCCCTCGCCAAGAACAGCTGGATCGGCAACGAAAAGGTCGGTGTCGCCGAAGTCCACCTCGAACAGATCGCGAAGTGCTGCACCCGCTGCGGATGCCAGTTCCGGCTCGCGCATCTTCTCGATCAGCCACGGCACCACCGCTTGGTCGCCGAGCAGCCCGATCGATGCCGTGGCCGCGATGCGCAAGACAGGCTGTCCGAGACGTGATTGCAGCCAGGCCTTGCCGGCCTTCGGCGGCGTCGTCAGCAGGCGCAACTCGATCGCCGCCTGCGCATGGTCCGTCTCCGTCAGCACGATCTTGTCGATCACCGAGTGCGCGGACCGAGCCTCGCCAAGCAGGCAAGCAGCGAAGGCGGCCGCAAGACGTTCTTTCGTTGTCTCGCCGTCAAGCCCAGCCAGGACTTCCGGAAGCAGGTCGCGCCGCCTGAGCACGCCGGCGAGCCGGACGGCGCGCCAACGCACGTTCGCATTGGAATGGCTGGCCAGATCATGCAGGCGCTGTCCCGGATCGACGCGATGATGCCAGAGCGCAGATAGCCCAAGACAGCGCAGCCGCGCGTCGCGCGTGTCCAGCCACTGCGCCACGAACGGGCGCAGGTTTTCGCCCGGCGTGCGCGCGATCGCGGCAGACAGGCTCGATATGCCGGCGTCACCTAGGCTTGCGCCCGCGTCGATTGCAGAGGTCACCAATTTGGCATCGCTCCAACGCATTGCCAGAGTGCCAAGCACGAAAATCTCGCCCGGTTCGGCGTAGTCGGCGAAGCGCGCTTGAGCAGCTTCCCAACCGGCCTTGCCGGCTGCCATGAGCCCTTCGAGATTGGCTTCGAGACGCTGGTCGATGCGGCCGATATCGGTCTCGTCGAGGATTGGACCGTCGATCTCCAGACGACGTCGAAGCCACAGGAACGCCGCGTCCTCGGCGTGTTGGTCCACGATCGCCGCAATGGTCGCGATGCTGTGCATCGGCAATGCCTCAGTTAAGATGCACGGCCCCGCCGCGGATGCGGTTGGTGCCACTGGCCTGGCTGGTCAACTGGGTGCCACGAATGGTCACGCGTCCATTCTTCTCCAGAATGATCGATGCCAGGCCGCAGCGCAGTTCAATGCGCTCATCGCCGTTGATGACGACACGTTCGCCGTCGCGGACGACTTCGAGGCTCCTGCCGCGGGGCGCAGGATCGACGATGCGCCCGACCACCAGCGGCCGCGCCGGGTCGCCGCCCTCAAAGAGCAAAGCCAGTTCGGATCCGACGGCCGAAACGTCCAGCTCCGTCAGGCTGCGCGCCGCTATCGCGGTCTCGCGCGGATTGCCGACGAAGACAACCAGCGGCGCCCCGCCTTGGAAGCCGATCAGCAGGCCGATCACGACGCCGTCGATACGCTCCAGCACTTCCATGATGATGCCCTCAATTGTTGTTGATCGTGCTGCCCTTGACGATCACCTCGCCGTCGGCCTTGACGGTGATCTTGCCGCTGCCCTTGAGGGTAATATCCTTCCCATCAGCGACAATGGTGCCATCCTTTTTCATCGTGATCGAGGCCGAACCGCATTTGAGCGTGATCGAGTCGGCCGCCTCGATCATCAGATTCTTGCCGACCTTGATCACACTGTCTTCGGCTATCTGGATTCCGCTGCCTTTGCCGACCTTGAGCGCGTGCCCGCCGCCGACATCGGTTGCGTCGTCCGCAGCGATTTTTGCCGACCTGCCCTTGCCGATCTGCGACGACTGTGCCCCGCCGATGGTGAAACTCTGATCGGCGCCAACATTGACGCTTTGCGCCGCCGCGATGTTCCAGCTATCAGCCGCGCCGATATCGTGGCTCTGCGCAGCACCTACGGTGACCGACCGCGTCGCACCGATCGTGTTCGTCTGCGGACCGCCCACAGTTCGGGTCTCGGATGCTCCGACCGAATCGACCCGGGCCGCGCCAACGGTCACCGTCTGGACGATTGCAACCGTCTGGGTGTGGTTGGCACCTATGGTCTCCGTGGAGTTCGAGCCGATGTTGATCGTCTCATCGACCCCCACCGTCAGTGAGCGGTTCTTGCCCACCGTCTCAGTGTCGTTCGACCCGATATTGGTCGTCTGGTCGACGCCGACCTTGACCGTCTTGTTGTTGCCGACGTCCTCGTCGAGGTTGTGACCGACGGAGTGCTTGGCGTCGTGGTCTATGCGGTCGGACTGGTCGTGCTGGACCAGCTTCTGGCGATCATTCTTGATCAGAAGGTGATGGTCCTTCTGCGCCTGGAAATTGACCAGTTCGGAGCCGGCCTTGTCCTCGAACATCAGCTCGTTGTAGCCGCCACCGCCCTTCGACGAGTTGGATTTCCAGCCCGACTGCGTGGCGTTGCCGGGCAGCCCGTAGGGCGGCATCTGCGAGGCGTTGTAGACCCGGCCGGTGATGATCGGCAGATCCGGATTGCCTTCGATGAAATCGACGATCACTTCCTGGCCGATGCGGGGAATCTGGATGAAGCCCCAGCCGCTGCCGGCCCAGGTCTGCGACACGCGCACGAAGCACGAGCTCTTCTGGTCCTTCTTGCCCAGGCGGTCCCAGTGGAACTGCACCTTCACCCTGGCATATTTGTCGGTGAAGATCTCCTCGCCGGACGGACCGACGACCGTCGCCGTCTGCGGCCCGCGCATGATCGGCCTTGGCGTGATGCGCGGCGGCCGATAAGCAACTGAGGTCGGCGCCACACCGAGCACCACCTTGAAATTCTCGCCATCGGTGTCGACGCCGGCGCGATAGCCCGGATCGAACAGCCGGTACTCGGCGCTGATCACCAGATACTCCTTGTTCTGGTCGTCGCGCGGAAAGCCGTCGAGCTTGAAGGTGCAGCCGGAGAACAGGCCGCGCACGGTGCCGACAGCGGCAATGCGCATATGCGGCGCCTGGATTTCTTCGCGCCTGATCGCCGCCAGGCTGTCGCCGCGCCCGACTTCCAGATGCGCGCCGGGGTGGCGATAGTTCTCGCCGGCGGCCTGCTTGTGGCCGAAGGGCTGCGCCGACTTCGCCATCAAATCGGCGGCGGGTTTTTCGAAGTCATAGTCGGTGTGGGCATAGGCGCCGGGGCGCACCGCGCTGCCTGGAATCCAGTCGGTGATGTACTCGACGTCGCGGCGCGAGCCCTGCCCTTCGAACTGATAGAGCACCGTCTCATAGCCCGGCGCTGGCTTCAGCTTGCTCATGGCGTCGGCCAGGATCAGCGTGTGCTCGCCCTCGGCATGCTCGAAGAAGTACATTATGCCTTCGTGCTCGAGCAGCCGCTGCACGAAATCGAGGTCGCTCTCGTCATATTGCACGCAATATTCGCGCGGCGGATAAGAGCCTTGCAAGCGCTTTTCGAACTTGGCGATGCCGCCATATTTGGAGAAAATCTCCTCCACGATCTCGACGGCGGTCTTGTCCTGGAAAATGCGGCAGTCGGTGGTATTGCCGAGGAACCACAGCCACGGCCTGACGACCGCCTCATAGTGAGCCAGCCGATCTTCGATGCGGGTAAGGCGAAACTCGGCGATGAGGCCGCTGAACCAGCGCTTGGGGTCGGCCTCGCCTTCGATCGAAACGGCGCCGCCCAGCATCTTCAGCGGGTCGACATCGGCATTGGTCGAGACAAATCCAACGGTGTAGGCAAGGCAGCGGCTGATCTCGTCGCGGCCGACGAGATGCGTAAAGGTCAACAGCTCGGCGCCGACCGGCGTCTGCACAAGCGCGGCGCGTTGTTCACTCGGCATGGGTCGTGCCCCTCCTGAGCGCTAGTGTGGCAGGTTCGAAGCCCTTCTTGTGTTAACGACCTCACGTTCAGGGATATTTCGCAACTTGCCACCCAAGCCATGTTGAGCCTACCACATGTTCTATGGCAGACCAAAGAGGACAAGCGGCAGGCCGTTGCTGTTTGCGCCGCTTTCGCCAGTGTGAAACGCCGCTCTCCCGCTGTGCCCGCAAGCTGCTAGACTGTGGCACATCGGATCAATGGAAACGGCAGCGGTCGACGGTCCATAGCGCATGTTCATCAGTCTGCAGATCAGCAATGTCGATGTCCTGCCTGCCGGGCTGCCGCCCGGCTACGCATCGCGCGACCGCGGCTTCGAGATCGGGCGGGAGAACTGCGCCTGGACCTTGCCCGATCCGGACAAGTTCATCTCCGGCCGACATTGCGAAATCCGCTACGAAGGCGGCGCCTTTTTTCTCCACGACGTCTCGCGCAACGGCACATTCGTCAACGGGTCGAGCCAGCGCCTGACCGGCCCGCATCGGTTGGCGCAAGGTGACCGGCTCCGGATCGGCCGCTATATCGTCTCGGTGTCGATCGATGACGGGAACCCAGCCTTCGGTGGCCATGGTTCGACGCAACGGCAGATGCCCGTTGCCGGATCCTTTCCAGACCATGTCGCATCGCCACGGTCACCGACCGCGCCACCCGCTTCGGTCTCCAGCCGGCCGCAGCAAGCCGACGAGATCCTGCGCGCGATTGCCGCCGGCGCCGGCATTCCGCCAGAGGTGCTTTTGCTGCGCCAACCGCAGGAGGTAGCCGGCGAGATCGGCGCGGTGCTGCGCATCGTCGTCGACGAGCTGGTGTTGCTGTTGAAGGCGCGCGCCGCTGCAAAAGTCCTGGCCAAGACCAGCGACCGGACCATGATCAATTCCGCCGACAACAATCCGCTGAAGTTCGTGCCCGGGACAGACGAAATCCTCGACATCATGTTCGCGCGGCGCAGGGCCGGCTATCTCGATGCCAGGCACAGCATCGAAGACGCTTTCCACGACCTCAAAACACATGAATTCGCCACCTTCGCCGCCATGCAGGCAGCGCTGTCGCGGTTGCTTGACGATCTGTCGCCCGAGGCGATTGCGAAAAAACTGCCGCCATCCTCCTTTGCCTCGAAGAAAACGCGCGCCTGGGACGCGCTGGTCGCGACCTGGCGGGCCAAGGAGGAAGCGCACGAGAATGGCATGCTGGACATATTCCTCACCTATTTCAGTGAAGCCTATGCCAAGGCCGCCAAACCGAAGACCGGCAAGGGCTAAGCCCGCGCACCGCTGAAGACACCGTGAAGGCGACCCGAGCACGGGCCGGCCACCAAAATTGCGCCGGGTTTCCATCGCAACCTTCTGAGACTACGATCACATACGACGATTGAGCACGCGGGTACGGTTGGTCGACCTCGGGGGTCTGCGGCACATGTCATGTCACGGCGAGATAGCGTCCTGCGGTCCGCGTTTGCGCGGACATGGCGCTGTGCGTCGCGGCGCGCGGGCGTAGAGGCAGGGATCGGCGATGAGCTCGAAGGATGATCCTTTCGATCCGACCGGCAAAACCGTCATCCGCCCCAGCCGCCCCAATCCCGGCCGCAAGCAAAAGACGGTTCTCGCCCGCGATGCGCCGGCCCCCGGCAGTACGGTGATCGCCCCTGCCAGCGTCCCGGAACCCACGGTTTTCGATCCCAACGCCGGCCGCCAGCCGCCGTCCGACGTCACGGGGACGGTGATCTATCAGGGAACGCCCTTCGCCAACGCGCCGGCCGATCCGCCCGTTCACGGCTCAGCCGGGACGGCGGGGAAACCGCCATGGGATGCGCTGCTCGGCGCCAGCGATGCCGTCGATTATGGCGCGGCCAACCCGATCGTCGCTGCCGCGGCGCCCTTGCTGATACTGCTTGGGCATCTGCGGCTGATGGCTGTCGAAAGACCGGCCGAGCCGCTGGCGCAGCATGTCGCCGGCCTGATCGAGGATTTCGACCGCAAGATCGCCAGGACCGATACCTCGGAAGAGGATGCGCGCATCGCCAGCTATGTGCTTTGCGAAACCGCCGACGATATCGTCGCCAATCTGCCCGGTTCCAGCCGGGATGCGTGGGCGCAGGACGCCATGCTGCAGCGCTTCTTCCAGGTCAAACCCACCGGCGCCGGTTTTTTCCAGGCGCTGAACACGGTGCTGGCGACGCCGGAACCTCATCGCAATCTCATCGAGCTGATGCATGTCTGCCTGTCGCTTGGCTTCGAAGGCCAGTATCGCGGCCAGCCGCGCGAGAGCCTCGAACGGGTCCGCCGCGACGTCTACGAGACATCAGCCTATTTCCGCGTCCTCGGTGACGACGACATCTCGCCGCGCTGGCAAGGCTTGTCGGTCACATCGGCGCAAGGCTCCAGGCGGGTTCCGCTCTGGGCCATAGCCGCTGCAACCGCGGCAGTTTTGACCGCAGCCTTTTTCACGCTGCGCGTGCTCATCACCAATGATGGCGAGGCTGTTGCCGGCGAGTTGCTGGCGCTCAATCCGGCGACGCCGGTCACCATCGAGCGCACCGGTTTCGTGCCGCTGACCGAGGAGGTGAAAGTCGTCGCAGCGCCAACGACGATTGCGCAGGTCGATCGCATCCGCACTGCCTTGGCCAAGGAGATCGAAGGCGGCGGCGTCAGCGTCGGCACCAAGGGTGATTTCATCATCGTGGAAATCAGCAACGCCCTGCTGTTCCAGTCGGGACGAGCCGAGGTCAAGCCGGAGTTCGAGCCGGTGGCCGCCAGCATCGCGGCGGCTCTCGACGCGGAGCGCGGGCCGATCCGGATCGTCGGCCACACCGACAACGTCAAACCGAAGAAGACCAGCGCCTTCAAATCGAATTTCGACCTCTCCGTCGCACGTGCCCAGTCGGTGGAAAAGATGATCGCAGCGCATTTCAGCGATCCGTCGCGGACAAAGGTCGAGGGCAAGGGCGAGGACGAGCCCATCGCCGACAATGCAACGCCGGAGGGCCGCGCCAAAAACCGCCGTGTCGATGTAATGATCCCGCGGGAGGAGATGCTGTGACCGGCTGGCTGCTGCGCATCTTCAGCGCGCTCGCGCTCGCCGGCTTTGCAGCCGCGGTCTGGTACGCCGGCCCGTTAATCCGCTTTGCCGGCGCCCGGCCGTTGGATCCCATCTGGCTGCGGGCAGCGATCATCGGCATCGTCGTCGGAACGGTGGCGATCATCTATGCAATCCGGTTCTGGCGCAGGCGCAAGGCGCAGAAGGCGCTGGAGGCCGCCATGGCCAGCGCCGAGGATGACGGCAGCGATGCAAAGGTGCTGGAAGCTCGCATGAACGAAGCGGTCGCGACGCTCAGGCAATCGAGCGGCAAGCGCAACTTCCTCTACGACGTGCCCTGGTACATCGTCATCGGCCCGCCGGGCGCCGGCAAGACCACCGCGCTGGTCAATTCCGGCCTGAACTTTCCGCTTGCCGGGTCGGGCCAGGCGCAGCCGGTGGCGGGTGTCGGCGGTACGCGCAATTGCGACTGGTGGTTCACCGACGAGGCGGTGCTGATCGACACGGCCGGGCGCTACACGACGCAGGATTCCCATGCACGGACCGACAGCAAAAGCTGGCTGGCGTTCCTGTCGCTGCTCAAGCGGCACCGGAGGCGTCAGCCGATCAATGGCGTCATCCTGGCGATCAGCCTTGCCGATCTGATGGCGGACGGAGAGCAGGCGGCCCGTGTCGCCGAGATCCGCAGCCGCCTGCAGGAAATCCACGAGGTCCTGAAGGTCCGCTTTCCCGTCTACGTGCTGTTCACCAAGGCCGACCTGGTCTCCGGATTCATGGAATATTTCGGCGGTTTCGACGAAGCACGCCGGCGCAAGGTGTGGGGCGCGACCTTCCAGACCGCCGAGCGCGGCCTGAACATGGTCGCAGAAGCGCCAGCCGAATTCGACGCGCTGGTGAAGCGCCTGACCGAAGAGATGAGCGAGCGGCTGCAGGCGGAGACCGATCCGGTCGCGCGCATCGCCATTTTCGGCTTCGCCGCGCAGCTCGGTGCGCTGAAAGGCCGGATCGTGAATTTCCTCGAGGGCGTTTTCGAGCCGACGCGCAAGCAGCTGAACGCCCCCCTGCGCGGCCTGTATTTTTCTTCCGGCACGCAGGAAGGCACGCCGATCGACCAGTTGCTGGGCAGCATAGGCCGCAGTTTCGGCAGGAATGCCCAGGCGCATCTTTCCGGCACCGGCAAAAGCTTCTTCCTGCACGATCTGTTGAGCCGCGTCATTTTCGCCGAGTCCGGCTGGGTGTCCTATGACAGGGCGGCCGACAGGCGCGTTGCGATCGCCCGCTACGCCGGCCTGACAGCGATCACGGCCATAGCGATCGCCGCGCTTGGCGTTCTCGGCCTGAGCTTTACGACCAACAAATCGCTGGTCGCCGCGACCGGCCAGGCGGCAGGCCAATACCGCGCGACAGCCGCGCCGCTGCTGGCCAGCACGACGGTGTTGGATGCCGACCTCGAAACCGTCATCGGCGCGCTCGATGCGCTGCGCGGCCTGCCGGCCGGCTACGATACGAGAGACCAGCCCACCCCGGCCACGGCGACGTTCGGCCTCAGCCAGCGTGAGCGTATCCTTTCGGCTTCCGAGACTGCCTACCGGCAAGGGCTGGAGCGCATGTTCCGCTCGCGCCTGCTGTTCCAGCTCGAACGCACGATCGAGGCCAGGATGGCCGATCCGATGGCGCTGTACGAGCCGCTGAAGATTTACCTGATGCTAGGCGGCAAGGCGCCGAAAGTGGATGACGAACTGGTCGTCACCTGGCTGAAACTGGACTGGGAACAGAACCGCTATCCCGGCGCCCACAATCGCGACGGCCGGGCGCAATTGGAGAAGCATTTGCGCGCCATGCTGGCGCTCGACAACGACCAGGATCCCTCGTTCGAACTCAACCGCACGCTGGTCGAATCCGCCCAGCGCTCGCTCGGCCGCATGAGCCTTGCCGATCGCGCCACCGCTCTCATCCAGTCGGCCACCTATGCGGCGGCGCTGGACGATTTTTCGGTGGCCTCGCAAGCCGGCCCGGAAGCGCCGATGCTGTTCGAGCGCAATGACGGAAACGATCTCGCCGGCCTTCGCGTCCCCGGTCTCTACACCCATGCCGGCTTCGACTTCTATCTGGCGCAACTTGCCAAGAGCGCGCAGGCGCTGGTCGACGATCAATGGGTGATCGGTTCGAGCGGCGAGCAAGGCGGCTTCGACCAGGAATTGCTCAAGCTCGGCCCGGAACTTCTCGACCGCTACGGCAAGAGTTTTGCGGCGGCGTGGAACGAGGTGCTCGACAGGTTGAAGTTCAAGCCAATGGCCGCCGACAAACCGCAATATCTGGCGCTGTCCGCAGCGGGATCACCGACCTCACCGCTGATGCAGCTGTTCGAGGCCATCGCGCGCGAAACAGCTTTGACGCAAGAGCGCAATCCGGCTGCGCCGTCTCAAGACAGCGACCAGGAAATCGCCGCGCGCGCCAAGGGCCTCGCCCGCATCGGCATCGAGCTTGCGGCGCGCAAATCGCAGAGCCGGGCCGGGGCCGCCTTTGTCAACACCCAGAACCAGGATCCCGGCGCCAACATCGAAGCCCAGTTCCGGTCTTTCCAGGCTTTGGTGGCCGGGGCGCCGGGGCAGCGGCCGCTCGACGCCCTCACCCAGAATTTCCGCGAAATCTATCAGAGCGTGCGGCTGGCCGCCGATGTCCCCGCCCAGACGGACCAGGCCAACGCCAATCTGCAGCTGCAGATCTCGACGTTGCGCGCCAATGCTTCGCGGCTGCCGAAGGCGCTGGCCAGGATGGTGAGCGCGGCGGCGGACGATTTCGAGGGCACCGTCGCCGAAACATCGACCACACGTCTCAACGAGATGCTGGAGGAGACCGTCGGCCGTCCGTGCGAAGAGGTGATTGCCGGGCGCTTTCCATTCGCCCCCGCCGGCACCGACGATGTCGCCATGGCGGATTTTGCCAGATTGTTTTCTCCGGGCGGGGTTCTCGACCGGTTTTTCGCGCAGAACCTGGCGTCGCTGGTCGACATGAGCGGCCAGGACTGGGACTGGAAACAGGACACCAGGTTCGGCCGCAATCTGGCGAAATCGACGCTGAAGAACTTTCAGCTCGCGGCACAAATCCGCGCGGCTTTCTTTCCGCTCGGCGGGCCGGTGCCGTCGATCAACATCACCTTCACGCCGCTGTCGCTGCATGGCGATGCCGACATGGCGCTGCTCAATATCGACGGCCAGGTGCTGCAGGCCACCCAAGCCGGCAACACGCCGGGCCTGATTCCGTGGCCGGGCAAGACCGGTTCGGCCAGTCTCAGCCTGACGCCGGAGCTGCCCGGCCGCGAGTCCGCAATCAAGTTCGACGGTCCCTGGGCGTTGAAACGATTGCTGGACAAGGGGCAGGTCACCGCCAATGGCGACAGTCTCGAAGCGCATTTCCTCATCGGCGGGCGCGATGTCGCCTACACGATCAAGACCGGGGAGGACGGTAATCCGTTCACGCTGCCGGCGCTCTCCGCGTTCAGCTGTCCGAAGGCTTTCTGATGGGGAATTGCATGGCAGGACCAGCGATTGCAGGACGCAGAGACAGCGGCGGCACCACACGGTCCGTCATCAGCGGCTTAGATTTCGATACTCTAATGAATGGGGCTGTGGCAGACTGGCCAGGCACGTCAGCCAAGGCGTTGCGGAGCGTAGGCAAGTGAACGATGCCGCCTTTGAGAGCTACGGCGTGAGCCACAAGGGCTGCGTGCGCGACCACAATGAGGACAGCTTTCTGGTCGAGCCGCGGATCGGCCTCTGGGTGGTGGCCGACGGCATGGGCGGGCACGAGGCCGGAGAAGTCGCTTCGGCAAGCATTGTCGAGCATCTGGCGACGATCGGCATCGCCAGTTCGGCGCCGGATCTGCGCGCCCGCTTTGAGGATCGGCTGAACCGGGCGCATGCCGAGATCCGCCGGATTTCGCGCTCACGCGGCGTGACCATCGGCTCCACCGTTGCCGCACTGCTGGCCATGGACGGCAGGTTCGCCTGCCTGTGGTCGGGCGACAGCCGCGTCTATCTCGTGCGCAACGCCGCGATCTCGCAGATTTCGCGCGACCACACCGAGGTCCAGGAACTGCTCGACAGCGGCGCGATCAGCGCGGCCGAAGCGGAGAACTGGCCGCGCCGCAACGTCATCACCCGCGCCATCGGCGTCAACGACGAAATCGCCATCGACTTCCAGCAGGGAGAGACCCTTGCCGGCGACATTTTCATCCTCAGCACGGACGGCCTGACGGCGCATGTCAGTGACGCGGAGATTGCGGCTGCAGTGCTCTCGGCAGCGCCGCAGGCTGCCTGCGAAAAGCTGCTTTCCATGGTGCTTGAGCGCGGCGGCACGGACAACGTCACCATCGTTCTGGTCAAGATCAGAGACAAAGGCAATGGCCTGTCCCGAGCAGAAGGCCGCGACCGATGAGCTCCGACGACAAGACCCGGCTATTGCCCAACATGGCGGATACCAGCGTCGGCACGCAGCTCAGCGGCATCTACGAGCTCGACGAACGCATCGCGTCGGGCGGCATGGGCGAAGTCTATCGCGGCCACAACATCCAGACCGGCGATCATGTCGCGATCAAGATCGTGCTGCCGGAATTCGCCCGCGATCAGACGATCCTGTCGCTGTTTCGCAAGGAAGCCTCGATCCTCAACCATCTGTCGCATGACGCGGTCGTGCGCTACCACGTCTTCACCATAGATCCCGGCATCGGGCGGCCCTATCTGGCGATGGAATTCGTCGACGGCCAGTCGCTGTACGACGTCATGCGCGGCGGGGCGATGGCGACTCCGGATGTGCGCAAACTGTGCCACCGGCTAGCCTCGGGCCTGAGCGCCGTGCACCAGGCCGGCGCCATCCACCGCGATCTGTCGCCCGACAACATCATCCTGCCGGGCGGCCGGGTCGAGCGGGCAAAGATCATCGATTTCGGCATTGCGCGATCGGCCGCGGTCGGTGGCGAGACGCTGATCGGCGGCAAGTTTGCCGGAAAATACAATTACGTCTCCCCCGAGCAACTCGGGCTCTATGGCGGCGAGGTCAGCGAACAGTCCGACATCTACAGCCTGGGGCTGGTGCTGGCGGCGGCGCTGCGCGGCAAGCCGATCGATATGGGCGGCTCGCAATACGAGATCGTCGAAAAACGGCGGACCGTCCCTGATCTCTCCGGCATCGATGCCGATTTCAGGGACATTGTCGAAGCGATGCTGCAGCCTGACCCGGATGATCGACCGGCCAGCATGGCCGAAATCGCCCGGTTGACGCGCGACGACAGCGACGCGACCTTGCCGCCGGCATCGCTCGCGCCCCGGCCCGGTCTGCCGCGAACCGGGCAGACCGCAGGGCCTGTCTCGAAGGTCGGGGACTCGCCGGCCCAAGGCTTCGGTTCGGCCCCGCCAAGCGGCACGGCGGAGCCGTCTTTCGTGCCGCACGTGCGCCCGGCGCACCTGTCGCACCCGAAACCGGCTGCTGAAACTCCCAAGCGAGCAAGCACACCACCGAAGCGTGCTACTACAGGCAGAAATCTGACGATCGCGGTGCTGTCGGCGGTGGCCGTGGTATCGCTTGGAGGGCTCTATGCATCGGGTATCGTGGGATTCGGAGACCGGCCTCGCGTCACCGACACCGGCAAGCCGCTCCAACCCGAACTGACAAAGCCGATCGTCGCTGACAAGCCCGTTTCGGACACTGCGCCGGTCGAGAAGACGGTGCCAAAGCCGCAACCAGCGGAGACTCCGGCTGAAGATCAGGCCAAAGCGCCGGTCGAGCCGCAGCCGACGCCGCCAGTCGCGTCGAGCGCCACGGCCCCGCTGCCGGCCGCACCAACCGACAAGACCGTCGCGCTGCAACCGCCATCCGGCCCGTCACAGTCCGATGCCGCGAAGAACCCCGAGCCTGTCAGTCCGCCGGTAGAGCCCAAGGCGACAGCGCCAGCCACGCAAACACCTGAACCGACGGCCGAGGCCCCCAAACCCACAGCACCGACGCCGGAACCCACCGCTCAAGCGCCCGAGCCCAAGGCGCAGGCGCCTGAACCGACCGCGCAGGCGCCCAAGCCGGACACGCAGGCGCCTGAACCGACCGCGGAGCCTAAGCCGAGCCAGCCCGATATCGCCAGCGGTGAGCAGGCCGACAAGCCGGCAGAGCCCGACATTGCCATGAACGTGCCCAAGCCGGAGGTGCCGCCACCGGCCGATGCGGCCGCGGAGCGGGTCACCTGGGTACGCGCCTTCAATGGTGGTGATTGTTTTTTTGCGACGGTGACGTCGGTCGCCGACAAGGGTGTCGCGATCGAGGGCTTCGGCACGTCGGTGCCACCCTTCGAACAGTTGCTTGGGGAATTCCAGGCGAAGTTCCATGTCGAGCCGGATATCAGCGTCCGCCTTATCCAGCCCCCGCAATGCGGGATCACCGGCTTCCTGCGTTTCATGGGCGCGAGCACGGCCGACAGGCCGCAGCTTGTCCTCGACCAGACATCGGTGCCGGACGGCTCGCCGATCGACGGCACGCTGATGACGCATGGCGGGCTGGTGTCGAGCGTGTTCCTGATCGACCACAGGGGCATCGCGTTCAACCTCGACGATCATGTTGTCGTACAAGCCGACAAGGCGACCTTCTCGATCCCGATCGGGCTCGGCGCCGCCGACAAGGCGGCAGGCAAGGCGTTGCCGCAGATCATCATGGTGATCACCGGGCCGCAGGACATAAAGGCGGCGGACTTCACAACGCCGACGCCGGCCTCGGTGCTGTTGCCCAGGATCCTCGACGAGATCGGCGCCAGGAGTTCGGCATTTTCGGCGACCGCCAAATACTTCCGCCTCGGCGGCTAGCACCGACGCCGATGCAACGCCGTCGCCGAGATCCCGTCCTGCTTGCCCGGAACGTGCGCGTGAAGCTCGCCGCGAGCGCGGTCGCGACGCTGTTGCTGGCGCTTCTTTCCACCGGGCATGCGCGCGCCGAATTCACCGTCTGCAACCAGACGCTCGACGTCGTCAATCTTGCCGTCGGTCAGAAGGTCGACGATGCCGACCAGACCGATGGCTGGTGGACCATCGGCGCCAATCAATGCGTCAACGTCATTCGCGAGGAGCTGACCAACCGCTACATCTACATCTACGCGACGGATGTCTTCGGCCACGCCATTCTGGCAGGCTCCACCGACATGTGCATCGAGCGGCGGCGGTTCTCGATCCGCGGCATCGATGAATGCTGGCAGCGCGGCCATATCGCGGCGAAGTTTCTCGAAGTCGACACGCAGGAACAGGTGCGCTGGACCTTCTTCCTGACCGGAAGCGCACCGTGACGCACAGCATCGACACCAGCTTCAAGGCAAAGAAGCAGGCGCGCGCCGCGCTACGCAGGCGCAGGATCTGGCTCGGGCTGGCGGCTGGCCTGGCGACAATCGTCCTCGCCGCGATTGCCACCGGCTTCTATCTTACCGCCGACTACTGGTCGTTCCGCGACGAGGACGAGGAACTGCATGCCGTCGAAGACTCGGACGACGTGCCGGCCGACGCATCGGTCTACGTGCCGGCCATCATCGACCTTGCCGGCGACCCGATGTGGATCACACTGGCGCCGGAGGCGGGCGCCGCCAAGAGCCGCGGGATGCCGCGCCCGACGGAGCTCGACCAGGCCGGCATCTCCCCTCAGATCATGGTTCTCTCCGACGTGATGCTGAGCGCCAGCGAAAAATTCATGACGACGATCCCCTCGACGCAGGAGGATTTCGCCTTCTTCCAGGCGCAGCGGAAGACCGCGGTCGCGCCACCCGCCGAACCCAACGATCCGCAGAATGACCTGCAGAACGATCTTCAACCATCGCCCGGCGCGGACGGGGCTCCGGCGGCCTCCGGCCCAGCTCCTGACCCGCAGGCTGCTCCGGGTGCATCGGCGGCGGCCGATGACCCCGAGGCCGGCTGGGGCGAGACCATCGATGAGGGCGAAGCAGCACTCCCCGCCTTTCAGAAGACAGCGGTCGAAAACAACACCAGCGTTGCCAACGTCAGCTCGGAATATCAGCGCTTCGAGGCGACCGAGGACATTTTCGTGAAAATCCTCAACGACCGCAGCCTGGACAGCGTGGCGCTCGATGCGCATTTTTCCGCCGACGACGCAAAGCTTGCCGGCGAGGCGCTGAAGGCGCTGTTCGACAAGGACGGCCTGCAGCCTGGTTATGTCGTGGCGATGCGCGGCTTTAGGCCGACGCGCGAGACCACGACGATGTCGCTGATGCAGGTCTCGATCTACGCCAGGAACGTCTTTGTCGGCACGCTGACACGCAACGCGGCCGGTGCCTTCGTGTCGGGCGTCGACCCGTGGGTGCGCGAGGACCTGTTCAATTATTCGGGCGCCGAGACCGAAGGCACGCAGAAACGGCAATACCGCCTGCTCGACGCGATCTATTCGACGGCGGCCCGCAACAATGTGCCGAGCGGCATCATTGGCGAAGCCATCATGTATCTGTCGCGGGGACAGGATCTGGATGCTTTCGCCAGCGAGGACCAGCGTCTTGTGCTGATCTATTCGCAGACGCCGCGCGGCAAGAACGAGACCGACGGACGGGTGCTCTATGTCGGTATCCAAGGCACGCAAAAGAGCTTGGATTGTTTCGTTTTCCAGCAGAGCGACGGCCAGTTTTCCTGCGTCTCGGGCGATGACCAGGTGCGCTCGCTGACGGTGGCCAACGGCATGGTGACGCCGGTCAACGGTGTCATGACGTCGACCTTCGGGCCGCGCAAGCATCCGATCCTGGGCGTTGTTCGCATCCACAAGGGCGTCGACTGGGCAGCACCCGTGGGGACGCCGATCGCCGCAGCCTTCGACGGCGAGATCATCTTCCAGGGCGACGGCGGCGGCTACGGCAATGTGGTCAAGATCGCCCATGGCGGCGGCCGCGAGACGCGCTACGCGCATATGTCGAAATTCGCCATTGCCAGCGGTGTCGGCACCAAGGTGAAGGCCGGCGACATCATCGGCTATATCGGCACCACCGGCCTGTCGACCGGGCCACATTTGCATTTCGAACTCTACCAGAGCGGTCAGGCGATCGATCCGCTCGGAACAGTGACCGCTGCAATCGCCGTCACTTCCAGCGATCCCGCCGTCGAAACGCTGACCGACCGTATCGTCCACGTCGAATCGGGCGGTAGCGCGCGGGCCAAGAACCCGCTGTCTTCGGCGACAGGCGCCGGCCAGTTCATATCCAAGACCTGGATCCGGATGATGAACACCTATCGTCCCGAACTCGCGCGATCGCTGTCGACCGCAGACCTGCTCGCTTTGCGCTACGACGCCACCATCTCGCGTGAGATGGTGCGCAATCTGGCGCGCGAGGGCGAAGCCTATCTCAAGGCGCGCGGCCATCAGATTACCGCCGGCCGGCTCTATCTCTGCCATTTCCTCGGCATGGAAGGCGCACATCAGGTGCTGGCGTCGCCGGGATCGGCGCAGTTGAGCGCCGTGCTCGGCTCGTCCGTTATCCAGGCCAACCCGTTTCTTGCCGGCAAGACCGCCAGCTACGTCGTCGACTGGGCGGAACGGAAGATGGGCCGCAAATTGCCGACGCCCGCCACCACCGATGCGGGCCAGCAGACGACGACGGAAGTCCGCCAGACATCGCCGGAGTTCGAAAAATACAAGCAGGCGATAACGGCACTGGTCGGCTCGATCCAAAATACTCTTGAGCCGGGCTAGAGCTGGCAGTTCGCCCCGGCTTTCGCCAAGCCGATTGGTTCTGAGGCCGGCGAATGGTATGTTTGCGGATATTTGGGAAGGTTTTTGCGTCCTTGTGAACCAAAACTGTGGCTGGGATCACATACGCCCAACAGCCATTTTGGCAGAAGCGATACAGTCGCTGGTGAAATTTAGCATGCGCAGCCATCAATAACGCGCCCCATTGGGGCGGAGGGCCGATCCCATGAAAGCGTTTGCCGTCCTTTTGAGCGGATTTTTTCTGTTAATGCTGACCGCGCTTGGCACCGTCCAGGCGGCGGCGCCGGATGCCGGTGGCGTCAAACGCGTCGCGCTGGTCATCGGCAACAGCAAATACGTCCATGCCGTCGAATTGCCCAATCCGGCCAATGACGCGCATCTCATCGCATCGACGCTGCGCAATGCCGGCTTCGAGGTGATCGAGGGCGTCGACCAGGACAATGCCGGCATGCACAGCCTGATCAGCAAATTCACCGAGCAGTCCTACGATGCCGACCTCGCCGTCATTTTCTATGCCGGCCACGGCATGCAGGTCGACGGCAAGAACTTTTTGATCCCGGTCGACGCCGAACTGACGTCACCTGCCTATCTCAAGACCCGCACCGTCCAGATCGACGACTTCATGGCCGCATTGCCACCCGACCCGGCGGTCGGCGTCATCATCCTCGATGCCTGCCGCGACAATCCGCTGGCACGCACACTGGCGGCCGCGATGCCGAAGACCCGCTCCACCGCGCTGGGCACCGGCCTGGCGCCGATCGACCCTAAATCAGAGGGCGTCGGCACCGGCGGCATCCTGATTGCCTATGCCACCGACCCGGGCGCCATCGCCTTTGACGGCAACGGCGTCGACAGCCCCTACTCGACCGCGCTCGCCAGGCACCTGACCGAACCCGGCGTCGAGATCCAGAGTGCGCTGACGCGGGTGCGCGGCGAAGTGGCCGAGACCACGCAAGGCCGCCAGCGGCCATGGCACAACGCATCGCTGGGCCGCGAGGTCTTCCTTGGCAAACCGGCCGCCCAAGCCGCGCCGATGGTAAAACCGGCCGCCGATGACGCGAACGCCGCGACAGCGCCCGTCCCTGCCCCCGTCACCAGCGAACCGCCTTCGTGGGAAGTCGAGCAGCGGCTTTGGGACGAGGCCTCGAAGCGCAACACCGCGCCATTCTACGAAGCCTATCTCGAACAGTTCCCGAATGGCCGCTTCGCCACGGTGGCGCGGCTCAACATCGATGCGCTGAACGATCCGAAAGCCCAGGAACGGGAAGTCGCCGCGCTTGCTGCCGAAGAAGCGAACTCGGGTTCTGCCGTGCGCACCTCGGTAGGCATTTCGGACGACATGAAGAAGGTGCTGGGCACCGAGGCGACGGAGAACGCGATCGGTCTCGATCGCCAGGGCCGCATCGACCTGCAATTGCGCGTCGAGGCGCTGGGCAACGAGCTTGGCCGCGTCGACGGAAATATCGGCGCCAAGACCCGGCAAGCGATCGGCGACTGGCAAGAGGGGAACGGGCTGCCTCCGACCACTTTCCTGACGCGCGAGCAACTGGCGTTCCTGGTTATCCAGACGGATCCGATGATGGAGGCCGTGCGTGCCAAGCATGAGGCCGACCAGGCCGGCGTGGACAAGCCGAAAAAACAGGTGGTGCAGAAGGCCCGCACGCTGAAGCCGGTGGCGGAAAAGCCACGCAAGAAGCAGTACGCCCAGAAGCCGCGCCGACAACAGCAGTTCGTGCAGAAAAGGCGCAACCGGGAGGTCGTGCGCGAGGATGAGCCGCCGCCGCGGGACAACAATGATTTCCTGACCAAGGCGCTGATCTTCGGCACCGGCGTAGCGGTCGGCGGCGTGCTCAAGAACTGATCGATCACATCGAACGACAAAAACGCCGCGTGTCCGTTGGACGCGCGGCGTTGATGGCCGGAAAACGCAGCCGGCGACGCTACTGCGCCTTGATCCGCATCTCGACCCGGCGATTGACGGGATCGTAGGGGTCGGGGTTGCGTGGATTGGCCTCGCCGAGACCGACCGCCTTGATGCGGGTGGCTTCGATGCCGTTGGATTCGAGGAAGGCCGTCACCGACTGCGCCCTGCGCTGCGACAGCCCCTCATTGTAGGTCGCCGAGCCGGATGCGTCGGTATAGCCTTCGACGACGAAGGACAGCTTGCTCAGCCGATCGTCCTTCAGCGCCTTGGCGAATTCGTCGAGTTCGCTGCGCGCCTTGGCGTCGAGCTCGGACGAATCCAGGCTGAAATTGATCAGCATATCGAGGCCGGTCTTCTCCGGAGGCTTTTCTTTCTGGCCGGTCTTGCTCTTGCACTCGTCCTCGGTGCCGACACAAATCCCGCGTGCCGCGCCGTGATCGATCGTGCCGGCAAAGAACTTCACAATGTCTTCCGATTTCTGAAGTGGGTCGGCATAGACGTGAGTCGAGAAAAGCACGGTCGCCAATGCCAAGACTGAAATGTGCCGCTGCATAACGGTTACTCCCGTTTCGAGCATCCGATTTTCACTCAGGCCCGATCCATGGATCCGGGCCAACTCTTCCTGTTCGACAATGATCTGTCGAGATCACGGTCGGCTGTGGAATATACCAAACCGTGAGGCGTTTGTCTGTGAACAACGTCATGGACATGTGGTGGTCGACAGACTTGACCCGCGCCTCGCAGGCGGGTTGAGTGAGGGCTGGGGGAGGATAACAGCAGCGATGGTCAACGGGCTTCGATTCCAGACCGCACGCGATCTCTTCGCCGCGAACACGGCTGTCGCTCGGGACATGACGGCCGTTCCGACCGACCAACCCTCGCTCGAGTTCTGCCGCCGGCTGATGGCCGGGCGCATCCCCGAGGAAGCGATTACCTTTTGCGCCTATCTCCTGCCTGACCGGGCCGCAATCTGGTGGGGCCATGAGTGCCTGGGGCATCTGACCGAGCTGCTCGAAGAGCAGGACCTCGCAACGCTGACACTGATCCAGGAGTGGGTCGGCGACCCCAACAATGCAACCCGCCGGGAGGCTGTCGCCGGGGCGGCGATGACGCAGCAGCACACGCCTGCCGGCTGGATCGCGCTAGCGGCGCAACGGCACATCAATGGCCTGACGCCGCAGACCAACGGGTCGAGGCTGCGGCCGCTGCCGGCTGCGCATGCCGTCAATGCCGGCATACTGGCCGGACTGGCGCGGGTTGCGGTGGCGGACCGTTTCTCCGTGCTCACCGCCTTTGTCGAGATGGGCATCCATCTGGCCGAAACCGAGGCGCTGCGCCGAGCCTGATTGCTCTGGATCGTGATGAGATTTCATTGAAATCTGATCCAACCCATTGTTGGCGGTCTCATTTGCAGCCGTTTTGCGCCCATTTGCCGAGTGCCACCTTGAAGCGCGTGCCCAGCGGGTGTTGCAGGCGCAACACCGAGGCATCATTGGTGACGTAGGTCTTGGCCTGGTCGCACAGCCGCTCCTCGGTCCATTGATGACAGTTGCTGCACTGGTTGTCCCAGACGGACTTTTCCAGGCCCTCGACCGGACTGAAGTGCGGCTTGCCCTGGATGAGTTGGGCGATGCTCTTGCCGTCGATCGCCGGGTCGCCGAAATTGACCGGAACATCGAAAAGGATTGGCGCGTCCGAGCCCAGCTTCGGAATTTCCTCACGCAGCTGTTCCAGCGCCTGCTCGCCGGCGTCCGTACCCGGCGGATTGGCGGCCGCGCCGGTGCGCGCCTGCGTATCGCCTTCGGGCGCAGCCGGGCCGGAATCGCCGACGATCAGCGGCGCCTTGAGATCGACCTTGTGAAGCACGACATCGGTGGTCAGCGAAACGTTGATCCAGGGCCGCTGGCGTCCGGCTGTGGCCTTGAACACATCCGACGTAACCCGGTTCATCGCTTCGGTGATCGAGACGTTGACCTCGCCGATATGGGCAAGCAGCGCCGCCGAAAATGGCGAGTGCTCGCCCGGTCCGTCATAGGCGAGCTGGTTGGGACTGGCAGCGAAGGCGACCAGCGTGCCGGCGCCGCCATTCTCGATCGGTATTTCGGCAAGGCCGCTGCTTGCCGTGCTGTCGTCGCCAGTCTCCTTGGCAAGCACATCGGCGAGCGGGTTGTCGCGGCAGGCGTCGAGGAACACCAGCCTGATGCTGGTCTCGCGCGACATCTGCCGCAGGATGAAGTCCACCTGCACGGCTTCGAAGTCGAGCGAGGTCTCGTCCTCCAGCGCCGCATCGACAGGCAGCAGGTAATTCCTGCCCGAGACCTGCAGGCCATGACCGGCATAGAAGAACAGCGCGATATCGGCGCCACGCACCTGCCGCGCGAATTGCGCGATCTTTTCCTGCGTCTGCGCCTTGGTGAGATCGAGGCCGGAGACGATTTCGAAGCCCAGCCCCTTCAGGCGATCGGACATTGCCTGCGCATCGTTCACCGGATTGGGCAGCACCGGCGCGTTCCGGTAATGGGAATTGCCGAGCACCAGGGCGATGCGGCGTTCGGCACTGGCCGCGGTCATGGTAATGGTCATGGTCAACGCAAGCGCCAGCACGGCGAGGCCGATGCCGCGCATGAAGTTGCCGCAACTTGCAATCATGTCCAAACGCACCGGATTCCTTTTCGGTTGACGGGCCTTCTCAGTTAAGGACCGGCTCAGTTGGAGAGCGGCGTGGCGGAGAACTCGATCCGCCGGTTCAGCGCCTTGTTCTTCGGCGTATCGTTCGGCGCCACCGGCTTTTCCTCGCCATAGCCGGAAGCCGTGATCTGCGCCGATGGAATGCCCGCAGCGATGATCGCGTCGGCGACCGCCTTGGCGCGCCGTTCCGACAGGTTCTTGTTGGCCGTCGGCGAGCCGTCGGAATCGGTATGGCCCGAAACCTCGACCTTCAGTTTCGGACATTTGCCGACGACGCCGACCACCTCGGCCAGCAGTGGGCGGCTCTTTTCATCGAGCCGAGCGCTGGCTGGGCGAAAATAGACGGCGCCGGTGCGCGACAGCACCTCGAACCTGTTCAGGCATTCATCGTCGCTGAAGGACGTCTTGCCTGCATCTGTGGCGACCGGCCCGGCATCGGCTGGGGCTGCGGCCGCGACGGCAGGCGTGGCCGCAGGCTTGGCGCCATCAGCGGTGAAGACGAAGTCGAACGACACCGAAGCCGTCGGGACGATGCTGCTGACATTGGCCGCCTGCTGGAGTTTTTCGATGTTGGGCAACAGGCCGAAATCCTCGACATGCACGGCGACCGGCGCCGCCGAGGCGATCGACACCATGCTGTCGGTGATCATGGTGACCACGACATTGGCCTCAAGGTCCTTGTCGACGCCGTGCAGGCTCAGGCGAAACGGGATATGCGCGCTTATGCGCCGTTTGGTGGCGAGATCGGCAAAAGCGGCGGGATCGACTTTCGCCGTCACTTCCGCCGTCGGGAATTTGAAGGTTTCGAAGAACAGGAAGCGCATGCGGACATTGCGAAGGTCGATACCGGTGTCGACCGAGTTCAGGTCGAACGTGACCTTGGCGGCGCCATCCGATGTCAGCGTGCCCGAGAGGTTCCTGATCTTGTTGGTTTCGACAATGGTGTTCTTCTTCACCGATTGATAGGTGAGTGTCGAATTCGCCGGATCGAGCGTCCAGTTCGGCTGCGCATTCGCAACTTCCGGCGCAAGCAGCAACAGGCCGAACACCACGACCACCAGAGCCGGCGGACGCCAGCGCTGCGACGGCTTTCCATGCCTTACTAATCCGACGACCCCGAACATGCATGCCCCCCGTGACAACACATTTCAGTTGCGATGACGGCGGTCGAACGTCGTCACCTCAGCCACCATAGTGCGTTAGCCGCGGCTTAGCGAGTAGCGGAGGCGTCATATCGCCGTTGCTTGCTTGGACAGGCCCCGGTTACCGGCTGGCCCACAGCACCCCACGCTCGAAGATGGTGCGCATTTGCGGCACGGAAAACTCATCCGCGGTGTGGCCGAGCGCGCTGAAGAAGACGCGGCCCTTGCCATAGCGGCGCTTCCAGACCACGGGCATGACGACGCCGTCGATGAAGTCGAGATGCTCACCGCTGAACGTCGTCGTCGCCAGCACCTCGTTGCTCGGGTCGACATGCATGTAATACTGCTCGGAATGGTAGGCGAAACCCTCGATACCCCTGACGATCGGATCGTCGCTGATGATGTCGACACGGTAGTCGATGATGTCGCCGGGGTGCGCGACCCATTGGCCGCCGGTCATGAACTGATAGGCCGGTTCGTTGCGAAAACTGTCGCCCATGGTGCCATGGAAGCCGGCAAGGCCGGTCCCGCCGCTGACGGCGGCGGTGAGGTTTTGCAGCTCCGGTTTATCGATCGTCGACATGGTGATCACCGGCACGATCAGATCGATGGCCGGGAGCTGCGGATCGGCGAGCGCCGATGTGCCCTCTTCTATCCGCACTTCGAAGCCATGCCCCGTCAATATCTCGCTGACGACAGCGGCGCTGCGAGCCGGCGTGTGGCCTTCCCATCCGCCCCAGAAAATCAGTGCCGTCTTGCTCATGCTCGTCTCTCCTTTGGTCGGCAATATTGATAGGCAAGCGGAACGCTTTTGTCTTCCCTTCCATGATGGGCATTCTGGGACGGGCATTTCTGGTCGGAAATCACGACCCGGCGATGAATTCCGTGGATGAGGACCGATTGGCCGCGCTGGCGTCTTGTTTCAATGCCGGGCTGCACTCAAATCAGCTGTCTTCGCGTTTGCGCAGACATCGGTCCGATCCGCCGCAACCAGCCGGAGCCTTCCGGGGAGACCGCTCTATGAGTTTCGACCAGACGACTGTCGCCGCTTATCTGGAAGTCATCACCATCAACCTTGTGCTGTCTGGCGACAATGTCGTGGTGATCGGCATGGCGGCCGCAGGCCTCGCCAAGGCGTTGCGGCAGAAGGCGATCATCGCCGGCATTGCCGCGGCGGCGGTGATCCGCGTCGTCTTTGCGGTGATCGCGGTGCAACTGCTGGAAATTCCGGGGATCATGCTGGTCGGCGGCATGCTTTTGTTCTGGGTGTGCTGGAACATGTTCCAGGAGTTGCGCTCGGCCGGCGACGGCGAGGACGTCGACACTGAAGCCGTAGCACTTGCGACGGCGCGGCCGGCCAAGGCGCTGCGCACCGCGATCCTGCAGATCGTCGTCGCCGATGTCTCGATGTCGCTGGACAATGTGCTGGCCGTGGCGGGCGCCGCCGCCCACGACATGAATGCGCTGGTGTTCGGTCTCATCCTGTCGGTGGTTCTGATGGCGGTCGCCTCGACGCTGGTGGCGGCGCTGCTTGCCAGGTATCGCTGGATCGGCTGGCTCGGTCTGGCAATCATCGTCTATGTCGCGGGAAATATGACTCTGGACGGCGTCGAGCAGATGAGAACGGTCGACTTACACGCGCTGCTCTCGCCAGTTGCAAGCTAGATTCTCCTGGCGATCAAATGATATCGAAAATCCGCCCTGGGTTGAGAATGTTGTGCGGATCGAACGCCACCTTCAGCCGGCGCATGGCTGATATTTCGGCGTCGCTGCGCACGAGGTTCAGCCATTTCTTCTTGTCGAGGCCGATGCCGTGCTCGGCCGAGACGGCGCCACCGCATGCCGCCACGCCGCGATAGATGATCTCATAGGCGGCCGCCGGTTCCGTGGTGTCGACCTGATAGTGCAGATTGCCGTCGCCGAGATGGCCGAAGACGTAGATCTCGGCGCTGCTGTCGACGGCGTGGATCGCGGCTTCGGCGTTGCGCAGGAAATCCGCCATGGCCGCCAACGGGATGCTGATGTCGACGCCGAGCATTCCCTCGATCGCAAACAGGAATCGGTTAGCCTCTTCGCGCACATCCCATAGCGCACGGAATTCGCGTGGCGACTGCGAGACGACCACGTCGTCGACGATGCCGTCCTCGACCGCCTGCATCAGCACCGAAGCGAAACGCTCGCCGTCCAGCTCGGCCTGGCTGCCCTGGATCTCGGCCAGCACATAGACGGGCGCGCCGACAGGCAGCGGCGCCGGCGCGGCCATGCCGGCAATCATGGAGCCGTAGAGCGGCGAGAAATTCACCTCATAGGCTGACAGCAAGGGACCGAGCCGCTGCTTGAGCAGGTCGAGCAGCGCAATGGCCGCCCCCAGCGAGCCAAGCGCGCAGAATGCGGCAACCTCGGTGGCGGGCTTGGGATGCAGCCGCAGGCAGGCGCGAGTAACCACGCCCAGCGTGCCTTCGCTGCCAATGAAAAGCTGGTTGAGATCGTATCCCGA
The DNA here is from genome assembly GCF_040323125.1 of Mesorhizobium sp. M0062. NCBI lineage: Bacteria > Pseudomonadati > Pseudomonadota > Alphaproteobacteria > Hyphomicrobiales > Phyllobacteriaceae > Mesorhizobium > Mesorhizobium sp. M0062. The sequence continues at coordinate 192,440 of NZ_JAMYUO010000003.1, forward strand.
ATTGTCCTTGGCCAGGCCACGCAACGAAGTCAGGATCGAGCCGTCGGCAAGCACGGCCTCCAGCCCCAGCACCTGGGCGCGGTACATGCCGTAGCGCAGCACGCGAATGCCGCCAGCATTGGTGGCGATGTTGCCGCCGACCGTCGCCGTGCCGCGCGCGCCGATATCGACGCCGAACATCAGGCCGGACGCATCGGCCGCTTCCTGCACCGTTTGCAGCGGCGCGCCGGCTTCCGCGATGATGGTTGCCGCGGCGCGGTCGGGCGCTTCGACCGCGGTCATGCGCTCCAGCGACAGCACCGCTTCGCCCGGCTGCACGCGCGCGCCGCCGGCCAGCCCGGTGCGGCCGCCATGGACGACCAGCTTCTGGCCGATACCACTGCATAGGCGCAGGATTTCGGCGACGTCGGCGGCGTTGCGCGGACGCAAGACCAGTTCGGGCTGGCCGCCGCCCTTGCCGGAGAGGTCGTCGCCATAGCGCGGATCGATAGCATCGCCGATCACAATCGCGGCGGCATCGAGCCGACGATATAGCTGGGAAAGAAGCCGATCGATCTGTTGTGTCATGGTGCCTGGACTTTTCAGCGCTCTTTGTGACCGAGACTTTGATGCGCGACAATTTTCGCGTCAATTGAACAAATTTACGCACGGTATAATCTGTCATTGCGCGTTGAACCCACTGACGTTTCCTGTAAATTTCGTCTGCCGTTGCGTGGCGGACGCGCCGGCTGCAGGACCGTGGGCAGCGTCAAGGGATGACTGAGGTTCTGGCGCGTGCCAGACGAGGATTGAATGCCAATGACGCACAAGACGATGGAGGATTTCGCCCGCTCCTGCGGCGTCTCCAGGCCGACGCTGTCGAAATATTTCGACGATCCGACCAGCGTCAAGCCGGCAACGCGCAAGCGCATCGAAGAGGCGTTGCGGTCGTCCGACTACCAGCCCAATCTGTTTGCCCGCAACCTCAACCGCAAGCGCACCCGCGCCATCGGCATTGTCGTACCGACGGTCACCGATCCCTTCTATTCCGAAATGGTCAGCCGCATCGAGCTCAGGCTGCGCGACGAGGGCTACTGGCCGATCGTCATCTCCTCGCATGGCTCAACCGAGCTCGAAATGGAGGCGACACGTACCATCCTGTCGCTGAAAGTTTCGGGCGCGCTGATCGCGCCGCTCGGCTTGCGTTCGGACCGGCGCACGCTGGAGAAGCTGACCCAGACAATGCCGGTCGTCTATTTCGACACCTATCTTGAAGGCGGCACGCCCTTTGTCGGCAACAACAATGCCCAGAGCGTCTCGACCATCGTCGACTATCTCTGCCGCTCCGGCGACGCCCCGATCTATTTCGACATCCCGCATGTCAATCACAATTCGCCGGAGCGCCTGAACAGTTACGTCGCCGCGATGCGTCAGCTTGGCCAGGAGCCGGTGGTTATCGGCAACACCCGAGACTACACATGGGATTTCGAGCGCATCGGCTACGAGCAGATGGAACAGATGCTCGGGGCCAGCGGCCTGCCGGGCAAGACCAGAGGTCTGCCCGGCAAGACCGGGGGTCTGCCCGGCAAGACCATACTGTGTGCGAATGACCGCCTCGCCTTCGGCGTGATGGCGGCAGCTTTCGCGAAAGGGCTGAAGATCGGCCGCAAGGCCGATTGCGACCTGCGTATCGCCGCCCATGACGACCATCCGCTGAGCCGCTACACCTGCCCCGCACTGACCACCATCGCGCAGGATTTTGCCGCCATGGCGGGGCGCAGCGTCGAGACATTGCTCGCTTTGCTCAACGAGGATAGGGCGAAGGTCGCGCCGAAGGTCAGTCTTGACGCCGCCCTGGTCATGCGTCAGTCCGCTTGAACCTTTCCAAAGGCAGGATCGAAGCTTCGCCACGCGGCAATGGCGGCGGCAACCGCCTGTCTCGCTGCCGGGCCGTGACGGCCCATCGAGACGAAGCCGTGGATCTGACCGGGCCAGTGTTCCAGCACGACCGGCACGCCGGCCTCCTGCAGACGCCTGGCATAGGCCTCGCCTTCGTCGGCGAGGATGTCGTGACCGGCGATGGCGATGAAGGTGGGCGGCGCACCGGCGAGGCTTTCCGCCTTCAGCGGTGAGGTACGCCAGTCGCCGATGTCGGCGGCATTGCGGACATAATGGTCGCGGAACCAGGCCATGGTCGAGGCGGTCAGGCCAACGCCTATGGCGAAGCGGCGATAGCTGTCCGTCGTCTGCCCGGCATCGGTGTTGGGATAAAACAGCAGCTGCGCTGCCGGCGGATTTTTGTCCCCCCGCGTGAGCAGGCCGAGCACCGTGGCGAGATTGCCGCCCGCGCTGTCGCCGGCAACCGCGATGCGGGCAGCGTCGATGCCGAGTTCGTCCGCGGCGCTTTGCATGAAGGCAAGTGCCGCTCGGCAATCCTCTATTGCCGCCGGGAATTTGTGTTCCGGCGCCAGCCGGTAGTCGACGGAAACGACGACAGCGCCTGCCTCGTTGGCGAACCAGCGGCAGATCTCGTCATGCGAGTCGAGATTGCCGATCACCCAGCCGCCGCCATGGAGATAGAGCAGCGCCGGAGCGCCTGCCGAAGGCGCGCCCTGCCCGCGATAGATCCTGAGCCTCAGCGGATCGCCGGGTCCGGAGATGATGCGCTCATTGAGTGCCGCTACCGGCTCACGCTCGCCTTGCAGGTTTGGGAAGCCCTCATTGTAGGCACGGCGCGCCTGTTCGGGCGTTCCCGTTTCGAACGGCGGCGCGCCGGCCTGGCTGCCGAGCTCGAGCACATGCCGGGCCTCCGGATCGAGTGTCGGCAGGGATGGCGGCGATGTCACGGACGAACCTCCCGTCAGGCAAGCAGGGTTGCCGCTTCCTCTTCGCCAAGCAGCGGCGGCTGGTCGACCGTGCCGTTGACGGCAACCGAGCCACGGCTTTCGCCCGAAGCCAGGATCGCCTCCATGATCTCAAGCACATGCAGCGCCAGCTCACCGGAGGCGCGCGGCTTTCTGCCCGTGGCCAGCGCGCGCGCCAGATCGGCGACGCCGAGCATGCGGTAATTGGCGCGGTCGGGCGCCACATAGGGCCAGTTGCGGGCGCCATACAATTCGCTCTCGCTGGCGAAATCGGCCCAGTCGGCGCCACGTTCCGACAGCGAGACCGTGCCGCCGAACGTGTCGGGATCGGGTAGCCTGAGCGAGCCTTCGGTGCCGTGCAGTTCGATCGGATGGTTGGTGTGTTTGAACACGTCCCAGGAGGCGCCGAAGGTGACGGTGGCGCCGGAACGGAATTCGAGCAGCGACATTATGCTGGTCGGCGTGCCGACCTTGAATGTCGTGTTCTTGAACGGCCCGTCGGCCGTGATCAGCCTCTCCTCCTGGCCGCGCGTCGCCATCGCCATGACGCGCTCGACCGGCCCGAGCAGATTGACCAGCACGGTCAGGTAATAGGGCCCCATATCGAAGACCGGACCGCCGCCGGGCTGATAATAGAATTGCGGATTGGGATGCCAATGCTCCATGCCGCGCCCCATCATGAAAGCGGTGCCGGTCACCGGCTTGCCGATGGCGCCGTCATCCATCAGCCGGCGCGCGCGGCGGCCGGCTGCACCCAGGAATGTGTCCGGCGCCGAGCCGATCAGCAGGCCGCGCTTCGCGGCCTCGGCGACAAGGCGGTGGCCGTCCGCGGCCGACGTTGCCAGCGGCTTTTCGGTGAAGACGTGCTTGCCCGCCGAAAGCGCCGATAACGAAATGTCGAAATGCGCCGCGGGGATTGTCAGGTTCAGCACGAGGTCGATATTGGGGTCGGCCAGCAGCGCGTCAACGCCGAGGGCGCGGATGCCGTATTCCCTGGCGCGCAGCTCAGCCATGTCAGCGGAAATGTCGGCGCAGGCACGCAACTCGACGCCGCCGAACAAAGCTGCATTGCGCAGATAGGTCATCGAGATGTTGCCGCAGCCGATGACGCCGATGACGAGCTTTGTCTCTGATTTTCCGTGCATTTCCAGCTTTCCTCCGAAGCCAAGGGCATGCTGCGCGAACCGTTGCAGTTCCCACGATCCCCCCGCAATCCGCTATACAGGATTTTAAATGTTGACGCGCGTAAAATTTTTATAGAGCTTGTGAGAATTCTGGCGCGCATTGGGAGGCGGCCAGCGTGAGGAGGAGAACATGACCGGCATGAAAAACGGCCGACGGCCGCTGCGAAGCCCGTGGGTCATGCGCGTCTTCCGTCGCGCATCAGAGACCGGGACGGCTTCAGGCATAGATCACCTTGGCCCCGACCCTATCAAGCTCGCTGCGTATTGGACCGGGCAGGCCATCGTCGGTGATCACCACATCGACGGCCGACAGCGAAAATGCCTTGGACGTCCCGCTGACGCCCCATTTGCTCGAATCGGCGAGCAGGACAACGCGCCGGGCCATGCGAACGAGGTTTCGCTTCGTTCGCGCCATGTCTTCGTTCACGTCGACCACATCCAGTGACGAGTCTATCGCATGCGCTCCAACAAAGACCTGATGCGCTACCAGGCCGCCGAGAGCCGTATCGGCATCGGTGATCAGCGTGCTCACCGTGTCGGGATAGACCCGGCCGCCGATCATATGAACGTCGAGCCCGGGACGATGCATAAGATGCTGCACGATATTCATGGCCGTGGCCGCGACCACGACATTGCTGAGCGGCGGTAACTGCATGGCAAGCTGCATCAAGGTCGAGCCACCGTCGAAGATGACCGATTGGTTGTCCTCGAACAGGTCCAGCGCCGCCCGGGCGATGCGCTTCTTTGCGTCGAGGTTCGTTTGCATCCGGCGGGCGAACGCGGCCGTCGTCGAATCGGTAGTCCGGGTCACCGCTCCTCCACGGGTCTTGGTCAGCAGTCCCTTGCGGTCCAGTATTTCGAGGTCGGAGCGCACCGTGACCTCCGACACGCCAAACCCGTCCGACAGGTCCTTGATGCGAACCTGTCCGCTGCGTTGCACCTCGCCCAGGATCGATTGGCGTCTCTGCTCCGACAACATTGCCCGGCCCTTGCCTGCCTGCGCCGAGCAATCGCGCCGGCCTCGGCTCACCTTACCGGAAATATGCAGATTCGAAAGCTTTCGAAAGATTGTTTTTCCTTTTTCTTTCGGAAACACTGGATCGAGCATTTTTAAATCAACCGATCAGGGAATTTTGGACTCATGAGCCTAGGAACCAAGGTGCGCCTCGCGCGCCTCTTCTCGCATCCATCGGGGAACCTTTTTGGCGGCGCGGTCGACCACTTCGTCGGCTATGGCGACGTGCGCAAAGGCGGCCTTGCCGACCTGCCGGGTGCGCTCGCACGCGTCATGGCGGGCAAACCCGACTACGTCAGCATCCAGCCTGGCACCGCGCGCCATCTGTGGCCGCAATATGCGGGCAAAGCTTCCCTGGTGATTCAGGCGGGCTGCTTCACTGCGGACGATCGTATCAGCGAGTTGATCGCAACGCCCGAGGACGCGGTGCGCGCGGGGGCCGATGCGTTGGCCGTGGCCATTCCGGTGCGCGGCGCGACGGAGGGCAAATACATACGCTGGCTGACCGATTCGGTGAATGCAGCAGCACGCTACGGCATGCCTGTGGTGGCGCATATCTACCCTCGCGATTTCACCGACGGGGCAAAGATCGTCTTCACCCCCGACGAGATCGCCTATGCGGCGCGCATCGGTTACGAGTCCGGCGTCGACGTGATCAAAATCGGCTACACCGGCGATTTCGAGTCGTTCCGGGAGACCGTCCGGACCTGCCCGGTGCCGGTTGTCATCGCGGGCGGTCCAAAGACCGATACGCTGCTCGGCGCGCTTCAGCAGACGGCGGACGCCATCCGTGCCGGCGCGCACGGCGCCGTGGTCGGCCGCAATCTCTGGGGGCACGGCGATCCGGAGAAGGCAGCGCTTGCCTTTCGCGGCGTCATCCATGACGGCCTTTCGGCGCAAGACGCCCTGGCGAAGGCGGGTGCCTGAACGATGCCCACCATCCCCTCGATCCTCGGCTTCGGCGCTATTGCGATCGACGACATAGTCTACGTCGATCAGCCATTGTCGGCGGGCAAGGGTAAGGTTCTGCAAAGTACCCGCGCCTTCGGGGGAAATGTCGCGACGGCGCTGGCCGCCGTCGCGCGGCTCGGCGGAACCGCCGGGTTCGTCGGATGGCTGGCCAGTGCCGCGGACGACGCGGTGCAGCTCGATCTCGTGGCGAGCGGTATTGAAACCGCATTCGCGCCGCGCCATCCCGACGCGCGCCCGGTGCACTCGCGGATCACCGTCGGCTCGGACGGGGAAAGGTTCATCGCGTATGACGACGATGCGATGCTGGGCACCGCTCCGGACTTTCCGGACGATATCCTCAGCCGCGCAACCGTCCTGATCGTAGATAGCTATGCGACCGGGTCGCTGGATGTCGTGGCTCGGGCTCGCGATCTCGGCCTTGCGATCCTCGGCGATATCGAATGGAGCAGCGGCCCCGCCACGGAGCGGCTGATCGCGCTCTGCGACCATCTCATTGTTCCACTTAGCTTTGCACGGACTGCCACGGGGCGCCGATCACCTGCCGAGATGCTCGATGCCTTGTGGTTGCCATCGCGATCCGCCGTGGTTCTGACCGATGGAGGCAGGGGTGTGTACTATCGCGGCCGTGAAGAGACAGGTCTCTGGCACCTGCCCCCGCACCGGGTTGCGGTCGTCGACTCCACAGGCGCGGGTGACTGCTTTCATGGCGCCTATGCCTATGCGTTGACGCGCGGAGCCGACACCGCGGGCCGGGTGGCATTCGCGGCCGCGGCGGCGGCCGTTTCGATAACGGGGCGTGGCGGGCGCGAGGCGCTTCCGACCGAGGACCAGGTCACGCAACTCCTGGCATCGGCGAACGCGCCGTCAGCAGTCGACCTGAAAAATGCGCATGTGGATGCTGGAGCATGACCTGAAACGATCCGACGAAACATTTCGCAGGCGAACACAAGCCCAGGAGAATCATAAAAAATCAGGGCTTATACTTGTGGAGGGAGGAATATGGCAGAAGTCATTCTTGAGAAGATCTGCAAGACCTACGGGAACAGTTTTCGCGCAATCGACCAGTTGAACCTGTCGGTCAAGGACGGCGAGTTCTTGATCCTCGTCGGGCCTTCCGGCTGCGGCAAATCCACGGCGTTGCGAATGATCGCGGGGTTGGAAGACATCACCAGCGGCAGCCTTCGGATCGGCGGGATCGACGTCGCCGACATGCCGCCCAAGGACCGCGACATCGCGATGGTGTTCCAGAGCTACGCGCTCTACCCGCATATGACGGTATCCGAAAACATCGCCTTTTCGATGCGGCTGGCAGGCAAGCCGAAGGCCGAGCGCAAGAAGCGCGTGGACGAGATCGCCAAAACTCTTCAGCTGACGTCTTTGCTGGACAGCAAACCCGCGAACCTGTCAGGCGGGCAGCGTCAACGGGTTGCCATGGGCCGCGCCATGGTGCGCGAGCCGGCCGCCTTTCTCATGGACGAGCCGCTTTCCAATCTGGATGCGAAACTGCGTGTGCAAATGCGCGCCGAAATCACCAGCCTGCAAAAGCAGCTCGGCGTCACGACCATTTACGTGACCCACGATCAGATCGAAGCGATGACGATGGGCGACAGAGTCGCGGTGTTGAAAGGCGGTGTGCTGCAGCAGGTCGACACACCCAAGAGGCTCTATGAATCGCCGGTTAACGCCTTCGTTGCCGGCTTCATCGGCTCTCCTTCGATGAACCTTTTCGAGGCGACCCTGAAGGGCGGCGAGCTCGCTTTTCGCGACTTCGCCGTCCGGCTGCAGGATGCAGCCTTCGTGCGCAGGCCGGCCTTGAGGTCGTATGCGGGGCGCAAGGTCGTGTTCGGGATCAGACCGGAGGATCTTTATGACAGCAGCCTTGAATCCGGTCGCAAGTATCAGACGATACCGGCCAGGGTGACCTCGATCGAGGAACTCGGCTCCGAACAGATCGTCCACATGAACATCGACGCGGTCCGGGTGGACTCCGGCGATCCGGATGCGGTGGACGATTTCGGCCTGGCGTCGAACGCGGTTGCGAGGTTCGAGCCGATCAGCGCCGTCCGCTCCGGCTCGGAAATCCGGTTGGCCGTGGATGATGCCAAGTTCCATTTCTTCGATCCCGAAACGCATCTGGCGATCTGAAGATCTGCGGAAGACCGCGGGCGGGAGCGAGGTGCCTGCGGAAGATACAAGAAGGCTTCTGAATGAACAGACGATCGTCCGCATTGTGCGGCCGATCTTGAAGAAGGAGGAGAAAATGATGTTTCGGATACGACCCGCGATGCTGAAAATAGCCGCGGCCGCATGGTTGCTTGGTGCAACCGGCGCCATGGCGGACACGACGCTGGAATTCACCCAATGGTGGGAGCCCGAATTGCCGGCCGGATCGCTCAGGGCAATCATGAACGACTTCGAGGCTGCAAACCCCGGCATCAAGGTGACGCTGGTCAGCGGTCCCTATGCGACCACGCGAGACCAGATCTCGGTCGGCGCCGCAACCGGAACGCTTAGCGACGTCGTCGGTCTCGACGGCGCCTGGGTGAACAATCTGAACGCGCAGGGTGCGCTGGCCGACATGAACCCGATGATGGATGCGAGCGGGTTCGACAAGACCCAGGTCGCGGATATCATCAAGGTGGACGGCAAGGCGGTGATGTTTCCCGTGGCTTCGTTCGTCTATCCGGTCTTCGTCAATCTGGACCTCGCCGCCCAGGCAGGCGTGACCAAGCTGCCGTCGACCCGCGGGGAGTTTCTCGAAGCCGCCAAGAAGATGACCCACGCCGACAAGAACCAGTATGGCTGGGTGCTGCCCTTGTCGCTGCAAACGCCGTCCGGTGTCCAGAACGACCTGATGTCGTGGGTCTGGGCCTCGGGCCAATCGATGATGGTTGAAGGCAAGCCGGCTCTCGAGGGCAAGCCGGTCGTCGATATGCTCACCTTCGTCAAATCACTGAACGACGCCGGCGTCATCTCGCCCGGCATTGCCACCAAGACCGAGCAGGAGAAGGTCGAGGAATTCGTCAACGATCGGGTCGGAATGATGATCGACTCGCTTGCGCATGTGAACCTCATCCGCAAACGCAATCCCAAGCTGAACTTCGACCTGATCCCGGTCCCGGTCGTGGCGGACTACAGCGGCAAGCGCGGCCTTCCCTACGCCTCCTGGGGCATCGGCATCTCCGCCGCCTCGAAACATCAGGATGAAGCCTGGAAGCTCGTCCAATATCTGATGAGCGAGAAGGTGAATGCCAAGCTCGTGTCGCTTGCAAATGCCTTCCCGGGCAACGTCAACGCCAAGCCCGATTTCGTGACCTCGGACAAGGCTTTCGCCAAGGCTTTCGAAATCTTCAAGACCGGCTATCTCGCCAACGAGTTCACGGGCCTGCCGGTGGCTGAAGACCTGATGACCCAGTTCGACGTGGAGGCTCAGAAGATGCTTGCCGGCGAGCAGTCTCCGGAACAAGCCGCAACCAACGCTCAAAAGGGCTGGATGGCGAAATTCTGAGCGGCCCATTGCCCGTTTGCTATCTTCCACCGGGTGGCCCGGCCTCGGCCAGGCCACCCGTCAACAACGGATCGCAATTTGAGATGGACCTGTTTTTGAAGCGCACCTTCCTCCTGAAGGCACATCCCAGGGGTCGCACATGACCGGGCAGAAGCGCTCCCACCATCGACTGAAACGAGCGGTCGCACCCTATCTCTATCTGTCACCATCGCTCCTCATAATCGGCCTTCTGATGCTGCTGCCGATGGTGACGGTGATTGGCTATTCGTTCCAGAACAGCGCGGTGCTGCGTCGCGACCCGTCCTTTGCCGGACTGAAACACTACCAGGCGATCTTTGCCGATCCGGTGTTCTGGGCCTCGCTGTGGCACACGCTCTACTTCACCTGCATGAGTGTCGTCTTCCATATGACCATCGGCATGCTCTTCGCACTCATGCTGAACAGCGACCGCATCAATCCGACGCTGCGCAACATTCTGCGCGTGCTGTACATACTGCCCTGGCTGTTCACCGCGGTAATTATCGCGGTGATCTGGCGCCTTCTGCTTGAGCCGAATGGTGTCGTGAACAGTGTTCTCATGCAGATGGGCATCATCGGTTCCAAGGTCGAGTGGTTTTCCTCGCCCGCGACCGCGCTGCACGCCGTCACCTTCGCCAATATCTGGGCGGGCTACCCGCTTTTCATGGTCAGCCTGCTCGCAGGCTTGCAGGGCATTCCCGAGGATTTCTACGAGGCCGCCGATATCGACGGCGCGAAGGCCTACCAGAAGTTGATCTTCATCACCATTCCGCAGCTGATGCCGATCATCATCAGCATCTCGCTGCTCGACTTCATCTGGACCATGCAAGTCTTTCCATTGATCTGGATAACGACGGGTGGCGGTCCGATCTACTCGACCGAGGTCCTCAGCACCTACACATACAAGCTGGCGTTTTCGAGCTACAACCTGTCGCAGGCCTCGGCGAGCGCCGTGGTCATCCTGCTGATCTCTCTCGGCCTGACGCTGTTCTACATCCGCTATCAGAAGGCTCGGTAGTCACATGAGGAAAATGCACACGCCGAAAGACAGGCTGATCACCGCAGCGCTCCATGTCGCGCTTGCCGCAGGGCTCTTTTTCGCGGCCTTCCCGATCTACTGGATGCTGAGCAGCTCGTTCAAGTCGAACACCGAAATCTTTGCCCTGCCGCCAACCGTTCTGCCGAAGGCCTTCACTCTGGAAGCGTATGCGGCCATCCTGGGCGACCCGGTAAAGCTGCGCTTCTTCTTCAACAGCTACTTCGTCGCCGGAGCAGTGACCGTGCTGACGGTGCTGACCGCCTTGCTGGCGGCCTATGGGTTCAGCCGTTTCAATTTCCGCGGCAAGGGCAGCCTCAACACTCTCATCATCAGCACGCAGACGATCCCGCCGATCACGCTTTTGATCCCCTTCTTCGGGCTTGTCGTCTCGTATGGCATCTTCGACACCTATGTCGCGCTGATCCTGACCTATCTGGTGTTTACGCTGCCCTATGCGATCCTGCTGATGACGGGATATCTGAACACCTTGCCCCGCGACCTCGATGAAGCGGTGGCTGTCGACGGCGGCACCAGTTGGACCGCACTGTGGCGGGTGATCGTCCCGATTTCACTGCCTGGTATCGTGGCGACGTCGGTCTACACCTTCCTGTTGTGCTGGAACGAATTTCTCTTTGCGCTGACACTGACGAAGTCGACGTCCATGCGCACCGTCCCGATCGGCATCCAGTTGTTGATGGGGCAACACGCCTTCGAATGGAACCAGATGATGGCGATGAGCGTGCTCGGCTCGCTGCCGCTCCTGGTCATCTACCTGGTTGCCCAGAGGTTCTTCCTCGCCGGCATGACCGCAGGGTCGGTCAAGTAGGATGTCCCTCCAACGGAGGTGGATCAAGGAATGAAAGGATGACCGTGAAAGACCTGAAAGTCGGCTGCCAGACCTTTACCTGGGAAATGCTCGGCGACCGTTTTGCCGGCGGCCCGGACGATCTGCTCAAGGCGATCGCCGATGGCGGCTATGCCGGCATCGAGATCACCGACACGATGATCGGCCGCTATGCCGCCAAGCCAGCGGAGTTCGCCGCCGCGCTGAAGTCATCCGGGCTGACGCTCGTCTCCTTCGCCTTCGGCTCCAAGAGCGGTTTCACGCTCAGGGATGAGATCGGCGCCGACCTGGAGACCGCCAAACGCTGGATCGACTTCGCCGCCGCCTTTCCCGGCGCGCTGGTGTCGATGGGCTCGGCCACGATCGTTTCCGACGGGCCGCGCGACGACAAGTTTGCCATCGCCGCCGAGGTCTACAACAAAGCCGGCGAGCTCGGGCGCGAGGCCGGCGTCCAGGTCGCGGTGCATCCAAGCTCGCATCACAACACACTGCTGTTCGACCGCGCCAACTACGACCGCATCTTCGGGCTGCTCGACGCCTCGCTGGTGGGCTGGGTGCCCGACACCGGCCACATCTTGCGCGGTGGCCAGGACATGGCGGATACGCTCACCACTTATCGCGACCGCATCCGCTATGTGCATCTGAAGGATGTCGACGCGAATGGAACCTGGGCGATGCTCGGCAAGGGCGTCTGTGACACGGCGAAGGTGATCGAGATCGCTGGTGCTGCACCCAATTTCAACGGCTGGCTGGTGCTGGAGGAAGAGTCCGAAACGGCCGCCGCCGACCCTGCCGGCGCCGTCAAAACCAACCGCCAGACAATGCGCGGCTACGGAGCCTAAGACGATGACGACGAACAAGCCCCTGTCCGGCCCCGCCGCGATCGCTGCCCTGCCGCGCAACCGGCTGATCGGCGAGTTCTCGCTGTGGTCGGCCGACCTCGCCAATATGGAGCACGATTTGAAGCGCATCGAGACCCATGCCGATGTCCATCATATCGACGTCGCCGACGCCCGCTTCACCCCTGGCTTCCTGTTCTTCCCGGACCTGGTGGCGCGCATCGCCAAGCTCACCGCGAAGCCGATCCATGTCCATTTGATGGTCGAAGCCGAGATCGTCGAAGAACAGACGCGCCAGTTCATCGAGGCCGGCGCCGACCTGATCAGCGTGCACGCCGAAAACGGCGAGACCGGCCTGCGCGCCGTGAAACTGGCGCATGAACTCGGGGCCGAGGCCGGCGTGGTACTGCGGCTGGAAACACCGGTCGCGGCCGTCACGCCCTTCCTGGCGGAAGTGGCGTTCGTGACGCTGCTCGGCACCTCCATCGGCGTCAAGGGCCAGAGCCTGTCGGAGCAGGCGTGTCCGCGCCTGATCGAGGCGCGCGCGCTGATGCGCAAAGCCGGCCGCGAGGCCGACATCGTGCTTGCCGCCGATGGCGGCATCCGCCACGAGACCGTGCCGCTGCTGCGCGCCGCAGGTGCGGAGACCGTGGTGCTGGGCTCGCTGGCCTTCGGCGATCCCGACCTTGCCCGGCGCATGGCCTGGCTGCACGGGCTGGAGGTCGCCGCCTGATGACCAAGCTTGCGCTCGCCTTCGATCTCGGTGGCACGGCGCTGCGCGGTGCGCTGGTCGAGAGCGATGGCCGTATCGTCGCTCATGCTTCGGCGCCGACGCTTGCCGGTGCGGGATCGGAGGCGGTGATCGGCCAGATCGTCGCTCTGGCAGGCACGCTGCTTAGGGAACACCCGCAGGCAAACGTCGCCGGCATCGGCGTCGGTGCGCCGGGGCCACTCGACCCCAAGGCGGGGATCGTCATTGCGCCGCCAACGCTGGCCGGCTGGCACGACGTGCCGCTGATCGACATTCTGGGGCGGCATTTCGGGCTGCCGGTGCGGCTGGAAAACGACGCCAATGCGGCGGCGCTCGGCGAATGGCGTTTTGGCGCCGGACGTGGCAGCGGATCGCTGGTGTTCGTGACTGTGTCCACCGGCATTGGCGGCGGCGTCGTCGCCGATGGCCACATCTATCACGGCAGGCGCGGACTGGCGGCCGAGATCGGCCACATGACCATCACCGGTGAAGGCGACCGCTGCTTTTGCGGCGCCATCGGCTGCTTCGAGGCCGTTGCCTCCGGAACCGCGCTCGGCCGCCGCGCCACGCGACTGACCGCGCCGGGCGACGGCTCGCTCTTACGACGGCTGTCAAATGACGGCGACGTCTCGGCCAGGCATGTCGTAGAGGCTGCCAAGGCCGGCGACGCCAACGCTCTCGACCTGATCGAGGCGGAAGCACAATGGCTGGGCATCGGCTTCACCAACCTGCTTCATCTCTATTCGCCCGATCTGATTGTCATGGGAGGCGGCCTTTCCAACGGGTTCGACCTTCTGGCACCGTCAATCAGAGCGGTCATCCAGCAGCGGGCGATGCCGGCCTATCGCGACGTGCCGATCGTGCAGGCTGAACTCGGCGACCGGGCCGGGCTGATCGGCGCCGCCAGCCTGATCCTGTGGGAAGGCGAACCGGGTGCGCCGCTGGCGATGGCGCAGGACGACAAGGACAGAGGCGCGACAGCCGATGCCACGGAGGCACGCCATGGCTGAACTCGAGCTGCGCGGCGCGCGCGAAGATGGTGAATGGTCCAGTTTGAATGCAGCGCCAAGGTCCCCGAAGAGGACCCCTACCCTTCGCGATTCCAGCTGGCGTATTTTCGGATCGTTTGCCGCTTGTCTTCCGACAAGCCAACAAGGAGATTCTCCTCGAGATAGCCTTGCCGGATGAGATTGGCGAAGACCTGTATTAGCTGTGAATAGCGATAGTCGAACATCTGGTCGATCTTCCGTCGCTGCTGCCGCAGAAAGTCTTCGACATCCCATATTTCGGAAGGCGTTGCCGCAACGTGGGCCCTGCTCTTGAGTTCAGCCAACGTCTTGTCGAGCGCCACCTTCAGCGCTGCGTCATAGGCAGTGCGGGCGACTTTCTTTTCGGACGGAGACCATTTTTCGACGGTCATCGGCTATCTCTATCGAGTTCGCGGTGGCCGGCATCCGGTAGAACCCGCGACAGGCGCAGGACAGCCCCGCCTTTGGGGCCGTTCTACTTCCCGCAATGGTGATCGTTGACCTTGTTCAGCGCATTCGCGTCCGGCCCGACCCTGTCGTAGGAGCAGGGGCCGGCAGCCGTGGTGACCAGCCTCTTATCATAGTAGCGCGGGCCGCCGAACAGGGCATAGAAGAGGTCGCGATGGGCGGGAACGTAGCGTTGCTCCGGTTCCGGCTGGCGATGGCGGTGCTTCTTCTCCTTGGCGAGCGCTGCGGTAGACAGGCTGCAGCCAAGCGCGAGAACAAGGGCGGAGGTCGCGAGGATCTTGATGGTCATCGGCAATACCCTTCTGACGGTTCGGAATCGCAGCATATCCAAAAGCGTGGGCTGAACAAAGGTTCCCTGATTACCATAGCCAGCGCCGAAATCAGCCTGTAACGGCACTGCGCGCCCGCCGCCTTTCCTCCGCAACCAGCAAGTCGACGAAGGCGCGCACCTTGGCCGGCCTGAAGCGCGCCGGCGGGAAGACGGCGTGGATGCCCCCGGACGGCAAGGTCCAATCCGCGAACACCCGCACCAGCCGGCCGCGCGCAATGTCGTCGGCGACACTGTAATCCGGAAATATGCCGAGGCCGATGCCGGCCAGCACGCAGGACAGCACGCCTGGTGTCTTGTCGCAGCTGACGACGGGGTTGAGTTCGGCCAGCACCGTTTCCGTGCCCCTCGAGAACAGCCATTGGCCGACCCCGCGCAACTGGGCGTTGCCGACCCAGGGCAGCGACTTCGCCTGCCTGGGGCTGGCTTCCCCAGGCAGCCTGGCGGCCAGTTCCGGGCTGGCGACGACGAATTGCTGCAGGCTGCCCAGCCGCCGCGCCAGATTGCTGGAACCGGCAAGCCAGCCGACGCGGATGCCAAGATCGATCTGCTCGTCGACCAGGTTGCTGACCGCATCGTCGAAGATCGTCTCGACCCGCATTTTCGGGTATTTTCTGATGTAGGCGGCGATGGTCGGCGCCACGACCTTCTCGCCATAATCGAGCGGCGCCGTCAGCCGCAGCGTCCCCGTCGGCTGCGCCGCTCGCTGCGAAATGTCGCCATAGGCTGCCTCCGCCTCGCGCAGGATGATCGCGGTCCGGTCATAGAACAGACGACCCTCTTCGGTCGCCGTCACGCGCCGGGTCGTGCGCCGCAACAGCGTAGCGCCAAGCTCTTCTTCGAGCTTGCCGACCTGATGGCTGACCACAGCCTTGGCAACACCGAGACGGTCGGCAGCGGCCGTGAACGAGCCGGTCTCCACCACGGTGGCGAAGTAGACGAGCCGATTGAGATTGAGGAGTTCGGTCATAGGCCGCCCATTGTCTGATTTTATCAGACAGTTTGTATGATTGATCGCTATTTTTCGCAAGCGGTCCAGCTGTCATGTATCGGGCAACAGAATGAGGCCGCCATGACCAATGCAACCCTAACCTATCTTTTCGACCCGCTCTGCGGTTGGTGCTATGGCGCCACGCCGATGCTGGATCGACTGGCCGCCGGGACCGCGCTCGAACTGCTGCCGGTGGGGCTTTTCTCCGGTGCCGGCGCGCGGCCGTTGGATGCAGGCTTCGCCGCCCATGCCTGGGACAATGACCAGCGCATCGCGCGGCTGAGCGGACAGCGCTTCAGCCAGGCCTATCTCGACAATGTGCTCAATGTCAGCGGCACCTTGCTCGATTCTTCCGCTGCCACCATGGGCATCAACGCCGCCGGACTGGACGACTGGCGCCAGCGACTTGCGGCACTGAAGGCGATCCAGCATGCCCGCTATGTCGACGGCCGCGATATTGTGACGGTTGACGGCGTCGCCGCGGTACTGGCCGACGCCGGCATGAGCGACGCGGCAAAGCTTTTGAAAGCGCCGACGCAGGCGTTTCTGGCGAAGCATGACGACCTGGTCAGCCGCGGGCGGACATTGTTCCAGCGGCTGCATGTCAATGGCGTTCCCGCGCTCGCGGTGATCGGCCAAACGGCGCCGCGCCTGATCGGCGCCAACGCGCTGTTCGGCAGCTACGACAATCTCGTCGCTCACATCGAGGCGGCGTAGTCCCAGAAATTCTCCCCAGACGAAATTCTCCCCAGACGAAAGGAAAATCCCCATGAAAATCGCACTTATCGGCGCGTCCGGCCAGGTCGGCTCGCGCCTGCTTAAGGAACTCTCCGATCGCGGTCACAGCGTCACCGCCATTGCCCGGCATCCAGACAAGATCGCGGCACTTCCGGGCGTGACTGCCAAGAAGGGCGACGTCTTCGACAAGGATGGACTTGCCGCCCTGATCAAGGGTCATGACGCGGTGATCTCCTCGGTTCATTTCCTCGACAGCGATCCCGATACGCTCATCGCAGCCGTGCGTGCTTCCGGCGTCAAACGCTACCTCGTCGTCGGCGGCGCCGGCAGCCTTGAGGTTGCGCCCGGCAAGCGCCTGGTCGACACGCCGACCTTCCCTGATATCTACAAGGCCGAGGCGCAGAAGGGCGCCGACTTCCTCGACACGCTGCGGACGGTCGACGATCTCGACTGGACCTTGCTGTCGCCTTCGGCGCTGTTCGTCGCCGGCGAGCGGACCGGCAAATACCGCATCGGCAAGGACACGCTGCTGACGTCCGACAAGGGCAGCAGCATTTCCTTCGAGGACTACGCCATCGTCATGGCCGACGAGATCGAAAAGCCGGCGCATATCAAGCAGCGCTTCACGGTCGGCTACTGAGCGCACTTCATTGACAGGCGGGCACTCGACGGAGCGGCCCGCGTCCGTTGCTATCGACGATAGTGCCATCGGAGCCTCCGATGGCACTATCGCTTTCTTCCGTTTCCACTCCTGCCGCCGGTCTGCGACTCTCGCCGGAGCGGTTCAGGACAGGAACGGAAACATGGCAGACATCGCAAAATCGAAAATCGCTATCATTGGCGGCAGCTCCGGAATGGGGCTCGCGTTGGCAAGGCGGTGCCTGGACTCAGGCGCCGAAGTCATCATCGTCGGCCGCAGTGAAGCCAGGCTCAAGCGTGCCGGCGAGGCGCTGCGGAACCATGCCGGTCTGAGCGCCATCGCGGCCGATATTGCAAGGGAGGATCAGGTCGCTGACCTGTTCAGGCGGATTGGCCGGCTCGACCATATCGTCAGCACCGCCGCCGATATCGAAGGCGCCTATGAGTTATTGCCTGCGATCGACCTGCAGGCGGCGCAGAGAGTCGTCGAAAGCAAATTCTACGGGCCGCTGCTGCTCGCCAAGCATGGCGCGCCGCAGCTTTCGGCCAACGGCTCCATCACCTTCACCTCAGGCATTGCCGCCTACCGGCCGGCGGCGCGCGGCTCGGTCGTTGCCGCTGTCAACGCTGCGCTGGAAGGGTTGGTGCGGGCGCTGGCAGTCGAGCTGGCGCCGGTCCGTGTCAACGCCGTCTCGCCGGGCTGGGTCGACACGCCGATCTGGAGTTTTGTGGCCGGCGACAAGAAGGACGAGACGCTCGATGCAATGGCCAGGCGCCTGCCGGTCGGCCGCGTCGGGCAACCGGACGACATCGCCGATGCCATCGCCTTTCTGATGGGCAATGGTTTTACGACAGGGACGGTTCTGCATGTCGAGGGCGGTCACCGGCTGATCTGAGCGCAGCGAAATTCCTGGCCGCGGCCGCCAGCAGCAGTTTCAGCGCCGGCGGCTGAACCCGCCGGCGGCGCCAGATCAGGACCAGCGACGCCGTGCGAGCCGACCCCGGCCACGGCAATTCGACGATCTCGCCGCGATCGAGCGCGTCGGCAACGGCCAGCCGCGGCACCAGGCCCATGCCGACACCAGTCGCCACCAGGCCCGCAATGGCGCCGATGCTGCCGACTTCGGCGGCAAGTTCTGGCGCTGCCATCTCGGCAAAGGCAGTGTCGAACAGATGCCGGTAGACGCATCCGGTTTCCGTCACCACGAAACGCATCGCGGCGAGCGCGGCCAGGTCGCTCTGCCCCGATGCGGGCGCATGTTCGGGTGAGGCGACAAGGACCAGCGGCTCGGCCGATATCGTGCGCCGGGCCAGACGTTCGTCCAGACCGCCCTTGTCGAAACAGAAGGCGACGTCGATCTCGCCTTCTTCGAGCTGCCGCAGCAGGGCATCGCTGCCGGCGATTTTGAGCCGCAGACCGATCTCCGGGTGGTCGCCTCGAAAGGCCGCCAGCCATTGCGGAAGTTTGACAGTGGCAATCGTCTCCAGCGCGCCGACCGTAACCGTTCCGGCGGTCATTCCCGTCGTTGCCTCGACGGCAATACGCGCCTCCTCCGCCAGCTGCAGAATCTCTTCCGCATAGGGTTTCAGCGCGTCGCCGGCCGTCGTCAGGTCGAGGCCGTGGCGCGAGCGGATGAAGAGGACGACGCCAAGTTCGCTTTCCAGCGACTGGATCTGGTCGCTGACGCTCGACTGCGCCAGATGAACCTCCCGCGCTGCGCGGGTGATATTACGGTGCCGCGCCACGGCGAGGAAGGTCTTGAGCAATCGTGGGTGCATGCCGTTTCCGGATCTGTCTCTGTTCGACATTTCGGGCTTGGCTGGTCCATTTGCAACCCTGGTCCATTTGCAACCCCGGTCCATTTGCAACCCATTGACGCCGGCGTCATCAGGTTGCGGCAGACCGAAGGGCCAGAATTTCGCGGCAATGACCCGCAAGTTTTCCCACGGCCGGCGCGGTGGCCCAAGAGATCGCCTCTGGCAGATCGCATCGTACGTATGCTCTATGCCAAGCTGATTTCCAGCACCGATGGAAGGACCGACATGACCCGCCCGCAAGGAACCATCGCCCCGATCCTGACACCGTTCGAAAATGACGGCCGGATTGCTCGTGACTTGTGGATCTCACACGCCAAATGGGTGCTGGGCCAGGGCGCGCATTTCCTGTCGCCGTTCGGCACCACGGGCGAGGCACTGTCGCTCTCGCTCAATGAGCGCATGCAGGCGCTGGAATGGCTGATCGAGGCCGGCATTTCGCCGGCGCGCATGATGCCCGGCACCGGCGTCACCGCACTCCCCGAAACCGTCGAACTTTCGAAGCACGCGGTCGGCCTCGGCTGCGCCGGCGTGATGGTGCTGCCATCATTCTTCTACACGGCCGCCGGGGATGAAGGCCAGGCGCGCTACTACAGCGAGCTGATCGAACGGGTGGCCAACCCGGCGCTGAAGATGATTCTCTACCACATCCCGCAGAACTCCGGCGTGCCGGTAAGCCCTGCCCTGACCGCCCGGTTGAGCGCGGTGTTTCCAGAGACGGTCGTCGCCTACAAGGATAGCGCCGGCGACTGGAACAACACGGCGGCGGTGATTGCCGCCGCACCCGACGTCGCGGTGTTCCCCAGCTCGGAGGCGCAACTGACCAAGGGGCTCGCCAGTGGTGCTGCGGGCTGTATCTCCGGGACCGTCAATCTCAACGCTGCGGCCATCCGCGCGCTCTACGACGCGACGATCGCTGGCCAAGACGTCACGGAAGCGGACGCCGCGATCAGGGCGTTCCGCAAGGTGATCCAGGATGCAGGCCTGATCCCGGCGATGAAGGCCGTGCTGGCGGTGCGCTCCGGCGACAAACGCTGGCTCAACCTGCGCGCGCCGCATGAGAATGCGACGCTGGAAAGCGGCAAGGCGCTGCTCACTGCGCTCGGTCCCGCAGCCGATCACATTGGCCGAGGTCACGCATGATGGCGGTTGGCGCAACCCACATGCTCGCATCTTTTCAATCGGCCTAAAGTGACGAGCCTGCCGCCTCTAACGCCGACACGGGCTTAAGCGGTCGCGGACGATCAGCCCCTTTCAGGCACAGTGCAATACCGCCATTGGCCCTTGAACGGTCAAAATCGAGGCGTACCATCGCGGTATCTGAAACTGAGTCTGTTTTCATTCGTCTGGGCTAATGTCCGGATCGGATTGGGTATTTTCCTTGGCAATGGATGCAACCCGCGGCGCAGCGATGCGCGGCAAATCGTTTGCCCATGTGGCGGAGGCGTCCTGGGGCAAGGGCCTCAGCACGCTGCTGCGCATCCTGCGCATGACGTTGCGCCATCCCTGGCAGGTTGCGATCACCATCGCCTCGACCTTCATCGCCGCGACGCTGCAGCTGTTCATCCCGCGCCTGCTGGGCCACGCCATCGACCAGGCGCAAGGCGTGATGGCTGGAGGCGGCGGCGCGGCGGCTGAGCAGGCGCTGTGGACCACGGCGATCACCTTGCTCGTCGTCAGCATTCTGCGCGGCCTCTTCACCATGGCGCAGAATTATTATGGCGAGGCCGTTGGCCACCGCACCGGCTATGAGCTGCGCCTGGCCTTCTACGAGAAGATCCAGCGGCTGAGCTTCTCCTTCCATGACCGGGTGCATACCGGCGACCTGATTACGCTTGGCCTGCTCGACCTCGACGGCGTGCGCATGTTCTTTTCCACCGGCATATTGCGCGTGGTGCTGCTCGGCGTGCTGATCGGCGTCGGCTCCTATCTCCTGATCAGCACCGATCTCGAGCTCGGGCTGCTCAGTCTGAGTTTCGTGCCGTTCGTCGCCTGGCGCTCCTCGGTCACACAGCTCAGGCTGCGCAGCACCTGGCTGACGCTGCAGGAGCGGCTGTCAGTGCTGAGCCGGGTGATGGACGAGAACCTCGGCGGAATCCGCGTCGTGCGCGCCTTTGCGGCGCAGCGGCATGAGCTGGAAAAATTCGACCGCGCCAAGAAGTCGGCGCTGGAGCTTGCCGACCAGCGCGTCGACATCCGCGTCTCCAACACCAGCGCCATGAATTTTTCCTTCCTGGCGGCCATGGGCCTGGTGCTGTGGTTCGGTGGCCAGAAGGTGATCGCGGGCCAGATCAGCGTCGGCACGCTGGCGCAGTTCCTCACCTTCATGACCATCCTGCAGATGCCGGTGCGCCAGCTCGGGCTGATGGTCAACTCGTTCGCCCGCGCCTCGACCTGCGGCACAAGGCTGTTCGAACTGCTTGACGCCGAACTTGACATCGAGGATGCGCCTGATGCCAAGGATCTCGTGGTCACCGAAGGCTTGCTGCGCTTCGACAATGTCGGCTTCCGCTACGCGGGCGCCGGCGGCCGGCCGGCGCTGTCGGGCATTTCCTTCGAGGCCAGGTCCGGCGAGACCGTCGGCATTGTCGGCCCGCCGGGCAGCGGCAAGTCGACCATGGCGCATCTGATCCCGCGCTTCTACGATGTGAGGTCAGGCGCGATCACCATCGACGGGCAGGATATACGCGAGGTCACGCTGCAATCGCTGCGCAAGGCGGTCGGCGTCGTGCAGCAGGACGCTTTCCTGTTCACCACCTCGATCGAAAACAACATCGCCTATGGAAATCCCTGGGCGCGCGAGACCCGCATCGGGCAGGCGGCTGAATACGCCCAGCTGCACAATTACATCATCGGGCTTCCGGCCGGCTACACCACGGTCGTGGGCGAGCGCGGGTCATCGCTTTCCGGCGGCCAGCGGCAGCGCCTGACCATCGCCCGCACCCTGATGCTGCGGCCTTCGGTGCTGGTCTTCGACGATTCCACCGCGGCTGTCGACGCCGGCACCGAGCAGCGAATCCGCACCGGGATGAAGCGCTTCGCCAAGGACCGCGTGACGCTGATCATCTCGCACCGGCTGAGCTCGCTGATGCATGCCGACCAGATCCTGTTCGTCGAGAATGGCCGCATCTCCGAGCGCGGCACGCACCAGGAATTGTTGGCGCTGGGTGGACGCTACCGCGCGCTTTACGACCTGCAGCTGCGGCCGGACGACGATTTGCCGGTGGCGGTGGGAGCCGCATGATGTCGACACAGAACGACGACCAGAAGGAAGACACCAGCCGGCGGCCCACCAGGGCCGTCGTCGGTTCGCACCGCGACGAGGAAGAGGTCTTCGGCAAGGTCTACGATCCGCGCATCGTGCGCCGCATCTGGAGCTTCGTGAGACCGTACCAGGGCCGGATCTTCATCTCGGTGGCCGCCGTTTTGGTGTTCACTCTGACGCAATTGGCGATCCCGCTGGTCATCCGTTACGCCATCGACCACGGCATGGCGGCGGGCAAGGCCGACAGCTCCGTCATGAACTGGGCGATCGGTGCCTTCGCCCTGATCATCCTGATCAACTATGCCGCCAGCTATGTCCAGGAAAGCGTCGTCGGCAAGGTGGCCGAGAATGTGCTGTCGGATTTGCGCCGCGCCATGTTCAGCCATCTGCAGCGCGTCTCGCTGAGCTTCATGGACAAGACCGAGGTGGGCCGGCTGATGTCGCGCCTGCAGGGCGACGTCAATTCCATGCAGGAATTCCTCGAGACCTCGGTGATGTCGGTGGGCGACATCGTGCTGCTGTTCGGCATCGTCAGCGTTCTGTTGTGGCTCGATTTCCGGCTCGGTCTGCTGACGCTGTCGACCATGCCGGCGTTGTTCATCGTGCGCCTGTTCTGGCTGCCGCGCGCCAAGATCGCCTTCATGGCCGCGCATGAGACCAACTCGATCGCCAATGGCGCGCTGGCCGAAGGCATCCATGGCGTTCGCACGGTGCAGAGCCTGGAGCGCCAGCACGTCAATTTCGACCTTTATGACGAGAAGGTGCTGGCCAATCTCAGGGCTCACCTGACCTCGGCCAAATATGCGCAGGTGATGGTGCCGATCGTCGACACGCTGACCGGCATTGCGATGGCAACCGTGATCGTCGTCGGCGGCTCGATGGTGCTGTCGCACAGCCTCGACATCGGCGTCATGGTGGCGTTCCTGTTCTATATCCAGCGCTTCTTCGACCCGATCCGCTCGCTCACCATGCAGTACTCGGTCATGCAGCGCGCCATGGCGTCGGGCCAACGCATCTCCGAAGTGCTCGACGTACCGGTCGACGTCAGCGACAGACAGGGCGCGGTGACGCTGACGCGCGACATGGACGGTTCGGTCGAGTTCAGGAACGTCACCTTCGGCTACCGGCAGAACCAGCCGGTGCTGAAAAACATCTCCTTCCGCGTCAATCCGGGCGAGACGGTTGCGCTTGTCGGCCCCACCGGTTCGGGCAAGTCGAGCTGCATGGCGCTGGTGCACCGCTTCTATGATGTCTGGTCGGGCGAGGTGCGGGTCGGCGGCCACGATGTGCGCGACGTGACGCAGGATTCGCTCGGCGATCAGGTGGCGATGGTGCTGCAGGAGCCGTTCCTGTTTTCCGGCACGGTGCTGGAGAACATCCGCTACCACAAGACATCGGCTACCAGCGAAGAGGTTGTGCGCGCCGCGCAAGCCGTTGGCGCGCACGACTTTATCGAGCATTTGCCTGACGGCTACGACACCGAGCTCGAACAGCGCGGCGGCAATCTGTCCCTCGGCCAGCGCCAGCTGATCAGCTTTGCACGCGCACTGGTGGCGGATGCGAAAATCCTGGTGCTGGACGAGGCGACGGCGAGCATCGATTCCTACACCGAGATGCTGATCCAGAAGGCACTGGTCACGCTGCTGGAAGGCCGCACCGGGCTGGTCATCGCGCACCGGCTGGCGACCATACGCGGCGCCGACCGCATCATCGTCTTACAGAACGGCGAGATCGTCGAGAGCGGAAATCACGAGCAGCTGATGGCGGCCAAGGGCCTCTATGCCAGGCTCTACAACATGAACTACGCATCGTTCGACGATATTGCCGAGGAAGACATAGGCGCGCCGGCCGGCAAGGCGACGTGAGCTGCTGCCGGTTCAGCTCGACTGGGAATGGTGCGGGGCCAAAACTCGTCGTCGACCAATTCGGCTTCAGATGAC
The DNA here is from genome assembly GCF_040323125.1 of Mesorhizobium sp. M0062. NCBI lineage: Bacteria > Pseudomonadati > Pseudomonadota > Alphaproteobacteria > Hyphomicrobiales > Phyllobacteriaceae > Mesorhizobium > Mesorhizobium sp. M0062. The sequence goes on from NZ_JAMYUO010000003.1 coordinate 216,665, forward strand.
GACACGTTTCAGCTCGCCTTCCAGCGTAAGCCCGGCGTCACGCCTGCCGCGCGTTCAGGTGGAGGAGCGGCCGGCCGCCTAAAGGGCAATCCCGCGCAAATTCTGAATTCTACGCGCCGCCTGGCGCGCGATGCACGCGCAGCTTGCGCCTGAACCTCAGCAAACGCCGTCATGATGGCTTTCGTTCCTTAGCCGTCGGATGAAAATCGCCGGGGAACAGGAAGGCTTGCTGGGAGTTTAGTTCTTCGAGCCGCGCCGTGAACGGCGCGGCAGCGAAGGAGACGGCATATGGGCCTGGGTACCATTCTTATTATCATCCTGATCATCGCGTTGCTCGGCGGCTTCAGCGGCCTCGGCGGCGGCCCGTTCTACGGCACTGGTTACTATGGCGGCGGTGGCCTCGGGCTGGTGCTGATCATCGTGATCATTCTGGTTGTTCTCGGGCGAATATAGCGTCGCCATTGGCGGCCGCCGAGTTTCTACGGCGGCCGCGTTTTCGCCTGACATCGAGGTTTGAAGACATGGCAGCTGAAGACATTGCTGGTCCGGACTGGGCCGGCGTCGGCGCGAGCGAGAGCGAACGCGACGAGCTGGGATATCCTAATGGTGGCACTATCCGAAGGCGGCGGGCGTAAGCTGCAGACCCCGACACCCGCCTGGCGGCCGTGGCGTTCATCGAGGCGGATCGGACGCTTCGAGAAACCCAGGACGGCGACGAGGCGGGTCAAGGGCAGCATCGGCCTGAAGGCCGCAATGGCAGGCACGCCTTACGCCTGAACGCGGTCAACCCGCCGTAACTCCGCCAGCAGAAACACCACCAGCACGCAGCACAGCAGGCCAAGCGACAATGGCAGTCCCTGATGTCCGGTCAGTTGCATCGCCAGCCCGGCCACGGGTGAGCCGACGATGCCGCCTACCCCCCATACGAACGCGAAGGCGGCATTGCCGGCGATCAAGGCTTGACCGGTGAAACGCTCGCCGAGCTGGATCAGCGACAGCGTGTAGATCCCGAACGAGACCCCGCCCCAGACGAAGAAGAGCGGCCAGACAAGCCATGTAGCGAAGAGCAACGGCAACAGAAAACAACCGGCCAGGCAAGCCAGGACACAGAACAGCATCATCGGCTTCGAGCCAAACCGTTCGGCGGCGCGCCCAAGCACGACCTGCAGCACGGCATTGCCGGCGATGAAACAGGTGATGAGCGAAGCGATGCGCTGCTCAGTGCTGCCGAGCGCGGCACCATAGACCGCGAACAGCGAAAGCAGGACTTGCTCGAAGGCGGCAGCCGTGAAGACTGCGAACAAGAGCAGCGGCGCCAGCGCGAAGAAGCCGCCGACCGACACCGCTTCGCCCTCACGCGGCATGTCGGGCAGGCGTGGCGCGACGGCAAGCACGATCAGGCCGCAGACAAGGAAGGCCGCGCTGCCGATGATGAAGGGTGGCCATCCTTGCGTGCCGACCAAGCCTAGCGACAGCGGGCCGAGGCCAAAGCCGGCGGAAACGATGGAGGAGTATAGGCCCATGATGCGGCCTCGGCGTGCGGCGGGTGTGATCGAGACCAGCCAGGTTTCACTGATCACGTAAAGCGGATTGGCAAAGAAGCCGAGCAGGAAGCGCAACGGCATCCAGGCCCATACATCCTGCGTCCAGGCAATCGCGATCAGGACGGTTGCTGCCAGGATCGAACACACAACCGCAAAGCGCGCCGCGCCCACCCGCCGGACCAGCGCCGGCGTGAAGAGCGACGATATAATGAAACCCAGAGGCGTCATCGCGGCCGAGAGGCCGATAAGGCCCGGTGTCGTCCCTTGCCGTTCCAGGATGAAGCTGAGCAGCGGATACGTCAGCCCCTGTGCTATGGCGAACACCGTAACTGTCGCGATGATGCCGGCCATCGCGGCCCATGCGATGTGGTTCTCCGGCGGTGACGTCGCGTCTTCGGCGCTCATGCCGACTTCGAAGCAGGATCGGCACGTTCCGGCAAGTGCAAATGCCGGCAAAACGCCGCGGTACGCCCAAACAGGCGGGCGGGTCTTATCCGCGACATCAGCTCACACTTGCCAGAAGCGTTTGACGATTTCGGCCTCGACCTGGCGTCTGGTCAGACCGATATCGTCGATCAGGTGCGGATTGGTCTCCGCCATCTGCTTGAGGTCCCAGCGAAAGCGTATCCGCTCGCGCCAGGCCGCGATCATGCCCCGCGGGCCCGTCGGACGCCGGCCCGATGACACCGCCTTTTCCGGCAAGGCTGCACGAGCAGAAGCAAGGGTATCGTTCATGGCAACCTCCATTCGGTTTGAGGGGCGACAGCCCTCGGCTTGAAAGAGGTTGAATTCTGCCGCATGCGGACGGCGCCGTAATTAAGCGCAGCCAAATAGTTCTCAAAAGTTCCAAACTGGCTAGAGCACCTCGCCGTTTCATGGAAACGACGAGGCGCTCAACTCTTTGTTTTGACGCCATACGTCCGTGAAGCGCTCCGCGCTTTCCCGTGGGAAAACCGCCTTCACACCTTTCCTGGAATTGCTCTATAGATGCGCGTTATGCAGGGATCGCGCTTTGCCTTTGGTCCGTTCGTGCTTGATCCGGGTGCGGGAACGCTCCTTCGGGACCAAGTTCCCGTAGCCGCCGGCCACCGCGGACTGCAGCTGCTGGCGGCGCTCGTCGCCCGGCCCGGCGAGATCGTGGCCAAGGCCGAGTTGATGGATGCGGCATGGCCAGGCACCGCCGTTGAGGAAGGCAACCTCACCGTCCAGATTGCACAATTGCGCAAGCTGCTGGGTCCGGCCACGAACGGCGGAGAATGGATATCGACCGTTCCGCGCGTCGGCTATCGCTTCGCCGGCGCCATCGAACAGCTCGGCGACGAGAAGCGACAGGCTTTGCCGCTGCCCGCCAAACCGTCGATAGCCGTGCTGCCCTTTGCCAATTTCAGCAACGACCCCGAGCAGGAAGCCTTCGCCGACGGGTTGACCGAAGACCTGATCACCGACCTGTCGAGGATTGGCGGCCTGTTCGTCATCGCGCGCAACTCGACCTTTGCCTACAAGGGCAAGGCGGTGGATGTGCGCGAGGTCGCCAGGGAACTTGGCGTGCGCTATCTCTTGGAGGGCAGCGCCAGACGCGCCGCCGGGCGCGTGCGCATCAACGCCCAGCTGGTCGACGCGCTGAGCGGCGAGCATTTGTGGGCAGACCGCTTCGATCGCGGCCTGGAAGATATTTTTGCCGTTCAGGACGAGGTGACGGCTAAGATCGTCGAGGCGCTGCTTGGCCGGCTGCGCGCGCCGCTGCCGCGCAACCGGCCCCGAAATCTCGAGGCCTACGATCTGTGCGTGCGAGCCCGCAACCTGATCGACGTCTCGCCGGAGACGGCGCGCGAAGCGCATCTGTTGCTGACGCGCGCGCTTGCGCTCGATCCGGACTATGCCGAAGCCTATCGCTGGCTTGCCATGAACCACTGGATGGGATGGGTGCATTGGGGAGAGCCCATTGAGCCTGCCCGCGGCCTTGCCCTGGAACTGGCGCGCAAGGCTGTGGCGATCGATCCCAACGATGCCGGCTGCCACTGGGTGCTTGCTAACCTGCTTGCCTATGAGCGCAGATTCGACGAAGCGGATGTGGGATTTGCCAAGGCGTTCGAACTCGACCCGAACGAGGCCGATGCCTGGGCGACATTGTCCGACATCGCGGTCCTGGCCGGGCGCGTCGAGGACGGCCTCGACTATATCAGCAAGGCGTTCCGGCTGAACCCGTTTCCGGCAAGCTGGTACTACCTGACGCTCGGCCAGGCGCAATATGCGGCGCGCGACTATGAAGCCGCGGTCGAGACGACGCGCCGGGACGAGACGTATCGGACAAGCTCGCGCCGTTTCCTTGCGGCAAGCCTTGCGCAACTTGGCCGGATCGATGAGGCGCGCGCCGAGGTCGACCTGTTCCTTGTCGCGAACCCACATTTCACCACCCGCCACTGGGTCGAGACGGAGCCGTTCCGCGACACTGCCACGCTCGACCATTTCGTCGATGGCTTCCGAAAGGCCGGACTTCCGGAGTGACGGACCGGCGTGCTCGATCGATGCAGGCACCGTCGGTTGCGGCTCAATCTGCCAGTGTTTGCAAGTCGCGAGGCCACTGACCGATCTTGCTTCCGCGAGCAGTCATCCAACAGCGATTGCAGCGAAGCGGCGCGCGAAACCTCTGTCACGGTGAAGCCGGCTGGAACGGCCAACGATCGATCCGGCCGCGGGTGAGCGCTGGGTGGCGGCGGGCGACTACCTGTTGCGCTCTCGTCTGCAATGCCGGCATCGCGGTCGCCGTGGGCAATGATCGGCTTGCCTCGTTGAGCTTTCGACGCGCTCCGACAACTCGCGATGATTTTTCTAGATGCCGGATGATTTTCTAGATGCCGTTTGTCGAAGCATGATCTTTTCCGAAAACCGTTTCCCACTTTTCTGGATCACGCTCTAGCGGCTGGCGTGATCGGGCAGTCCGCACAACCTGATTATCTGAGCGCCCTTTAGCTTTCCTTGTTTGAGGCCGGCGGCGGGAGTAATAGTCGCCACGGAATTGCGAGGAGGAAAAGATGACGCTGAACTTCGACCCGAAGGCGAAGGCCACGGCGTTGTACCATGGCGAATTCCGACCGATGTTCATTGGCGGCAAGTGGGTCGCGGCGCAGTCCGGCCAGGGCATGCAGGCACTCAATCCGGCAACAGGCGAGGTGCTGGCGACAGTGCCGCGCGGCGGGGCTGCCGATATCGACTCGGCGGTGGCCGCCGCGCGCGCGGCCTTCGAAGGCCCATGGTCCAAATTCTCGCCCTACGAGCGGCAGTGCGTGCTGCTCAGGATCGCCGATCTGTTCGAGACGCATTGGGAAGAGCTCAGCGTTTCCGACACGCTCGATATGGGACTGCCGATCACGCGCACGCTCGCCAACCGGCGCCGCGTCATCGGCATGCTGCGCTTCTATGCCGGCATGGCGACGGCGCTGCATGGCGAGACGATCGACAATTCGATTCCCGGCGAGATCGTCACCTTCACCCGGCGCGAGCCGGTGGGCGTCGTTGGTGCGATCATTCCCTGGAACGCGCCGACCGCCGCCTCGATCTGGAAGATCGCGCCGGCGCTGGCGACAGGCTGCACCATCGTGCTGAAACCGTCCGAGGATGCGTCGCTGACGCCGCTGCTGATCGCGCAACTGATGCAGGAATCCGGCGTGCCCGACGGCGTCGTCAACGTCGTCACCGGCACCGGGGCCGAAGCCGGTGCGCGGCTCGCCGAACATCCAGACGTCAACAAGATCGTTTTCACCGGATCGACGCTGACCGGCCAGGCCATCGCGCGGGCAGCCGTGGCCAACCTCAAACGCGTTTCACTGGAGCTCGGCGGCAAGTCGCCGATCATCGTCTGCCGCGACGCCGACATCGACAAGGCTGTTCCGATCGCGGCGATGGCGGTGTTCGTGCATTCGGGCCAGATCTGCATTGCCGGCTCGCGGCTGTTCGTGGCGCGCGAAATCCATGACGAGTTCGTCCGCCGGCTCGCCGATTTCGCGGGCAGACTGCGGATCGGCCATGGCATCGAGGCAGAGACGGAAATCGGACCGCTCATCAATGCCAGGCAGGCAGGCAAGGTGGAGGGCTATATCAGGGCCGGCAGCGACGAAGGCGCCGAACTGGTCGCCGGTGGCTCGCGGCTGACCGGCGAGCTCTACGATGGCGGCAACTTCATTGCGCCGACGGTCTTCGGCGCCGTGTCGGACCAGATGACCATCGCGCGCGAGGAGATTTTCGGCCCGGTCATTTCGGCGATGCCCTTCGACACGCTCGACGAAGCGGTGGCGCGTGCCAATGCGACGCCCTATGGCCTGGCCGCCGGCATCTTCACCACGCATCTGGGCACCGCGCACAAGCTTGCGCGCCGGGTCAAGGCCGGCTCGGTCTGGGTCAACATGTACCATGCCATCGACCCGGCGGTGCCGTTCGGCGGCATGAAGATGTCGGGTTATGGCCGCGAGGGCGGCATCGAACATCTGCACGAGTATCTGGAGACCAAGTCGGTCTGGATCCAGACCGACTGATATTCGCGCGGCGTACTCTGCGAAATCACGATGAAACCACAACGGCCAGGACGGCGGCGCAGTCACCGGCTTTGACCAGGCCGGGGAAATGCCGCGCGGCCAGAATGCCGGACATTTTTGCCCGGATTTCCTGCGGAGCGATGCCGGTGCGGCCGGTGGAATGGATGCGCCCCAGCACCGAGCCTTCTTTCACAGGCTCGCCGAGATCGACCATGGTTTCGATCATGCCGTCGTCCTCGGCGAAGGAGAAGCAATCGCCCGACGGCATGTCGAGCCACTGCGTCGGGCTCTTCTCTACTGCACCGGCGACAATGCCGGCATGACGCAGCACATTGCTGATGCCGCGCCGCGCAATCCGCACCGTCTGTGCGCGCGAGGTGCCGCCGCCGCCAAGCTCGGTGCTGACGAAGACCTTGCCCATTTCCTCCGCCGCCGTGTCGTACATGCCGACGGAGTCGATCTCGATCATGCGCATGGAGAACGGAGCCGCGAATGCGGCGACCGCGTCGAAGGCTTTCTGCTCCAGTGCCTTGTCGGGCACCGTGTGCGCGGCACAGAAGGGCACGAAATCCAGCGTCCTGCCGCCGGAGTGGAAATCGAAGACGAGGTCGGCGCGCGGCAGCAGTTCGCGTTGAAAGTAGTCGGCGATCTTCTCGGTCACCGTGCCGTCGGGGCGGCCGGGAAAGCTGCGGTTCATATTGCCCTTGTCGATCGGCGACGTCCGCGTGCCGGCGCGGAAGGCCGGATAGTTCATCGCCGGCACAATGATCACCGTGCCGCTGACCTGTTTGGGATCGAGCGTGCGGGCAAGATCGTAGAGCGCCAGCGGCCCCTCATACTCGTCGCCATGGTTGCCGCCGGTGAGCAGCGCGGCCGGCCCCTTGCCGTTGCGGATGACGCAGATCGGGATCATCACCGAGCCCCAGGCCGAGTCGTCGCGGCTGTAGGGCAGGCGCAGGAAACCATGTTGCACGCCGTCCTTGTCGAAATCGACGGTCGGCGCGATCGGAGATGGGCGGAGGCTAGGCATCGGGCTCAATTCTTCACCACCAGTTTGCGCGGTACATTGGCGAGGCACTCTACACCGGTTTCGGTGATCAGGATGGATTCGGTGATTTCCAGTCCCATCGTCTCCAGCCACAGGCCGGTCATGAAATGGAAGGTCATGCCGGGCTTGAGTTCGGTGCGGTCGCCGGGGCGCAGGCTCATGGTGCGTTCGCCCCAATCCGGCGGATAGGATAGGCCGATGGAATAGCCGGTGCGGTTGTCCTTGACGATGCCATATTTCTTCAACACGGCGAAAAAGGCGTTGGCGATGTCCTCACAGGCATTGCCGGGCTTTGCCGCCGCCAGCCCCGCCTCCATGCCTTCCAGTGTCGCCTTCTCGGCATCGAGGAATTCCTGTGTCGGCTTGCCGAGAAAGACGGTGCGCGACAGCGGGCAATGGTAGCGGTTGTAGCAGCCGGCGATCTCGAAGAAGGTGCCCTCGCCCGACTTCATCGGCTGGTCGTCCCAGGTGAGATGCGGCGCCGAGGCGTCGGCGCCCGACGGCAGCAGCGGCACGATCGCCGGATAGTCGCCGCCGACGCCATCGACACCGCGCGTGCCGGCATCGTAGATCTCGGCGACCAGATCGCATTTGCGCATGCCGACCTGGATCTTGTCGACGATGCGCTGGTGCATGGCTTCGACGATGCGGGCCGCCTTGCGCATATAGTCGATTTCAGTCGGGCTCTTCACCGCGCGCTGCCAATTGACCAGCGCTGTCGCGTCGACGAAGCGGGCGTTGGGCAGGTGCTTCTGCAACGCGGCGAAGGCGGCAGCCGAGAACCAGTAATTGTCCATCTCGACGCCGATGGTCAGCTTGCCCCAGCCGCGATCACTGAGCACTCTGGCCAAAAAATCCATCGGGTGGCGCTCGGTCGACTGCACGTAGTGGTCGGCATAGCCGACGATGTTGTCATGCGCGAGATAGGCGGTGCGCTTGGCGCCATTGGCATCCTGGCCGCGACCGTACCAGACCGGCTCGCCCGATGGTGGCACGATCACCGCCTGATGCACATAGAACGACCAGCCATCATAGCCGGTCAGCCAGGCCATGTTGGATGGGTCGCTGATAACAAGCAGATCGACGCCTTTCCCCTCCATGGCTTTTCGCGTCTTGGCGAGGCGATCCGCAAATTCGCCACGCGAGAATTTTAGGTTCGGCTGCATTGTTCTTGGTCCTCGTTTGTTGGGCCTGGAGCCTGTTTCAACTTTGTTGGAAACAGGCTCGTCGTTCTTGTTTGAACGTGATCTCTGGGAAAAACCGGGTTCCACTTCCGGATCACGCTTTGGCCAGCATCAGCTTTCAAAAATGGTTCCGGCATTGGCCGCCCGCGCCCGGTTGCGAGCGAGCGTGGCGATCGCCGTATCCTGCACGCCGGTGCCGGTGAGGTCGGCGATGGTGATGTCGCTGGGTGAGCGCCTTCCGTGCCGTTCGCCGGCGATGATCTGGCCGAGTTCGGTGACCGCGGCATCGGCTCCCATCACGCCCGATGCGATGGCGTGATGCAGTTCTCCCAGACGCCGTGTCTGCTTGGCGCTGTCGGCGACATAGAGATCCGCCATGCGCAGGATCGCCGGCGCGATCTCGTTCTTGTGTTCGGCATCCGAGCCCATGGCGGTGATGTGCTGCCCGGCAACGACAAAGCCGGCCTTGATCAGCGGCTCGGTCGACGGCGTGGTGGTGACGATGATGTCGGCGCCGATGGTTGCTTTGGCTGCATCCGGCTCGGCGCGCACGAGAATGCCGAGCTTTTCGCGCAGCGCGCCTGCGGCCGTCTCCGCCTTGACCGCATCGCGCGCCCAGATACGTGCCTCGGCGATCGGCCGCACCAACATGAGCGCTTCGAGTTGCAGCCCGGCTTGCACGCCGGCGCCGAAGATTGCGGCGACGGACGAATCCGGCCGCGACAGATGCTTCGCCGCGACGGCGCCGGCAGCAGCGGTGCGGACATCTGTGAGATAGCCATTGTCCAGCAGCAGCGCCTCGACCACACCGGTTCTTGCCGAGAGCAACACCATCATGCCGCCCCCGCTGGGCAGACCGAGCTTCGGATTGTCGAAGAAGCCGGAGCTTATCTTAACGGCGAAACCGTCTATTCCAGGCACATAGGCCGACTTCACATCGACCTCGCCGCGCTGCTCGTGAATGTCCAACCGCAGGATCGGCGGCATCGCCACCGGCAATGTGGCGAGCGCGCGGAAAGCGTTTTCGACGCAGGCGACCGCGTCGAGATCGAGCGGCACGATTGTGCGCAGTTCCTTCTCGGTGAGGATGGTCATCGGACTCATGTGTCGCGCTCCGTACTAGCGCGCACCACGAAGGATAGTGTTCCGTCACACCCCCCTCTGGCCTGCCGGCCATCTCCCCCGCAAGGGGGGAGATTGGACTGCACTCCTGCCTTCGCCAATCTCCAGCGCAGCAAGAATAGCGACCGCATCGAAGCTGCCGATCTCCCCCCTTGCGGGGGAGATGTCCGGCAGGACAGAGGGGGGTGGGCGGGAATTCGGCGTGGGAGAGTTTTCATGCCGCGCGCTCCGCGATTGCGTCACCGCAGACGATCTTGCGATGCGTGTTCATGTCGATATTGCGGCCCGAGAGGAGAACCACCACCGGCCCGGTCGCCCTGACCTTGCCGGCGAGTAGCGCAGCGATGCCGACCGCGCCGGCGCCTTCGACGATCTCGCGCTCCTGTTCATAGGCATGCCGGATGCCGGCGGCGATCTCGTCCTCGGTGAGCAGGATGACGTCGTCGAGCAGATCGCGGCACATGGCGAAGGTCAGCCGGTTGTCGAGACCGATGCCGCCGCCGAGCGAATCCGCCAGCGTCGGCAACTCCTCGACCTCGACCGGACGGCCGGCATCGAGGCTGGCCTTCATCGCCGCGCCGCGCGCCATCGAAACGCCGATGATTTTTGTCCCGGGGCTGACGCCCTTGACGGCGGCGGCGATGCCCGAGGCGAGTCCACCACCGGAGAGCTGCACCAGGACGAGAGCGGCATCCGGGACCTGCTCGATCATCTCCAGTCCAAGCGTGCCTTGCCCGGCGACGATGGCGGGATGGTCGAAGGGCGGCAGCATCACCAGTCCCTCCTGCGCCACCAGCCGTTCGACCTCCTGCTGCGCCTCGTCCTGACTGTTGCCGATGATGCGGACATCCGCGCCAAGCCGACGGATTTCGTCGAGCTTGTTGCCCGGCACCAGTCGCGACATGCAGATCACCGCACGCATGCCTTCGAGCTTCGCGGCATGGGCCAGCGCACGGCCATGATTGCCGGTCGACGCCGCGACCACGCCGCGCGCCTTCTCCTCGGCGCTCAGCGAAGCAACGGCATTCGAGGCGCCGCGCAGCTTGAAGCTGCCGGTGGTCTGGCGGTGTTCAAGCTTGAGGTGGACGGGGATGCCCAGTCGTTCGGAAAGGCTGTGAGATAACCCTGTCGGCGTGCGTTCGATTTTGCCGGCAACTCGCTCCCGGGCGGCACGAATATCGTTAAGGGTGACTGTCGTCATGATCGTCAATCGCGCGGCAAAGGCAGCGTCATCAGACGGCCAAATTCGGGATGCGACGTCCCGTCGCCACACAACCGCAAACAATTCCAGGCGCTGGCCTGATTGCTGGTGACGACCGGGCGGTCGATCGCCTGTTCCATGCCGGGAACCGCGAGCGCTCCGCGCAATGCGGTGCAGGACACGAACAGTGCATCGGCCTGCGCATGCGTCGCCTCACGAGCCAGGTCGACGATCGCTGCCGGCGCAATGCGCGCCATCTCGCGATCGTCCTCGAAACCGAGACAGGTGAAGCTGAGGATATCGAAGCCACGTGCGGCGAAGTAAGCCGCCATCGGCCTGGAGGTTTGGACGGTGTAGGGGGTGAGGATGCTGATCTTTTTCGCGCCCAGCACCTGCAGCCCGCGCAGGCCGGCCATCGGCGGCGTGACCACAGGAACACCCGGCTTGGCAGACTGGATTGCGGCCTCGATTTCAGCGTCGCCAATCACCACCGAGGCCGAGGTGCAGGAGTAGCAGATCGCGTCGAGGTTTTCGTCGGGCAGGATCAGCGCCGCGCCCGCCGCAAGCTCCGGCTGCATCTTGCGGAGATTCTCGGGTGTGGTCGGATTCTTGTAGGGAATGCGCGCGACATAGACGCCGACCCGCTCGCTCGCCACCATGCGGCGGAAATCCGGTTCGCTGGTGTGGTCGGTGGCAAGGATGATCAGGCCGACGCGCTTTTCCAGCGGGCGCGCATCGAGCGCCGGCATTGTCGGCGTCAGCCTGATTTTGGGCAGCGGTTTCATCTTGAGAATTACCTTTCGATCTTGCCGTAGCGATGTTCCAGCCAGCGCAGCAGCACGACCGAGAAGAGGCTGATGACGAGGAAGAAGGCGCCGACCAGCGTGATCGGCTCGATGTAGCGATAATAGGTGTTGGCGACGCTCTTGGCCTGGTTCATCAGCTCCAGCACGGTGATCGCCGACAGCAGCGGCGTCTCCTTGAACATGGCGATGAAATAGTTGGCCAAAGCCGGGATCATCGGTGGGATCGCTTGCGGAATGATGATGTTGGTCCAGGTCTGCGTGGCGCTCAGATTGCAGGCCTTGGCCGCCTCCCACTGGCCGCGCGGCACGTTGTCGATACCGGCGCGATAGACTTCCGCCGTGTAGGTGCCGTAGTGCAAGCCGAGCCCGATGACGCCGGCGACCAGCGGCGGCAACAGGATGCCGAAATCCGGCAGCACGTAGAAGATGAAATAGAGCTGCACCAGAAGCGGCGTGCCGCGGATGAATTCGGCCGCCCAACCAACGGTGCGCGACAGCGCCTTGTTGGGCGAGCGTCGTGCTAGCGCGATGCCCAGACCCACGACAGCGGCCAGCACGGAGCCGAGCAGCGTTGCCAGGATGGTGATCTTCACGCCCTGGATCAGCGTCGGCAGGATCTCCCAGACGAAGTTCCAGTCCCAATCCATCAGGAAGCTCCGGCCATCAGACGCGCACCCCGTCGAGGCCGCGCGCCATGCGGCGTTCCAGAGAACGCACGCCCCAGGAGATGATCAGCGCCAGGGCGAAATAGATGATCAGGATGGTGGTGAACGGCGCCAGCGTGTTGCCAGTCTGCGAGCGCACGACCTGCGCCTGAAAGGTGAGATCGGCGAGCGAGATCAGCGACACCACGGAGGTCGCCTTGAGCAGCTCGATGGCGTTGTTGCCGAAGGTCGGCAGCATGACCAGCAGCGCCTGCGGCAGGATGACATGGCGCATACCTTGCCAGCGGCCGAGGTTGAGCGCGATGCAGGCTTCATATTGTTCGCGGCCGACCGACTGGATGGCGCCGCGTACCACCTCGGCCGCATAGGCGCCGACATTGAGGCCCAGCGCCAGCACACCCGCCTGCAGCGGGGTCAGTTCGAGGCCGATCAACGGCAACACGAAATAGGCAAAGAACAGCTGCACGAAGATCGAGGTGCCGCGGAAGAATTCTATATAGGCGGTGGCCAGCCAGCGCAGCGCAAAGAAGCGCGACACGCGGCCCATGCCGGCGAGGAAGGCCATGATCAGGGCGAGCACCGACCCCATCAGCGTCACCTCGATGGTGACAAGCGCTCCCTGCAATATCAGGCCGAGGTAGCCGGACCACTGGGTCATTCGGGTTCCAACGTTGGCGGTTAGCTTCCTTCTCCCCGTTCACGGAGAGAAGATGCCAGTCCACCCTCCGAAGCTGCAGCGCAGCTGCTGCGGAGGACGGGCAGGCAGATGAGGGGCAGCGCTAAATTCTCAGAACCTGGCGCCGCCCCTCATCCGGCCCTTCGGGCCACCTTCTCCCCGTGAACAGGGAGAAGGCAAAAACGGCGCTATTTCGCCGCGCAGAGCTTGTCCCGCGTGGTCGACATCGCGGCTGCGGCCGAGAAGCCGTAGGGCTCGATGATCTTGGCGAACTCGCCGGATTTCTTCAGCTTGGCGAGCTCGACATCGAAGGCATCGCGCAGGGCCTCATCGCCTTTCTTGAAGGCGGCGCCGTCGCAATAGACCGGCGCGCCGACCACCGGGGCGATGACTTCGAGGTTCGGATCGTTGGCTTTCTTGACGAGGTCGTTGATCGACAGGACGGGAAGCGAATAGGCATCGATGCGACCGTCCTGCAGCATCTTCAGGCCGCTCTGGCCGTCCGGCACGACGATGACGCGCTCGCGCGGCACGCCGGCGTTGAGCGCCAGCTTCTCCTCGGTGCCGCCACCGGGCGCGCCAATGGTGGCTGACGTGTCCTTGGCGACGTCCTCGTAGCTCTTGAAGCCCTTCGGATTGCCCTTCTTCACCAACATCGCCTCGGCGTCGCATAGCACCGGCTCGGAATAGACGACCGCCGCGCAACGCTCCGGCTTCATGAACAGGCCGGCGGTGACGACGTCGAAGCGGCCGGCCTGCAGGCCGGGGATCATCGCGCCATATTCGGAGATCGAAGCGACGATGTCGGCAACACCGAGACGCTTGAAGACCTCGCGCGCCACGTCGGGCGCCGCACCCGAAACTTTGCCGTCGGCGGCGACCGCCGTATAGGGCGGCTCGTTGGCGATCGCGACGCGGGCAAAGCCCTGCGCCTTCAATTGCTCGAGCTTGCTGTCATCGGCCGAACCGGTGCTCGACGCGGCGAGCACCGCCGTCAGTGCGAGACCGGCGACGCCGGCCAGAATGCCAAGTTTCTTCATTGTTCCCAACTCCTTGTTGTCTTCTTGGTTTTGTCTGGGGCGGTCTTCCGCCCCGCAAAGCGGTCAGACACGATGTCCGGCTGCGATGATCTTCTTCAGGAAGCCTTGCGTGCGCTCCTGCTTTGGATGGCGGAAAATCTCGTCTGGTTTGCCCTCTTCGACGATCTTGCCGCGGTCGAAGAACAGCACGCGGTCGGCGAAGTCGTGGGCAAAGCCCATCTCGTGGGTGACCAGCAGCATGGTCATGTCGGTCTCTGCGGCGAGCTTGCGCATGACATTCATCACCTCCTCGACCAGCTCCGGATCGAGGGCCGACGTCACCTCGTCGAACAGCATGATCTTCGGCGACAATGCCAGCGCACGGGCAATCGCCACGCGCTGCTTCTGGCCGCCGGACAGCTGCGCCGGCATCGACTTCGCCTTGTCGGCCATGCCGACCATGTCGAGCAGTTCCATGGCCCGCTTTTCAGCGGCGGCGCGAGGCGTGCCCTTGGTCAGCATCGGCGCCAGCGCGACGTTGTCCATGACGCATTTGTGCGGAAACAGATTGAACAGCTGGAAGACCATGCCGATCTTCTGCCGCATCTTGGTCAGGTGCCGCTCGTCGGCGGGCAGCAGCTGGCCGTTGCGCTCCATGTGATAGAGCTGCTCGCCATCGATCTGGATATGGCCGCCGTCGATCTTCTCCAGCGTCATCAGGATTCGCAGGATCGTCGTCTTGCCCGAGCCGGACGGGCCGATCAGCGCCAGCTTCTCGCCGGGCATGACCTGCATCGACAGGCCGTCCAGTACCTTGAACGAGCCGAAGCTCTTCGAAATGGCGTCGACCTTGATGATGGGTGAGGACAAATGAATTTCCCCTGCTGGAGAAGCCTGTGCCCTTAACGATGCGGAACGCGCCAAATCATGTCAATTGGGAAAATAAAATCATGACAATATTTCCGGCACTGCATGATTCCAGAGCAATTCCCGCTTAGATTGCGAGCAGCAGATGCTCCGGATCGCCAAGCAGCAACTTGGTGACAACGCCGAGGCCGGCGCGCAGTTCCCCCTCGGTGGTCGAGCCGAGCGAGATGCGCACCGCCGGATGCCAGGGCGCATCCGAGATGCGGAAGGAGGTGCCGGGCGCGATCGCCACGCCTTGCAGGCGGGCCTGGGCGACGAAGCTTTCCTCGGCACGGTCCGCGGGCAGTTGCAACCAGACATGCAGCCCGTCGCGCCTGGCGCGATAACCAACCCCGCCCAGCACCTCGGCTGCGATGTCCTGGCGGCGGCGCAATGCCGCCCGCTGCCAGCGAACGAGTTCCATCGCCGTGCCGTCGGTCACCCATTTGGTGGCGATCTCGGCCACCAGCGGCGTCGCCATCCAGTTCGACACCAGATGCCGGTTGGCAACGGCGGCGACATAGCGGTCGGGCGCCGCGAGATAGCCGATGCGCAGGCCAGGTACGGTGATCTTGGTGAAGGAAGTGACGTAGAGCGTGCGCTCCGGCGCAAAGGCGGCGACCGGCGGCGGCCGGTCCTCGATCAGCGGACCCAGCACATCGTTCTCGATGATGGCGATGTCGTGCTTGCGCGCGACCGCGGCGATCTCTTCGCGCCGCCGAGCGTCCATCAGCGTCGCCGTCGGGTTGATCACCGACGGTTGCACGAATACCGCGCGAATGTCGGTGAGCCGGCAGACCTCGTCCAACGCCTCCGGGATCAGGCCATTGCCGTCGATCGGCAGGCCTTCCAGGTTGAAGCCGAGATAGCGCGCCAGCGGCACCAGCGTGTGGTGGCCGATGGCCTCGGTGGCGACAGTCGATCCCGGCGGCGCAACGCTCATCAGCGCCACGGTCATCCCGGCGGTCGCGCCATTGGTCAGGCTGATATTCTGTGCGGAGGTGTCGAGCCCACACAGTTTCAGCCATTCGACAGCCACCGCGCGGTGACGCGGGAACACCATGTTGGGCCGGAACGACAACGCCGAACTGGATGGCAGGTTTTCGGCCAGCCAGCCCAGCGCCTGCTTCAGCCGCTCCAAATGCATCGGCTCGCAGACCGGCTTCAGGATTGACAGATCGATGACCTCGCCGAGGCGCTCCGGCAGATAGGGCGGCTCCGGGTCGCGGCGCTGCGTCTGGACAAAGCTGCCACGGCCGATCTCGCCCGAAATCAGGCCGCGCCGGATCAGTTCTTCGTAGGCGCGGCTGACCGTCTGCACCGACAGTTTTAAATCGTCTGCCAGCCTTCGATGCGTTGGAAGCCGCGCGCCCTTGGCCAGCCGCCCGTCATGAATGGCGCGGGCGAACTGGTCGGCCAGCGTTTGATAGGCTGGCCGGCGGATGAGCGCAGGGTCGGGTTGCCATAATGTCATGACTTAATAGAGATCGAAATCAGTGCAATTGACAATCGAAATAATGCGCCGTCATGGTGATGCCGACAAAAAGCGGACGCCGATGACATCAAAACTCGACGCGGTCGACCTCAGGATACTCGACGCCATCCAGCGCGACGGGCGCATCACCAAGCTGGCGCTGGCCGAACAGGTCGGGCTGTCGCCGACGCCGTGCTGGATGCGGCTGCGCAAGCTGGAGAAGGCAGGCATCGTCTCGGGCTACCACGCCAGGATCGCCATGCGCGTGGTGGCGCCGGTCGCCACCGTGTTGATGGAGGTGACGCTGGCCAGCCATCGCCAGGCCGATTTCGACCGCTTCGAACGCGTCATCCGCGACATCCCCGAAATCGTCGCCTGCTGGTCGGTGGGCGGCGGCGTCGACTATGTGGTCAAGGTGATGACGCGCGACATCGACGCCTATCAGCGGCTGGTCGACGGCCTGCTGCAGCGCGAGATCGGCATCGACCGCTACTTCACCTACATCGTCACCAAGACGGTGAAGGACGAAATCGTGCTACCGATAGCCGACCTGTTGCCGGCGTCGGCATAAGCCCGGAGAGAATGTCTGTCGGGGCGGCACAATAGAGAGACTCTCTCTCCTTCAGGGCGTCGAAACAGTCTCTCTGTCTGCATGTGACGGATAGTCTTCCCGCATCGTCCGATCCGGGAGGCCTCGACCATGTCCGCGCATTTTGCCCGCTCGCATCGCCATGAGGCACTCGACCGCCTCTCCGACCGCCGGCTGCTGCGCGAGCTTGCCTATGTCGATGGGCATTGGACCGCGAGCGAAGCGGCCGAAAGCTTTGAAGTCACCGATCCGGCCACAGGCGCGACGGTCGCGTTTGTCGCCGCGCTCGATGCGCAGCAAACGACAAGGGCAATCGGTGCCGCCGCGCGTGCCTTCCCGGCTTGGCGGTCACTGCTGCCGCAGGAGCGGTCGAGAATTCTGCGAAAATGGTTCGAGCTGATCATCGCGGCGAAAGACGACCTTGCCCTGCTGATGACTTTGGAACAGGGCAAGCCGCTGCAGGAATCGCTCGGCGAAATCGACTATGCCGCCTCTTTCCTCGAATGGTATGCCGAAGAGGCAAAGCGCCTCAATGCCGAGAGCGTCACCAGCCATCTGCCGAATGCCGAGATGATGGTGAGGCGCGAGCCGCTCGGTGTCGTCGGCGTCGTCACGCCTTGGAATTTTCCGGCGGCGATGCTGACCCGCAAGGCGGCGGCCGCCCTTGCCGCCGGCTGCACCATCGTCGCGCATCCTTCATCCGAGACGCCGCTGTCGGCGCTGGCGCTGGCGGAACTTGGCGAGCGCGCCGGCATGCCCGCCGGTGTCTTCAACGTCATCACCGGAAGGGCTGCAACCATCGTCGGCCGCATGTGCGAAGACCCGCGCGTCCGCGCCATGAGCTTTACCGGCTCGACGGAGATCGGCCGGTTGATCGCGGCACAGAGCGCGCCGACGATGAAGCGGCTGGTGATGGAGCTTGGCGGCCACGCGCCGCTGATCGTCTTTGCCGATACCGATCTGGACAAGGCGGTGTGCATCGCCATCGATGCCAAATTCGCCACCTCCGGCCAGGACTGCCTCGCCGCCAACCGCATCTACGTCCAGCGCCCCATCTACGATCGCTTCTGCGCCGCCTTCGCCAGGCGTATCGAGGCGCTGCGCACCGGCAACGGCCTTACCAACAAGATCGACATCGGGCCGCTGATGCATGAGCGTGCCGTCGCAAAGGTCGAAGAGCAGGTCGCCGATGCCATCGCTCGTGGCGCGCGCTGTCTCACCGGCGGCAAGCGGCATCAGGCCGGGCCGCTGTTCTACCAGCCGACGCTGCTGGCCGACGTCAGCGACGAAGCGCTGATCATGCGCGAGGAGACCTTTGGGCCGGTCGCCGCCGTCACGCCGTTCGACAGTGAGGACGAAGTGATCGCCCGTGCCAACGCCACAGAATATGGCCTGGTCGCCTATGTCGTTACCGAGAACGGCGCCCGCCAGCAGCGCCTGGGCCGCGCGCTCGACTACGGCATGCTCGCTATCAATCGCGTCAAGATCACCGGCGCGCCGATCCCATTCGGCGGCGTCAAGCAATCCGGCATCGGTCGCGAAGGCTCGCGCCATGGGCTCGAAGCTTTCACCGATCTGAAGTACCTCTGCCTGGACGTCGCATAGTCCGTCCGGCCATCCCTCAAGGAGTCAAAAATGCTCAACCAGTCCAACGAACTCAACGCCTGGGATCGCGACCATTTCTTCCATCCTTCGACCCATATGGGCACGCATGCGCGAGGCGAGAGCCCGACCCGCATCATGGCCGGCGGTGAAGGCGTCACCGTCTGGGACAACAATGGCAAGAAGAGCATCGATGCCTTTGCCGGTCTCTATTGCGTCAATGTCGGCTATGGCCGCCAAAAGATCGCGGATGCCATCGCCACCCAGGCGAAAAACCTCGCCTACTATCATGCCTATGTCGGCCACGGCACCGAGGCCTCGATCACGCTGGCCAAGATGATCATCGACCGCGCGCCGAAGGGCATGAGCAGGGTCTATTTCGGGCTCTCCGGTTCGGACGCCAACGAAACCAACATCAAGCTGATCTGGTACTACAACAACGTGCTTGGGCGGCCGGAGAAGAAGAAGATCATCTCGCGCTGGCGCGGCTATCACGGTTCGGGCGTGATGACGGGATCACTGACCGGGCTCGACCTGTTCCACAATGCCTTCGACCTGCCGCGCGCGCCGGTCCTGCACACCGAAGCGCCCTACTATTTCCGCCGCGCCGACCGCTCGATGAGCGAGGAGCAGTTCTCGCAGCATTGCGCCGACAAGCTTGAAGAGATGATCCTGGCCGAAGGTCCCGAAACCGTCGCCGCCTTCATCGGCGAGCCGATCCTCGGTACTGGCGGCATCGTGCCGCCGCCGGCCAGCTACTGGGAGAAGATCCAGGCGGTGCTGAAGAAGTATGACGTGCTGCTGGTCGCCGACGAGGTGGTGACGGGCTTCGGCCGTCTGGGCACCATGTTCGGCTCCGACCATTACGGCATCAAGCCGGACCTGATCACCATCGCCAAGGGCCTGACCTCGGCCTATGCGCCGCTGTCGGGCGTCATCGTTGCCGACAAGATGTGGCAGGTGCTGGTGCAGGGCTCCGACAAGCTTGGCTCGCTCGGCCATGGCTGGACCTATGCGGCGCACCCGATCTGCGTCGCCGCCGGCGTCGCCAATCTCGAACTGATCGACGAGATGGACCTGGTGACAAACGCCGATGAGACGGGCGCCTATTTCCGCGCCGAACTGGCCAAGGCCGTCGGCGGTCACAGACATGTCGGCGACGTGCGCGGCGATGGCATGCTGGCGGCAGTCGAATTTGTCGCCGACAAGGACGACCGGGTGTTCTTCGATGCTTCGCTCAAGATCGGGCCGCAGGTGGCGACAGCACTTGCCGCCAGCGGTGTCATCGGCCGCGCCATGCCGCAGGGCGACATCCTTGGCTTCGCGCCGCCGCTCTGCCTGACGCGTGAGGAAGCCGACATCGTCGTTTCGAAAACCGCCGATGCCGTCAACAGCGTGTTTGCCAACCTCTGAGATCGACGATGAATGCCATGACCAAGACCCTCCCCGCCACCATGGCCGCCGTGCTGCTCACCGGGCATGGCGGACCGGAAAAGCTCGTCTATCGCACCGATGTGAAAGTGCCTGTGCCTGCCGCCGGCGAGGTGCTGGTCAGGGTCAGCGCTTGCGGTATGAACAACACCGATGTCTGGGTACGCCAGGGCGCCTATGGCACGGAGGAGGACGCTGCCGCCGTGTCGACGTGGCGGCGGCAAGGCAACACGCTTACCTTCCCGCGCATCCAGGGCACCGACACGGTCGGCACCATCGCTGCCGTCGGCGAAGGCGTTTCCCCGGGCCGTATCGGCGAACGGGTAATGGTCGACTTTTCGATCTACAACCGCGACGACGATTCGCTCGCCGACATCGACTATATGGGCCACGGTCGCGACGGCGGGTACGCCGAGTACCAGACGGTGCCGGGCGAGAATGCGCATGTCGTCGATACTGACATGAGCGACGTCGAACTCGCCACCTTCTGCTGCGCCTACCTCACCGGCGAGCAGATGCTGGAGCGCGCCGGGCTGAAAACCGGCGAACGCGTGCTGGTCACCGGCGCCTCGGGCGGCGTCGGTTCCGGCATCGTGCAGCTGGCGCGGGCGCGCGGCGCCATTCCCTACGCCGTCGTCGGCAAGGGCAAGGAGCAGGCGGTGCGCGACATCGGCGCCGAAGCGGTTATTACCCGTGGGGTTGCCGATCTTCCCGCCGCCGTGAATGAAGCCACTGGCGGCCAGCCGATCGATGTGGTCGCCGATCTCGTCGGCGGCGCGATCTTCAACGACCTCTTGCGCATCCTGAGGCCCGAAGGCCGCTACACCACCGCCGGCGCGATTGCCGGTCCGGTTGTGCAGCTCGATCTCCGGACCATGTATCTGAAGCAGCTGCAACTGCACGGATCGAGCCAGGGGACGCGCGCCGACTTCCGCCGCATCGTTGGATACATCGAAGCGAAGAAAATCCGGCCGCTGGTCGCCGGTGTCTACAAACTGTCCGATTTCCACAAGGCGCAGGCCGACTTCATCGCCAAGGATTTCGTCGGCAAGCTGGTGGTTGTGCCGGACGCCATGTGGAACATCCGCGCATAACGGCTCTCAACGCTCCTACGTCAGAGCGCGTCGTAAACGGCATCAATCAATACCTTGCGGCGTGGATCGACGTCGTCGAAACCCAGCATGCGGTTGGTGACGTAGCCGAATCCGACGCCGGCGCCGGGATCGGCAAAAACCGAGGGCGCCGCCCCAGCCGCCATCGCAGCGACGCGCGGCTGGCATAGGCGGCGTCGTCGAGTTGAAAGCCGGCGGCGAATTGCCGGCGCTTGAGACATAGCGCGCATGAGCGAAATCATCGCAACGAATGCATCCACAGGCCGGCAACCAGACCCTGCATCTTGACAGACGAGGCGAAAGCCAAAAGAGTGAAACCGGTTTCACTGGGGACCGCCGGTGCATTTCGATCTGTCCATTCTGCTCCCGCATCTGGGTTTTCTGGCGCGCGGCGCCGAACTTACGGCGGCGGCTTGCGCGCTGTCGCTGGTGGGAAGCGTCGTCATGGGCGCGTTGGTGGCGATCGCACGCACCTCCGCCTCGGCACTGCTTCGACGGATCGCCTTCGTCTATGTCGATCTCTTCCGCAATGTGCCGTTCATCGTCCAGCTGTTCTTCTTCTATTACGGCCTGCCCGAGCTCGGCATTTACATCGATGCCTTCACCACCGGCGTCGTGGCCCTTTCCATTGCCGGCGGCGCCTATGCCTCAGACATCATTCGCGCCGGCATCCTCGCCATCGACCAGGGCATCATCGAGGCCGCTGAAGTGAGCGGCCTGTCCAGGCGCAAGATCTTTACCCGCATCGTGCTGCCGATTGCGCTGCGCACCTCCGTGCGACCGCTCGGATCCGTGCTCATCAACATGATCCTTACGTCCTCGATCCTCTCGACCATCACGCTCAACGAGCTCACCGGCTCAGCCCAGATCGTCGTCTCGCAGACCTATCGGCCCTTCGAGGTCTATGTGGTGCTGCTCTGTGCCTATGCGGCCCTGACCTATCTGGTCTCGCTGGGCGTCACCCTGCTCCACCGCCATCTCAATCGGGACATGATGGAGGCGGTCGACTGATGCGGTTCAGCGACTTCACCTCCTACGACCTGATCCTGCTGGCGCAAGGTCTCGGCACCAACATCGCGCTGTTTCTCGTCACCTCTCTGATCGGACTGCTGATTGGCCTGAGCTGGGCACTGGTGCGGTTCTACCGTGTGCCGGTTCTGGCCCAGGTCGTCACCTTCCTGTCGGAGCTGTTGAAGAACTCGCCGGTGTTGGTGCAGCTGTTCCTGGTGTTCTTCGGCCTGCCGGCCCTGTTGCATATAAGGGTGACGCCGGTCACCGCAGCGACCATCACTCTGTCGGCGAACACCGCGGCCTTCGTCTATGTCATCGCGGTCTCGGCGATCGAGTCGATCGAACGCGAGCAGGTCGAGGCCGCGCGTGTCTTCGGCCTGACCCGGTGGCAGGTCCTGCGCCATATCGTTTCGCCCCAGGCTGCCGCCTTCGCGGTCGGCCCGCTCGTCGCGCTGCTGGTCAACCAGCTTCAGGTGACGTCGCTGATTTCTGTCATCGGCGTCGTCGACCTGACCAAGA
Organism: Mesorhizobium sp. M0062; assembly: GCF_040323125.1. Lineage (NCBI taxonomy): Bacteria > Pseudomonadati > Pseudomonadota > Alphaproteobacteria > Hyphomicrobiales > Phyllobacteriaceae > Mesorhizobium > Mesorhizobium sp. M0062. The sequence continues at coordinate 239,103 of NZ_JAMYUO010000003.1, forward strand.
TCGGCCACATCCTCAACATGCGCACCTTGAAGCCGTTCGTGGTCTGGACCGTCGTCGGGCTGCTCTACTATGGCGCGGCAAAGCTGGTCGCCCTGCTTGGCGAGCGTCTTGAAAACCGCCTGCGGGCGCACAGCGCCTGGCGGGGGCTTTAACATGCTCAAGATCGAAAACGTGCACAAAGCGTTCGGCGAGGTCACTGTGCTGGACGGCGTCGACCTGACGATCGCGCCCGGCGAAGTGGTCTCGATCCTCGGGTCGTCGGGGTCCGGCAAGTCGACACTGATCCGTTGCATCAACGGCCTCGAAAAGCTGAAGTCGGGCCGCATCACGGTCGACGATTTCGATGTCAGCAAGCCGAAGGAGCTGGCCGAGGCGCGCAAGCGCTCAGGCACCGTCTTCCAGCTGTTCAACCTCTATCCGCATATGAGCGCGCTTCAGAACATTACGCTCGCCCCGATCGAGGTGCTGAAGATGCCGCGCCCTGAGGCCGAGGCGCTGGCGCGCAAGCTGCTCGAGTCCGTCGGCCTCGCCGATCGGGCCAACGCCTACCCGGCGCAGTTGTCGGGCGGGCAGCGCCAGCGTGTCGGCATCTGCCGGGCGCTCGCCATGCAGCCGCGCTATCTGCTGCTCGATGAAGTCACCAGCGCGCTCGACCCGGAAATGACTTCCGAGGTGCTGGCCATCCTGGCAAAGCTCGCCGCGCAAGGCACGACGATGCTGTTCGTCACCCACGAGATCGAATTCGCGCGCGAGATTTCCAACCGCATCGTCTTCCTCGACAAGGGCAGGCTGGTGGTCGATCTGCCGACGGATCGTTTCTTCGCCGCGGACGGCGGCCGGGCGCAGCCGCGGGTTGCGCAGTTTCTCTCCAGGATGCGCAAGGACTAGGAATGCTGCTGTTAGCCAACAACGAAGCATGGCCGGGATTCGAGACCTCGGTGCAAATGCTGCGCGATGGCGCCGTCAGCCTGGACGCGATGGTTGCCGGCATCGGCATGGTGGAGAAAGAGGTCAAGGTTCGAAGCGTCGGCTATGGCGGCTGGCCGAACATGCTGGGCGAGATGGAGTTCGACGCCGGCGTCATGGATGGCAATACACGAGAGGTCGGTTCAGTCGGCGCTGTGCCAAGGACCTTGGCGGTCGCTGCCCTGGCGCACCAGGTGATGAAGCGCCTGCCGCATGTGATGCTGACCGGCGAAGGGGCGCGGCGCTTTGCCAGCGAAATCGGTTTTGCCGAAGACGAAGTCTTGTTCGAGGACTCTAAGCGCGTCTGGTGGGAGCGGCTGCAACAGGAACTCACACCGCAACAGCTGGCGAAATTCCCCGATATCGATCTGGCGCCGCTCAGCCGTACTATAACCGATCCCGAGCGCGTCCGCGACACCACCGTCTTCCTGTCGGCGGATGCGCGGCGCGGCATCCATGCCGCGACTTCGACCTCGGGCTGGGCCTGGAAATATCCGGGCCGGCTCGGCGATTCTCCCATTCCCGGCGCAGGCTTTTACGCCGACAGCCGCTATGGTGCGGCGGCGTGCACCCATACCGGCGAGATGACGATGCGCTGCACGACCGCGCGGACCGTCGTGCTGGCCATGAAGCTTGGCCGATCCTTGTCGGATGCGGTCGCGCTGGCGGTCGAGGAACTCGGTGAACTCGACACCGGCTTCCTAGCCGGCGTGGTCATCCACGCCGTCGACGCCGAGCAGAACCATGAGGTGGTAAATTTCAGATGCGAGGGCGAGGTCCGCTACTGGCTCTGGAAGGATTGCATGTCCGCACCCGAATTGCGGGCAGCAAAGCGTGTCACTTGAAAATAAGGAGAGGAACCATGAAGACCCTACTGCGTGCCTTCGCCGCGCTGGCCATCGTGGCCGGTTCGGCATTTCCAGCCCTTGCCGGCATGATTGACGACATCCGCTCACGCGGCACCATTCGCATCGGCGTATCGCTCGGCGGCGAGCCGATCGGCTTTCGGGATGCACAAAACAACCCTGTCGGCTACGATGTCGATGTCGCGACGCTGCTGGCGCAAAAGCTCGGCGTGCCGGTCGAGTTCGTCGACGTCTCGGGCGATGCGCGTATTTCCATGCTGGTGTCGGGACAGATCGATGTCGCGGTCGCAAACACCTCGGCAACGCTCGAGCGGGCCAAGACCGTCAACTTCACCATCCCCTACAACCGGGCCGGGCTGCGCGTCATCGTCCAGAAGGATGCCGGGATAACCGACCTCAAGGGGCTCGCCGGCAAGAAGGTTGTCGTCGGCCGCGGCACCACGGGCGAAACCTTCCTCAAGGCAGCCGTGCCGGACGCAGAGCTCGTTTATGTCGACCAGTTCGCGCCCGACGGGGTTCTGCAGCTGCAACAGAAGCGCGTCGATGCGGCGATCGAGGATTCCTCGCTGCTCGATTACCTCGCAACCAAGACACCGAGCCTGGTGACGCTGCCTGGCCTCTATTCCAACGATCCGATCGGCATCGCGGTCGCCAAGGGCGATCCCGAATTCGTCCGCTGGCTCGACATGTTCGTGTCCGACTTCATCCAGTCGGGCACCTACGAGGCGACCTACAAGAAGTGGTGGGGGCCGGACTCCAACCCGCCGGCGCTCAACCCGCTGTGGTGACACCCACTACCGGTAACCGATCGGCGCACACTCGAGGCGCCGTCGCAACGATCGCCGATGTCGCGCGGCTGGCAGGCGTGTCGCGTGCCGCGGCCAGCCGTGCGCTGTCGAGCGGACCGCGACCGGTCTCGGCGGACAAACGCGAACGTGTCGTGCAGGCCGCCGCGCAGCTCGGCTACAAACCCAATCTCCTGGCGCAAAGCCTGACCACCAAGACCGTCAATCTGGTTGCCGTCGTGGTCAACCACATTCACGACCTTTCAGATCTCGACCTGTTCGACCGGCTGCTCGACGCAATCCAGTCGATCGGCAAGCAGGTCATCCTCATCCGCATCGGCTCGGCGGAAGGGGTCGAGGATTTTCTGCGCAACGGCGTTGCCTATCATGTCGATGCCGCCGTGGTGTTCTCCGACTTTGCCGATGCAGCGACGGTGCGGCGCATGTTTCGCTCGAACCTGGTCATCATGCTGAACGGACTGCATGACGATCTGTCACCCACCGTCATTCCCGATGAAGGCGTCGGCATCGCCGAGGCCGTGGCGGATGCGGCGGCCAAGCGCGCGCGCACGGCCAGCCTGCTGACCGGCCGTTCGTCCTCGCGGGTCGAACAGCTGCGCATCGGCCACTACCTCGAAGCGTTCCGGCATCATGGAATTGAACTGCTGCAGACGGTCCAGGGAGACTATTCCTACGAGTCGGGCTATGCGGCAGCCGCCGGCCTGACGGGACGCGGCTGTCCCGATGCGGTCTTTTGTACGTCCGACGCGATGGCCATGGGTGTTCTGGATGTCTGCCGGGCGGATTTCCCCGACAACCGGCCCAGCCGCTTCCGCCTCTATGGCTTCGACAATGTGTCCCTGACCAATTTCGACGCCTACCCGATATCGTCAATCGGCTACGACAAATCAGACTATGTGGGTCATATCGTTGGCGCCCTCTCCAATCCGCAGGTCTTCATGCCCGGCCAGCCGCCTGTCGTTATATTGACCCGGCTGATTTCGCGCTTGACCGCGTAACTAGCGCCGATGTTGGACTGCTTGTCCGGCGTCGATCTCCCAGAGATCGAACGGCGATCGCGCCGGACAATGTACCAGCGCCTACTGCAATTTCGCCTGCAGCGCGTTGACGTCGTCGGTTGTCATTTCACCGTCGGTCGTCACCTTGCCGTCGACGATCTTCCACAACCGGAACGGGCCGGTGATGTCGCCATATTTGTCGAAGCTGACCGGACCGATGACGCCTTCATAGCGGATCGGCTTGCCATCCTTGATCAGGCCGAGCGCCTTGGCGAATTCGTCCTTGCCTGCAAAGATCGGTGTGCCGGCCGGATCGACCGCCTTGTACATGGCATCCTTGATCTTGGCTGGATCCTCGGAGCCGGCAATGGCAATGGCGAGGCCGACAATGGCGCCGGCATCATAGGAACGGTCGGCTGCCGGGTTCGACGGCTCGATACCCGAAAACTCCTTGTAGTTTTTGAGGAAGTAGTCGGTGGAGGCCGTCGGGCTGGTGCCGGAAGAGGTGCCATAAGCATCCTTGAGATAATCGGCGCCGACGGATTCGATGAAGTCCGGGCTGTTCATGCCGTCATTGAGCAGGAATTTCTGCACGCCGCCCTGCGATATCCAGGTGCGGGCGACCGTTGCGCCGTCGACCGGCGTGCTGACGAGGTAGAGCCCGTCCGGCTCGCCTCCCATCGCCGCCGTCACTTCCGAAGCATAGCTCGACTGCTTTTCATTATAGGGCGTGTCGGAGACGATGGTGCCGCCGAGCGCTTTGTAGGCACGCGAGAATTCGGCCACCATGTTGACGCCGAAGTCGTTGTTGACATGGATGATCGACAGTTTCTTGAAGCCCTTGTCGATGGCGTATTTGGCGGCGGCCACGCCTTGCAGCGCATCCGACGTGATGGTGCGGAAGAAGATGCCGTTGGTCTTGCCGTCGCGGCCAAGGGCGGTCAGCGTCGGCGAGGACGAAGCCGGCGACACCTGCACGATCTTGGCCGGCCCGGTGACCGAGGTCAAAATCGGGATCGACACGGAGGAGATGATGCCGCCGATGATCACCGGCACCTTCTTGACCTGTACCAGCTGGGTCGCGGCATCGACCGCGATATTGCCCTGGCTCTGGCTGTCGCGCGTGTCGGTTGCGAGATCGCAGCCGCGTACGCCACCGGCTTCATTGATGTCGCGGAAGGCCATTTCGACGGACTTCGCGCCGGCCTGGCCGTATTCGCCGGCCGGACCGGTGAGCTCCATGACCAGGCCGACGGTGATCTTGCAGTCCGCTGCGTGTGCGGCGCCGGCCATCGTCACGAGAGCCAGTGCTGTGGTGATTTGAAGTATCGTCTTCTTCATTGCCGTTCCCCTTTTCTTGTTTGAACTTTTGCCTGTTCAGCCTTCCGGCGCCTGCAGCCAGGTCTCATGCAGATGCCGCCATTCGACGCCGTTTGGTGCCGATGAACTGGTGGTGAAGACCGCACTGGACTGCCGGCGACTGTGTTTGCCGGCGCGCAGTTGCGCCTCGATGTAGAAGATGACGATCGTGTCCGCGTCCTGCCAACCCGGCCTGATGTCCTCGATCGATATGGCAAAACCGTCGTCGCAAGTGGCGCGGCTTGTCCGGACATGATCTACGACCGCGTCGCGATCGAGGATCTGGCCATTCGGCGCCACCATGGTGAGGCCTTCGCCCATGACAGCCTCGAAGCGGCCGAACTCCACAGCGTCGGCTCGCGCGGCGACAAACCAGTCGACGAAGAAGCGATGCAGGTCGATGATTTCAGCGCTGGCACGCGAAAAAAGGGAAGGCTCTCCGCTCATTTCTTCCCCGCATTGAGGTTGTAATGCATGATCGAGCCATGGCGGCCGTGACGGTCGCGCTCCAGCGTGTAGACATCGCCCGCGAGGCCGGTGCCTTGTGCGATGGCGGCAGCAATCCGCGCGCGATCGTCGGCGTCAAGCGCGACGTCCATGATTTTCGTATTGGCCAGCGCATGTGCCTGGTTGCGCGCACCGACAATGACGGCCGCGACCTGCGGCTGCTCGAGCACCCATGCCGAGGCGATGGTGGCGATGTCGACGCCGTGGCGATCGCCGACCGCTTTCAGCGCCTTGAGCAGGGACTGGAACAGCTCCCAGCCGCCGAAGTCGTCGATGATCAGCTTGTATTTGACCAGCGAGCGGTTTTCGAGCGGCGTGGAGGGCTCGGCCACGCCAAGCCATTTGTCGCTGAGGAAGCCGCCGGCCACCGAGCCGTAGCAGAGGAAGCGGACACCGTTCTTAGCGGCAAGACCCGCAAGGCTGTTTGCCGGCCGCTGGTCGAGCACTGAATATTGCAGTTGCTGGCTGACCAGCGGGATGCCCGCGGAGAGGATTTCGGCTAGCCTCGGCGTATCGAAATTGGTGGTGCCGAGATTGCGCACCTTGCCTTCCAGCCGAAGCTCGTCGAGCCAACCCATCGCCTCGACGTAACGAGGCTGGTCATAATCCCACCAGTGAAACTGCACGAGATCGATCCGCTCCGTCTTCAGCCTGCGAAGCGACTGATCGACGATGCCCCTGATGTAGTCGCGGCTGATGCTTGCCAGTCGTTCGAGGTCCGGCACCAGCTTGGTGTGCACCTTCATCCTGGCCGCGACATCGAGACCGCGATCGCGCGCCAGCCGCAGGCGCGCGGCGCCGATCAGTTCCTCGACGCCGGTGTAGATGTCGGCGCAATCATAGGTCCAGATGCCGGCATCGAAAGTGGCGATCAGGTCGGTCACCGCCTGGCTGCGGTCGACGGCGCCATGGCCACCGGCGAGCTGCCAGCCGCCGCGGATGACGCGCGAGATCGTATAGCCGGGGCTGAGTTCGATCGTCCTGGCGCTCATCTTTTGTCGGTCTCCTTCGGCAGCGGCACGGCCGTGGTTTCGGCATGGCTGAACCGCCGCTTGGCAAGCCTGACGATGCGGAGCCGGCTGGCGCAATTGGGATCGGGACAGGCGATCTCGGCATCCGAGGTCATCCAGTCATTTGCATGCGTCGGGCGCTGCTTTGCCGCCAGGAGCGGCAACACGGCCGAGATCGAATAGATCGAAAAACCCTGCCCTGCCGGCAGCGAGAGCATTTCGCCCTTGAGTTCGAAATAGTCGCCGGCCCTGGCGCCGCAATAGACCGGCTTGCCCTCGGGGATGACCGCTTCGACGCGCAGATCGAAGAGTTCGAAACTGTCGTCGGCCATTCAGGCCTCCACCAGGCTGAAGGTGATGTCACAGGCGCCGTTGCGGCGGATGAAGCCGCAGGCGGCGGCAAACTGATCGCGCTCTCCGGCAAGCACTTGCGCGACCACGCTGCCGGCCAGCCAGCCGATCGGGAACAGCAGCCGCGCCCCCTGCCCGTAGTACAGGCCGATATCGAAGATGGCATTGGGATTGCCGCCCCACACGCGTGGCGGCACATAGGACAGCACGATATCGCCGGGCTGCGGCGTCAGCGTTGCATTCTCCGGTGGCAAAGACTGGGCATAGGCCTGGCCGTGGAGATCGGCTGACGGAACCGGGCACGAGATTTCCGGTCCTGTCCACATCGCATGGATGCCTGGGATGATGCGTGGCTGCGCCAGATACGCCAGCAGGAAGGCGGCATTCTCCGGCGCCTTTTCGGGCAATAGCAGCGCCGTCACGGAAAGCTTCGAGCGTGGTTCTGTGATGCCGATGGCGGGCTTGGGCATGTCAGTCCTTCGCCGATTGAAGTTTGTCGCGCAGGAAGGCGAAGGGGCGGCTGATGTCGGCTACCAGCGCCTCGCGCGCCGCTTGCGCATCCTGTTTGGCAAGTGCCGCGACAATTCGACGATGATAGTGGGCGGTATCAACCTCGCCTGCCTCGGAGAAGGCATAGATGGCGACGCGGATGCAGGGACCCGATTGAAGCCAGAGGCTTTCGATCATCGGGATCAGCACAGCCGAGCCGCAGCAGCGGTAGATCTCAAAATGGAAGCTCTGGTTGAGCGTCGCTTCGCGATCGATATCCTTCTTGTGCTTCAGGGCCCGCATCTCGTCCCACTCGCCCAGCATGGCTTCGATCGATGCGATCTGGCGCGGGCTCATGCGCCTGGCGGCAAGCGCTATCGCTTCGCCTTCGATGAGGGAGCGGGCACGCAGGAGGTCGTCGATGCGCTCCAGCGTGATCGGCGGCACGCGCACGGAACGGTTGGGCAGCGCCTCCAGCGCCTTTTCCGTGATCAGCCGGCCGAGCGCTTCGCGTACCGGCATGGTCGAGGTGACCAGCGCATCGGCAAGACCACGGATGGTCAGCACCTGGTTTGGCTCGAAAAGGCCACCGATCAGAGCACGGCGCAACTCGGAATAGACGCGATCCTGCACCGTCTCGCGGCCGACCGGCGTAAGCTGGGCTGCGATCGTCTCGTTGTTCTTTTCGATGGCAGCCTTCTGCATTACCGGCATTTGCCCCGTTTTCGGCTTGCGAATGAAATTAAAGCCGAATAGCGTGATCAACGCAAGTGTGATCACAAATCAAAAATCAGGAGGCGACAACGATCGTCTTCGGCCAGAGGGTTTGATGAGCGATGCAGCGGAGCGCCAACGGCAGGAGACCCGTGCGCCAGTTCTGACGGCACGAAACGTCGTCAGGCGTTTTGGCGGCCTTGTCGCCGTCAACGATGTCTCGTTTGATGTCAAAGCGGGCGAAATCCTCGGCCTGATCGGGCCGAATGGCGCCGGCAAGACGACGATGTTCGATCTGTTGGCGGGCAGCATATTGCCAACCAGCGGCGATATCCTGCTCAATGGCACGCGCGTCTCCGGCGAAGCCGCTCATCTGCGTATCGGCCGTGGTCTTGGCCGCACCTTCCAGATCCCGCGCCCCCTGCCCAATCTGACGCTGATCGAAAACATCATGCTGGCGGCGCAGGGCCAAGCCGGCGAAAAATTGCTCGCCAACTTCGTCACGCCGTGGCGAGTGGCGGCACAGGAAAGAGCAGCCAGGGCAAAGGCACTCGAGCTGCTGGAGCTCGTCTCGCTCGCTCGGCTGGCGCACGAACCGGCGCGCGTGCTTTCCGGGGGCCAACGCAAGCTGCTCGAACTCGCCCGCGTCATGATGGCCGATCCGGCGATCATCCTGCTCGACGAGCCGGCGGCCGGCGTCAACGCAACGCTGCTCGAGATCATCATCGACCGCATCCGCGACATCAACGCGCGCGGCATCACCTTTCTGCTGATCGAGCACAATATCGACATGGTGACGCGGCTCTGCCACCGCGTGCTGGTCATGGCGAGCGGCCAGTTGCTCAGCGAAGGCACTGCGGAAGAGGTCGCCCGCGACCCGCGCGTCATCGAGGCCTATCTCGGAGGTGCGGCATGAGCGAAACTGTCCTCAACGTGCGCAATCTCGAGGCCGGCTATGAGCCCGGCGTGCCGATTGTGCGCGGCGCCTCGATCACCGTCGGCAAGGGGGAGATCGTCGTCGTGCTCGGCCCCAACGGCGCCGGCAAGTCGAGCTTCATCAAGGCGATCGCCGGCCTTGTCCCGATCACCGGCGGCGCGGTGTTCCTGGACGGCAAGGACATAACCGCCGCGCCGGCCCACACCATGGTCCGGCTCGGCCTCGCCTTCGTACCGCAGACGGAGAACATCTTTCCGCTGATGTCGGTCGAGGACAATCTGAAAGTCGCCTGCGGCATCCTCGAGCGACGCGAAATCCCTGCCCGCATCGAGGAAATGTATGCGGCCTTCCCCGACCTCGTCCGCCAGCGCCGCACCGCCGCCGGCAATCTGTCGGGCGGACAACGGCAGATGCTTGCCGTCGCACGCGCCCTAATCGTCCATCCCAAGGTGCTGGTGCTCGACGAGCCGTCGGCCGGCCTGTCGCCGAAATTCGTATCGACGGTGTTCGAGATGCTGGCCGGCATCCGCAGGTCCGGCGTCACCATCCTGCTGGTCGAACAGAACGCCAAGGCAGCGCTTGCCATCGGCGACCGCGCCTATGTGCTGGTCGACGGCAAGGACCGGCACGAGGGCGTTGCTTCCGAACTGTGGAACGATCCTGTCGTCGCCGAACTCTATCTCGGCCAACGCCCGTCCCCCGTCGGCAAGGGAGGCGCGGCATGAGCCTGCAATTTGTCGTCGATGGGCTGCTGACCGGCTCGATGATCGGCCTTGGCGCCATCGGCGTGACGCTGACCTACTCGATCCTGCGCTTCTCGAACTTCGCCCATGGCGACTTCATGGCCTGGGGCACCTATGCGACGCTCGCCGTCGTCAGCGCCATCGGCGCGATGTTCGGCAAGGTGGCCCCCATTGGACCGCTGTCTTTCGGCTGGCCGCTGCTGGTTGCGCTGGTTGTCGGCATGACTTTCACCGCCCTGCTGGCGCTGTTGCTCGACAAGGTGCTGTTTTCGCGGCTGCGCTCGCAGGGGCAAGCCATCATCGTGGTGATGGCGAGCTTCGGCGCCTCGATGGCGCTGCGCAGCCTGCTCGAATTCACCTTCAGCTCACGCCCGACCTATTTCAGCCGGGCGATCCAGATCGCCATGCCGGTCGGCTTCGGCATCCGCATCACGCCCGATCAGATCGCGCTGCTGCTGCTGACCGCAGTGCTGGTGCTCGGCGTGCATCTGTTGATGACACGCACGCAGACCGGCCGCTCCATGCAGGCGCTGAGCCAAAATGCGGCCCTGGCCCGCATCGTCGGCATCGATGTTGCCTCCGTGGTGCGCGTCACCTGGATCATCGGCGGGGCGCTGGCCTGTGTGGCCGGCGTGATGATCGGCATTCTGGTGCAGATCCGCCCGTTCATGGGCTTCGACATGCTGCTACCGATGTTCGCCGCCGCCATCCTCGGCGGCATCGGCAGCATACCGGGCGCCGTGCTCGGCGGCCTGATCATTGGCCTTGCCGAAGCCGGTGCGGTGCAGCTGATCGGCGCCGAATGGCGCGCCGCAATCTCCTTCATCATCCTGATGGCGGTGCTGTTCGTGCGGCCGATCGGCCTGTTTGGTGTGAGGGAACGCTGATGGACCTGCTCGGCTACGGCGCCTTCTTCCTGACCACCGCACTGATCTTTTCGCTGGTCACACTGGGGCTCAATCTGCAGTGGGGGCTGACTGGCCTTTTCAATGTCGGTCTTGCCGGTTTCGTCGCCATCGGCGCCTATACATCGGCGCTGCTGACGACCCCGGACGATGCCGCGCGCTTCGGCGGCTTCGGTCTGCCGATCCTGGTCGGCTGGGCGGGCGCCATGGTCGTCGGCGGTATCGCCGCAGCACTTACCGGCATGGCCACGCTGCGTCTGCGATCCGACTACCTGGCGATCACCACCTTCGGCGTCGCCGTCGTCGTGCAGCTGGTCGCGCTCAACGCGCAGAAACTCACCGGCGGCCCGTTCGGCATCGGTTTCATCCCGCGCCCGTTCGGCGGCCTTGCCGAAACGCCGCTGCTGTTCAACCTGTCGAACCTCGCCGTCGTTTCGGCTGTGACGCTGATCGCCTATCTCGCTCTGGAGCACCTGTCGCGCAGCCCCTGGGGCCGCGTGCTCAAGGCGTTGCGCGAGGACGAGCGAGCGGCGATTTCGCTGGGCAAGAGCGCGCGCTTCTACCGCGTCCAGGCCTTCGCCGTCGGCGGCGCTATCATGGCGCTGGCCGGCGCTTTGCAGGCGCATTTCACCGGCTTCATCGCGCCCGATAACTATCTGCCGATCCTGACCTTCCAGGTTTGGGTGATGCTGATCGTCGGCGGCTCGGGCAGCAATGCCGGCGCCATCGCCGGCAGCATCCTGGTCTGGGCGATATGGGCGGGGTCGGGCACGCTGACCAGCGTGCTGTTTGCGCCCGAGCAGCAGGCACGCGCGGCCTCGCTGCAGATCGTCGCCATCGGCGTCATGCTCTGCGTCATCCTGCTGATCCGGCCGAACGGATTGTTCGGCGACCGGCCGCGCCGGCCGAAGCCCGGCAAACATACAAAGGCGGCGGCCAGCGAGAACGAGGCCGGACCATGAATGCCATGATCCGGCAAGACGTGCATGGCGTTTCACTCTGGCATGCCGTCAGCCGCAACCGCCGCGACCGGGGCACGCTGCAAGGCGGGCTCGACGTCGATCTCGCGATCGTTGGCGGCGGCTTTTCCGGCCTGTCGACGGCATTGCATGCCGCCGAGAAAGGGCTTTCGGTCGCGGTCCTTGAAGCCGAATTCCTTGCCTGGGGTGCGACCGGCCGGAATGCCGGCTTCGTCGTTCCGAACTTCGCCAAGCGGGATCCAGACGACATCATCGCCGAACTCGGACCCGAGCGCGGCGGGCGCCTGGTTGACTTAGCCGCCGGCAGCGCCGACCTGGTCTTCGGGCTGATCAAGCGGCACGGCATCGAATGCGACGCTGTGCAGAATGGTTGGATCCAGCCGGCGCATTCGTCCGCCGCGCTGGAAAAGACGCGATCGCGCGCCGAGCAATGGGCGGCGCGGGGCAGGCCGACCGTTGCGCTCGATGCCATGGCGGTCACGGAGCTCACCGGCATCGACGGCTATGCCGGCGGCTGGATGGACAGATCTGGCGGCGTCCTCAATCCGGTCGAGTATGCGCGCAGCCTGGCCGATGCCGCCGAAAAAGCCGGCGCGCGGATCTTCGAGCAGACGCGCGTCGCTTCCATTGACCGCGCTGCGGATGGCTGGACCTTGACGACCGCATCCGGCGCCGTGCGTGCGGGCAAGGTGGTGATCGCCACCAACGCCTATGGCGGGGCACTGAACCGGACACTGGCGCGGACCTATATCCCGCTGAAAGTCTTCCAGATCGCCACTGCGCCGCTGTCGCGGGCCATACGCGCGCGCCTGCTGCCCGGCGGCCAGGGCGTTGGCGACACCAGGCGCAACCTGTTCACGTGCCGCTTCGATGGCCAGAACCGGCTGATCAGCGGCGGCATGCATGTCGTCGGAGCCGGCGCTGAGACGCGCATGCCGCAAACGATTTGGCGACGGCTCGCCAGGCATCTCGATTTGCCTGACCTGCCGCCGCTTGCCTACAGCTGGACAGGCGTGGCGGCGGTGGTGCCGGATTTCCTGCCGCGTCTCATCGACCTCGGCCCTGGCCTGATCGCCGGCTTCGCCTGCAACGGTCGCGGCATCGCCATGACCACGGCAATGGGCAAAGTGCTGGCGGACTGGGCGAGCGGAACGGACGCCCGCGATCTGCCGCTCCCCTTCGCGCCGCCAGCGCCGATCCCGCTGCATAAGCTCGTGCGCTATGCACCGAATATGCTGCTCCCCTGGAGCATCCTGCGCGACCGGCTGGATTAGACAGCCAAGCCAGGTGATCCCCCCTGCCGGCGCGCTCATGGCGGCCCGAAAAGGACCGCCACCACCTTCCGCAATCGATGACCATGGTGGCCCAAGAGGATATCGTCAGATCCCCTCCCCAGCCAGCCGCATCTACTCCGCAGCCTGAACCCGATTGGCCTGGATGACCGCCCGGATCTCGGACCGGCAGGAGCCGCAATTTGTGCCCGCCTTCAGGGCGCCGCCTATGGCTTCGATTGTCGTGCACCCGGCCGCCACTGCCGCCACGATCTGGTTGACCCCGACGTTGAAACAGGAGCAGACGGTCGCGCCCGCATCGGGCCGATCGGCGCCGGCGCGACCGGCGACGATCCTGAAGCGTTCGCGCTGGCTGGTGTGAACCTCCTGGAGTTGCTGTGCCGCCCAACCCCGCGAAACCGCCACCGGTCCCGACGCGATAAACAAAGCCCCGGCGAGGTGCTGGTCGTCGAAGGCAGCAATACGATGCTGGCCGGTATCGCGGTCGTGATAAGCGAGCGTATCGGCTACGGGAACATCGAAAAGCGAACCAGCAAAACCAGCCCAGTCGATGTCGTCGTCAGCAAAGGCAAGCTCCACCCGCCAGCCGCCCTTGCATTTGGCCATGGCCCAGTAGTCTGCTGCGACCGCCACCGGCTTGCGGCGCACCACGGCGAAGCCGAAGGCTCTCGCGGCGAACTTCTCGATGCGGGCGCCGACATGTTTCAGCGCAGGCTGACCGGAAACCGGATCGGTCAGAGGCGCGGTCAGCGTGTCGAGCCGGCCTTTTGCCGAAAACTGGTCAGTCCAGTGCATCGGCGCAAACACGCTGCCCTGGCGCTGGCGTGCCGTCACCAGCGCGCGCACCAGCACATCGCCGCGCGGGCTGGAGACGCGCACAATGTCGGCGTCGCCAATGCCGTGATGCGTGGCATCCGCCGGGTGGATCTCGACGAAGGGCTCGGCCATGTGCTGGGAGAGACGTGGGCTTTTCCCAGTGCGGGTCATCGTGTGCCAATGGTCGCGAACACGGCCGGTGTTGAGGATCAGCGGATAGTCCGGGCTGGTGCGTGTCTCGACGATGGGACGAATGGCGATGAAGCGGGCCTTGCGGTCGGGATTGTAGAAATTGCCGTTGGCGAAGAAGCGGGTGCTGGAAGGGTCAAGTCCCGCTTGAACACCCCCCTCTGTCCTGCCGGACATCTCCCCCGCAAGGGGGGAGATTGGCAGCTTTGACGCCGGCATATCTTCTGCATCGTTGATAATTGGCGAAGGCCGAGGCGACGGCTGATCTCCCCCCTTGCTGGGGAGATGGCCGGCAGGCCAGAGGGGGGTGGCTGTGCTCGGCGCCGGCCATTGGAAAGGCTCAAGCGCTGCATAGGCCTCCTTATCAACACCAGCATAAGCGCCAACATCAAAATCCCGTGCGCCGTCATTCTCGAACCCGGACAGCGCGGCGTGTCCGGCGAAGATTTCCGCTGGCGACGAATAGGAAAACGCCTCGTCAAACCCCATCCGCTTGCCCACCTCGGCGACGATCAACCAATCCGGCCGCGCCTCACCGGGCACAGCAAGAAAGCTGCGCTGGCGCGAGATGCGGCGCTCTGAATTGGTCACGGTGCCGTCCTTCTCGCCCCATGCGGCGGCGGGCAGCCGCACATGGGCGTGGCGCATGGTGTCCGTGCTCGCCAGCACATCCGAAACCACGACGAACGGGCAAGCCTTGATCGCCGCCTCGACGGCATCGGCATCCGGCATCGAATCGACCGGGTTGGTGGCCATGATCCACAGCGCCTTGATGCGCCCGTCGGCCACCGCCTGAAACATCTCGACCGCCTTCAGACCGGGCTTTTGGGCGACGGCCGGCGCATTCCAGAAACGCTGCACGCGGTCGCGGTGCTCGGGGTTTTCGATCTCCATATGGGCGGCCAGCATATTGGCCATGCCGCCGACCTCGCGGCCGCCCATGGCGTTGGGCTGGCCGGTCACTGAAAACGGCCCTGCCCCAGGTTTGCCGATGCGGCCGGTGGCGAGATGGCAGTTGATGATGGCGTTGACCTTGTCGGTGCCCGAAGACGACTGGTTCACTCCCTGGCTGTAGACCGTGACGGTTTTCGCAGTCGCGGCGAACAGGTTGTAGAAGCGGGTGAGCTCGTCCTCGCTCAGGCCGGTGGCGGCGGCGATGCCGGCAAGGTCGAGCGCCGATGCGGCGAAGAGAGCTTGGCCGAAGCCGGTCGTGTGTGCGGTCACATAGCCACGGTCGAGTGCGTTGTGCTGGCCGAGCCAGGCGAGCAGACCAGTGAACAAAGCAACGTCGCCATCCGGCGCGATCGCCAGGTGAATGTTGGCGATATCAGCGGTCATGGTGCGGCGCGGGTCGACCAGCACGACCTTCATCTCCGGTCGTTTTTCCCGGGCCGCCGCGATGCGCTGGAAGAGCACGGGATGGCACCAGGCGAGATTGGAGCCGACCAGCACGATCAGGTCGGCGAGCTCGAGATCCTCGTAGGTGCCGGGCACGGTGTCGGAGCCGAAGGCGCGGCGGTGGCCGGCAACCGAGGAGGCCATGCATAGCCGCGAATTGGTGTCGATGTTGGCCGAGCCGATGAAGCCCTTCATCAGCTTGTTGGCGACATAGTAGTCTTCGGTCAGCAACTGGCCGGAGACATAGAAGGCGACGGAGTCAGGACCGTGCTCGGCGATGGTTTGCGAAAAGGTCGAAGCGACGCGGTCGAGCGCCTCGTCCCAGCCGGCACGGCGACCGTGGATTTCGGGGTAGAGCAGCCTGCCGTCGAGGTCGATGGTTTCGGCCAGGGCCGAGCCCTTGGAGCAGAGCCGGCCGAAGTTCGCTGGATGGTTGGGATCGCCGCGGACGCTGACTTCACCGTCCGCGGCGACTTTCGCCAGCACGCCGCAACCCACCCCGCAATAGGGGCAGGTGGTCCTCACCTCGCGCGCTTCGCCCAGTTCCATGCTTCAGGCCGCGCGGCTGGCCAGCGCTTTCAGCGCAATGAACAGGTGCTCGCCCTCGATGCGCACAGGAATGGTGCGCACCGCGCCCTCGTCGGCGCCGAGCGCCTTGCCCGTCTCCAGCGAAATGACCCAATTGTGCAAGGGGCAGGTGACGGCGGTGCCGTGGACGATGCCTTGGCTCAGCGGCCCACCCTTGTGCGGGCAATGGTCGTCGATGGCATAGACCTGATCGTCCTGCGTGCGGAAGACGGCGATCTTACCCTCGGGTGTGTCGACGCAGCGCGCGCCGCGGCGGGGGATGTCGGAGAGTGAGCCGATCGATATCCAGTCCATCTTGATCACTCCGCAGCCTGCGCAAACCCGACAGAAGCCATTGGCCGGAACTCGTGCTTGTCCTTGCCGGAGACGCGTTCCGACCACGGGTCGACCTGGGCGAATTTCTGGCTGAAGACGAAGCGTTCGTAATAGGCCTTGCGCTTGGCACCGTCGTCCATGATCTGGCGCTTGATCTCGGGGATGCCGATGCGCTTGGCCCATTTGTAGATGCGCTCGAGATAGCGGCCCTGCTCGCGATACATCTGCGTCAGCGCCACGATATGCTCCAGCGCCTCGTCCTCGGTCTTGACCAGGCCAAGCACTTCGGTGCCCTTGATGTCGAGGCCGGCGGCGCCGGCGAAATGGATCTCGTAGCCACTGTCGACACAGATCACGCCGACATCCTTGCAGGTCGCCTCGGCGCAGTTGCGCGGACAGCCCGACACCGCCATTTTGACCTTGGCCGGGGTCCACGAGCCCCACATGAATTTCTCGATGAGAATGCCGAGGCCGGTCGAATCCTGCGTGCCGAAGCGGCACCAGTCGGAGCCGACACAGGTCTTCACCGTGCGCAGGCCCTTGGCGTAAGCATGGCCTGAGACGAAGCCGGCCTGGCCGAGATCGGCCCACACCGCCGGCAGATCCTCCTTGCGGATGCCCAGCATGTCGATGCGCTGGCCGCCGGTGACCTTGACCATCGGTATCTCGAACTTGTCGACGACGTCGGCGATGGCGCGCAGTTCGGCGGCGTTGGTGACGCCGCCCCACATGCGCGGCACCACCGAATAGGTGCCGTCCTTCTGGATGTTGGCGTGGACGCGTTCGTTGATGAAGCGCGACTGATAGTCGTCGGCGTAATCGTTCGGCCAGTCGCAGACGAGGTAGTAGTTGAGCGCCGGCCGACATTTTGCGCAGCCGCAGGAGGTCGTCCATTCCAGCTCCTGCATGACGGCGGGAATGGTCTTCAGGCTCTTGGCGATGATCAGCCGGCGCACCTCGTCATGGCCGAGCGTGGTGCAGCCGCACATCGGTTGCACGGCGGCCGGGTTGTATTTGTCGCCGATGGTCAGCACCATCAGCTTCTCGACCAGCCCGGTGCACGAACCGCAGGAAGCCGATGCCTTGGTGTGGGCGCGCACGTCGTCGAGCGAAGCCAGGCCCTTGGCCGTGATCGCGCCGGTGATCTTGCCCTTGCAAACGCCGTTGCAGCCGCAGATTTCCGCATCATCCGGCAAGGCTGCAACGGCCGCCATAGGGTCCAGCGGGGCACCCCCCTGGTAGGACTGGCCAAAGATGAGCGTGTCGCGCATCTCCGATATGTCGGTCTGCTTCTTCTTGAGATCGTTGAACCAGGCCCCATCCGCCGTCTCGCCATAAAGCACGGTGCCGATGATGCGGTCGTCCTTGAGCACAAGGCGCTTGTAGACGCCGGCGGCGGCATCGCGCAGCACGATCTCCTGGCGGTCCTCGCCTTCGGCGAAGTCGCCAAGCGAGAACAGGTCGATGCCGGTGACCTTGAGCTTGGTCGGCGTGTCCATGTGGACGAAGGCCGCTGCCTCGTTGCCGGCCAACTGGTTCGCGGCAACGCGCGCCATCTCGTAGAGCGGCGCGACCAGCCCGTAGACCTGGCCGTTGACCTCGGCGCATTCGCCGAGCGCGTAGACGTCGGGGTCGTTGCTGCGCATGCGGGCATCGACGACAATACCACGATTGACGGCTATGCCGGCCTCCTTGGCCAGCGCCGCATTCGGCCGGATGCCGACCGCCATCACCACCAGCGTTGCCGGGATGATGGTGCCGTCGGCAAGCTCCACCTGCCCGACCTTGCCGTTGCCGGTGATCGCCTGGGTGTTGGCCTTGGTGATGACCTTGATGCCGCGCTGTTCCACCGCGCGCTGCAGGAGATAGCCGGCGGCTGGATCGAGCTGACGCTCCATCAATGTCGGCATGACATGCAGCACGGTGACGTCCATGCCTTGGGCGTTCAAACCTGCTGCCGCCTCCAGCCCGAGCAGGCCGCCGCCGATGACCACGGCCTTGGCGCGCGACTGGGCGGCAAGCATCATGGCCTGAACATCGTCGAGGTCGCGATAGGTCAGCACGCCCGGCAGATCGTGACCGGGCACCGGAATGATGAAAGGCACTGATCCGGTGGCGATGACGAGCTTGTCGTAAGGCTCGGTGACGCCGTGGTCGGAGGTGACGGTCTTGGCCGCCCGGTCGATGGCGACGATCTTGTGACCCTTGTAGAGGGTGATGTTGTTGGCGATGTACCAGCCGTCGCCGTGGATGATGATTTCCTCATAGGCCTTTTCGCCGGAGAGAACCGGCGACAGCATGATGCGGTCGTAGTTCACCCGCGGCTCGGCGTTGAAGATGGTCACGGTGTAGCGGCCCGGCGCCTGTTCGAGCAGATGCTCCAGCATGCGCCCAGGGGCCATGCCGTTGCCGATGATGACGAGCTTTTCGGTCATGGCGTTACTCCGCGGCTTCGACGAAGCGATGACGTTCATAGAGGAACTTCAGCACCGCTTCGCGGCAGCGCAAAAAGGTGCGGTCGGAAGAGAGTTCGACGCGGCGACGCGGCCGTGCCAGCGGCACCGCAAGCACCTCGCCGATGGTAGCCGCCGGACCGTTGGTCATCATGACGATGCGGTCGGACAACAGCACCGCCTCGTCGACATCGTGGGTGATCATGATCGTCGTCGAGCCGAGCCGGGAATGGATGTCCATAACCGCATCCTGCAGATGGGCGCGCGTCAGCGCGTCGAGTGCCCCGAACGGCTCGTCGAGCAACAGGATCTTCGGCTCCATGGCAAGCGCCCGGGCAATGCCGACGCGCTGCTTCATGCCGCCCGATATTTCGGCCGGCCGCTTGTCCTTGGCATGGGCCATCTGCACGAGATCAAGATTGCGCATGATCCAGTCATGCCGTTCGGTCCTGCTCTTGGAACGACCAAAGACTTTCGACACCGCCAGGCTGATGTTTTCGTAGACGGTGAGCCATGGCAGCAGGCTGTGGTTCTGGAACACCACGGCGCGCTCGGGTCCGGGGCTGTCGACCTCCTTGTTTTCAAGCAGCACGGCGCCGGCGGAAACCTTGGTCAGCCCGGCGATCAGATTGAGCAAGGTCGACTTGCCACAGCCGGAATGGCCGATGATGGAGACGAATTCGCCCTTGTCGATGGTCAGCCTGATGTCCTTGAGCACCTCGCTGACCTGACCGCCGCGGGCAAAGGATTTGTCGATATGGTCGAGCTTCAGATAGGCCGTCATCGCCCTCTCCTCACTTTGCCGTTGTGCCGCGGGTGACGAAAGCGCCGACCGCAGCGACCAGGCGGTCGAGGCAGAAGCCGGTGACGCCGATATAGGCGAGCGCGACGATGATGTCGGGCAGCCGCGACGAGTTCCAGGCGTCCCAGATGAAGAAGCCGATGCCGACGCCGCCGGTCAGCATTTCGGCGGCGACGATGGCGAGCCAGGACAGGCCGATGCCGATTCTGAGGCCGGTGAAGATGTAAGGTGCAGCTGCCGGAACCATGATCTTGACGAAAAATTCGAACTGGTTGAGCCGCAGGATGCGCGAGACGTTGCGGTAGTCTTCCGGAATGTTTCGCACGCCGACGGCGGTGTTGATGATGATCGGCCAGATCGAGGTGATGAAGATAACGAACAGCGCCGACGGGCTGGAATCGCGGAAAGCAGCCAGCGACAGCGGCAACCAGGCCAGCGGCGGCACGGTGCGCAGTATCTGGAACACCGGATCGAGGCCACGCATGGCCCAGATCGACTGGCCGACCAGGGCGCCGAGCGCGACGCCGACGATCGCCGCCAGGCCGAAGCCGATGGCGACGCGCTGCAGAGAGATCAGCACCCGCCACGCAAGGCCGATATCCTGCGGGCCGTTGTTGAAGAACGGATGCGCGATCAGGTCATAGGCCTCGTTCCACACCTGGCTGGGCGGCGGCAGGCTGGCGGTCGGCGACGAGCAGGCGATCTGCCACACGACCAGCATGAAGGCGATAACGATGACCGGCGGCACCAGGGCGGTGGCCAGCCTGCCGGCCATCGCGATCGGGTCGAAGCGGCGCCGCGCCCTGGCGGTGAAAGCGATGACCGCGGCAGGCTTCGCGGGGAACGCCTTCACCGTGGTTTCCTCAATGGCTTGGATGGACATGTCTGACAATAACTCCGGGGTCGATGCGGGCGACAACGGCGAAGCGCCGTTGCGCTGGGGCGACAAACGGCGCAACGCGCCGTTTGCGCTGGTCAAGCCGATGCCTTGATCTTCAGGCTGTCGAGATAGGCCGACGGGTTGGCCGGGTCGAAAATCTTGCCGTCGAAGAAGGTCTCGACGCCGCGCGACGACGAGGCCGGAATATCGGCTGCGGCAACGCCGAGATCCTTCGCCGCCTCGCGCCAGATATCCTCGCGATTGACCTGATCGACCAGCGTCTTGATGTCGGTGGTCGGCGCGAATTTTCCCCAACGGATGTTTTCGGCGAGGAACCAGCTGTCGTGGCTCTTGTAGGGATAGGAGACGCCACCCTTCCAGAATTTCATATAGAGGTCAGTGCCGGTGGCCACGCGGCCGTTGCCGTAGTTGATGTCGCCCTTGAGGCGGCCGATAATGTCGGCGACAGGCACGTTCATCCATTGCCGCTTGCCGATGATGGCGGCCATCTCGTCCTTGTTCTCCGTGGCCTCGCACCATTGCTGGGCCTCCATGACGGCCATCACGATCGCCTTGGTGGCGTTCGGGTATTTGTCGATGAATTCGGCGCGCAGGCCGAGCGCCTTTTCGGGATGACCCTTCCACAGTTCGCCGGTGGTAGCGGCGGTGAAACCAACGCCCTGGTGGACGAGCTGTTCGTTCCACGGTTCGCCAACGCAGAACACGTCCATGTTGCCGACTTTCATGTTGGCGACCATCTGCGGCGGCGGCACGACAATGGTCGAGACGTCCTTGTCGGGATCGATGCCGCCGGCGGCCAGCCAGTAACGGAGCCACAAATCATGGGTGCCGCCCGGGAACGTCATGGCGGCCTTGATTTCCTTGCCTGCCGCCTTCTTGGCGGCGAAGGCGTCCTTCAGCTTGGAGGCGTCGAGGCCGACACCGGTGCCGGCGTATTCCTGCGCAACCGAAATGCCCTGGCAGTCGTAGTTGAGCCGCGCCACGATAGCCATCGGCATCGGCTGGTTGTTCTGCGTCACCTTGCCGGTGTGCATGAGATAGGGCAGCGGCGTCAGGATGTGAGCGCCGTCGATGCCGTTGGCTTCGCCGCCGAGCATCAGATTGTCGCGCGTCGCGCCCCAGGAGGCCTGCTTGAGCACCTCGACGTCGGGCATGCCGAACTTGGCGAACAGCCCCTTCTCCTTGGCAATCATCAGCGGCGCCGCGTCGGTCAGCGCGATGAAGCCGAGCTTGGCGCCGGTGACCTCCGGAGCGGTCGTGGCGGCATAGGCGCCCGAGGGGAAGAGCTTGCGGGCCGCCACGAACAGGCCGGCCGTCATGGCGCTGCTGACAAGAAAATCGCGGCGCGTCACATCCTTGAGCGATGTTCCCGTCCCGATCCATTTCCCTATTTTTTCTTTCATCGTGATCTCCGGTTGAACGCTTCGTCGAGTGGCCCAAAACAAAAAAGCCGCCGTCCAGGCCTCGCGCGTCCGTACATCCGGGATCGCGTCGTTGACCTGAGCGGCAGCTTTGCCTGTGGCGCCCGCCATTGGACGCCTGTTCCGTGACCCGCGAAGGGTCTGGCTAATTCAAAGCAGGAACCGTGCCAGTTCTGAGTGAAACGAAAAACCTAAATGAAATCAACATTACGCGCCAGACGCCGGCACGCGAGGCGACATCGCAAGCAGGTCAAAGATTGTTCATTACAGCAATCGCACGCACATTTTTTGTGCAATGCACAAGAATGGCGCGAGAATGATCAGGCTTCCGCGCGAGCGACTTTCTGGCGCGCTATATAGCCGTCGATCTCGTCGGGGTCGAAGGTCTGACCGTCGAAGAAGCCGTCCGGCCCAAGCACCAAGCCTGCCCCAGTCGCACCGACAGCCGTGGCGACCTTAAGCGCGCCCTCGACCTTCGCATTGGCGCCGGGAAGTGCAACGCCAAGCGGCTTTAGCGCCGAGCGGTAGAGGTCCGGACGGTAGCAGTCACGGGCGATAGCAAGGTTTTCCGGCGTGTGCTCGACATGCCCCCAGCGCACCATCTGCGTATAGAACCACAGCGCATGGCTCTTCCACGGAAAGTTCGCCGCCTTGTCGAAGGGCAGGAAGAAGTCGTCGACATCCAGTTCGGCGCCGCCGCCCAGTTCAAGATGGCCGGTCAGGATCGGCATCTGGACAGCTGGTGGCAGGCCCAGGAAGCCAGCTTGAGCCATCACACCAGCCAGTTCGGCGTGGTTGCCCGGATCCTGGCACCAGCGCGCCGAATGATGCAGCGCGCGCAGCAATGCTGCCAGCGCGACCGGGTTCTCCTGCGACCAGGCCTTGCGCACGCCGATCACCTTCTCCGGACTGTTGCGCCACAGCAGCGCCTTGACGGTGACGATATGGCCGGTGCCGGCGGCGACCGAGGCGCTGTTCCAGGGCTCGCCCACGCAGTAGCCGTCGATCCGCCCGGCGACCAGCGCATCGGCCATGAAGGGCGGTGGCACGATGACGATCTCGATCTCGCGCTCCGGATCGATGCCGCACCCGGCAAGCCAGTAGCGCAGTTCGTAATTATGCCCCGAATGCGGGTGCACCACGGCAAAGCGCAGCGGATCGCCGCCAGCCCTGGCGCGCTCGCGAATGAACGCACGAAGGGCTGCGCCCGCCCGCGCGGGCTCGAGATCGGGTATGGCGCCGTGTGCCGCCATGCCTTCCCAGACGGCGTTGGAGATGGTGACGCAATTTCCGCCAAGCCCGAGCGAAAACGGCACGATGGTCTCGGAAGCAAGCGGCGTCAGCCCGAGATTGCAGGCGAGCGGCATCGGCCCCAGCATGTGCGCCAGGTGGAAATGGCCGATGGCGATGCGGTCGCGGATGTTGGCCCAGGAGGTCTCGCGGTGCAGTGTGAGATCGATGCCCTCGCGTGCGGCAAATCCAAGCTCACCCGCCGCAACCAGCACGGCACTGTCGAAGAGCGGCATGAAGCCGGCGGTGATCTGGTGCTCGGCGCTCATGCTCATTCGTCCTCCGACGGCCCGAGCAGCCCGGCGGCAGTCACCAGGCTCTGGGCAATGTCGCCGATCTTGCGGTTCTGGTTCATCGCCGTCTTGCGCAGGAGCGTGTAGGCGGCCTCTTCGGTCAGGCCGCGCGACTTCATCAGGATGCCCTTGGCACGGTCGATCACCTTGCGGCTCTCAAGCTCCCCTCGAACCTCTTCCAGCTCGCGCGCCATGCGCGAGAAAGCGTTGAAGCGGCTGACCGCCATGTCCAGGATCGGCTTGACGCGCTCTTGCCTGAGGCCGTCGACGACATAGGCCGAAACGCCGGCATCGACCGCCGCTTCGATCGATGCCTGGTCCGATCGGTCGACGAACATGGCGATCGGCCGCTTCACCGCACGCGACAGCTGGAACATGTTTTCCAGCATGTCGCGGTTCGGGTTTCCAGGTCGATGACGATGACGTCCGGCTCGATCTCGGCGATGCGCCGCGCAATGCCGGTCACGTCGTGGATGACGGTGACCCGCTCATGGCCGGCCTCGCGCAAACCTGCCTCGATGATCGCGGCGCGGATACGGTTTTCGTCGATGACCAGGACGGCGAGTGAGCTGCGGACCATGCGTGCATTGTGGGCAAGGTCGCAAAATTGTGCAATGCGGCATGGTCACAGGCTCCCGCCGCGGAGCAACCGACGACCGACAACGACCCGGTCTAGGTGGTCGGGACAAGGAACGCAGCGCAACGCTGGCGCTGGTGATGACAGCCTTGCCGGTCGCCTGGTGCCCTACCCAACGGTCTAGGTGCGATGAGACTTGCACCGCAACATCGGCTTGTTAAAGGTGGGGGCAACGACGGACATAGCTGTCCTTGCTCGCCGATCTGACCGGAAGGTTACCGCACGATGCTGCTCATGAAACGACGATTGGGAGCCAGCAAGCTGGCGCGCCCGGCACGGCGTCTCGGAGGCCTGACGACGATGTTTGCCCTGATTGCCGGGCCGCTCATCCTTGGCATCGCCCTCCTGCTGGCTGGCCCGGCACAGGCGCAGTCACCGGCCGCCGTCGCGCCCGACAAGGTCAAACAGCTGTTCGAGCTTCTCGACGATCCGTCGGTGAAGGCCTGGGTGGCCGAGCAACGAAATCCGGCCGCTGGATCAACGGAAGCGCCTGCCGAGACTAGCGCTCCGCCGGCCGACGCCGTGGCCGCACCGGGCCAGATGAATACTATGGCATCCTCGACGCTCGATCGGATCAAGCATCACATCGAAAAGATCGTGCGAACCTTGCCTTCGCTGCCGGACCAGTTCGCGCGCGTCCGGGCCAATACCATGGACGATATGTCCAGCAAGGGCCCCGTCAGCATATTGGTGCTGATTGCGATCTTTATCGCTGCCGGCCTGGCGCTCACCTGGGCAATATACAAGCTCACCCGTCCATTTCGTCTTTGGATCATCGCGCAACCCAGAGATACGCCCATCGGGCGGGCCAAGAAGATCGGCGGCCGCACGCTTTATTCCAGCATGATGATCGGCTCGTTCGCGCTGGGCAGCGCCGGTGCGTTCATGCTGTTCGACTGGCCAGCGCTCATCCGCGAGATTGTGCTGACATTTCTGATGGCTGCGGTCTTTACGTGGGCTGTGCGCCTATACGTGATGGCCACACTCGTCCCTTCTTTCATGGAGGTCGAGCACGCCATCGAGGTTCGTGCCCTGCCGATCACCGACGGAGCTGCTGACCATTGGGCTTATTGGCTGCCCCGGATCGTCGGCGTTTTCGCCTTCTTCGCCGCCGCGTTTGTCCTCTTGCCGGGTCTCGGCATAGACCAGGACGGAATGATGGTCCTGTCCGTCGGCGCCGATTTCATATTGCTGTTGCTCTTCCTGCTGGCCATTTGGCGTCGGCCAAGAACGCAGCGAGACGGCGCGCGCCACAGCGGTCACACGGCAGTGACATGGTTGTTGACGGCTTATTTCGTCGTTCTGTTCCTCGAACGCATTGCCGGCCTCTACACATTCTTCTGGTTTACCTTCACCGCATTCTTCCTGCCTTTGGCAATTGTGCTGACAGAGCGCGGGGTTAATTTCGTCCTGCGGCCCGGTTCGGAAGATGCGGGCCGGCCGACGATCCCGGCGGTGACGATCGCTGTCATCGATCGCGGTATCCGGATGATTTTCATCCTCGCGGCGGCTTACCTTCTCGCACGCGTACTGGGCCTGGACATGCAATCCATGCGCGGCAGCGATACGACCACCATGCTCATATTGCGCGGCTTGATCAACGTCGTGGTCATTGCCCTTGCTGCCGATTTCGGCTGGTCGATCATCAAAGCCTTGATCGAACGAAAGCTGGGCGTCGCGATACCGCAAGCGGTGGTGAGCGAAGAAGACATCCTCACCCTCGATCCGCATCAGGCGCGGCTGCACACGCTGTTGCCGATCATCCAGAACATTCTGCTAGCAGTGATCATCGTGATGGCGGTGCTGATGATGCTCGCTTCGATCGGCATCCAGATCGGCCCGCTGATCGCCGGCGCCGGCGTCGTCGGCGTCGCGGTGGGTTTTGGCGCGCAAACCATCGTCAAGGACGTGATCTCTGGCGTGTTTTATCTGCTCGACGATGCTTTCCGTGTCGGCGAATACATTTCATCGGGCAGCTACAGGGGTACGGTGGAGAGCTTTTCGCTGCGCTCGGTGAAGCTGCGCCACCATCGTGGTCCGCTGTTCACGATACCTTTCGGCGAACTCGGCGCCGTGCAGAACCAGAGCCGTGACTGGGTCACCGACAAATTCAACATCACCGTTGGCTATGACACCGATATCGACTTTGCTCGCAAACTGATCAAGCGAATTGGCCTGGAACTGGCGGAAGATCCGGAGTTCAAACACTGGGTGATCGAACCGATCAAGATGCAGGGGGTGCAGGAGTTCGGCGAGTACGGCATCGTCTTGAGGGTCAAGGTCACGACCAGACCTGGAGGCGCCTTCAGCATGAAAGGCAGGTTCTTCTTGCGCCTCCGCCAGGCCTTCAAGGAGCAGGGCATCGAGCTCCCATTCCCGACCGTTCACGTCCAGGGGCTGCAAGACCCGCATGGGACAGAGAATGCGCCTTTGGAGATCACACCCGAATTACGAATGGCCGTCGCCCAGTCGCACACCAATCGGCGCAGAAAAAAAGCGAGCACAACGGAGTAGGACGCCGTGATACCGGCCGGCCGCAACACGGCTTTCCGCGCAAAACCAGGACCCACGACACCACGCTAGTCGGAACTGCCGATAGCGGTGACGCGATCGCCGCCAACCAGCACCAGCGTGGCGTTTCTGAGGCCAAGCTTGACGAAAAGAGCAGATACGCTGGCCTTTCCGCAAGGCTCAGAGCGCAATCCAGGCGGTCTTGAGGTCGACAAATTTCTCCAGCGCATGCAGCGACTTGTCACGGCCGAAACCGGACTGTTTGACGCCGCCAAGCGGCACGGTGATATCGGCTCCGCCATAGGTGTTGACGTGGACGACACCGGCGTTGATGGCGCGCACCATGCGATGGGCCGTGGAAAGATTGGCGGTCCACACCGCCGAGGCAAGTCCGTAGACAGTGGAGTTGGCGAGATGCACCGCCTCCTCCTCGGTCTCGAAGCGCATCACGCCGAGCACCGGTCCGAACACCTCCTCGCGCGCCAACTGCATCTCTTGCGTCACGTTCTCGAAGATCGTCGGCGCCATGTAGCTGCCGCCAGTCTCGGTCAGTATCCGTTCGCCACCGGCGACGAGACGGGCGCCTTCGGCTTGCGCCATGGCGACGAAGCCGAGATTCTTGTCCAGCTGTTCGGCGCTCGATACCGCACCGATATCGCTGGCGAGATCGAGCGGGTCGCCGACCTTGAGCCGCGTGGTTGCCGAGACAAGTTCGTCCATGAAAAGATCATAGACCGACGACTGGACGAGCAGACGCGAGCCCGCCACGCAGACCTGGCCTGAATTGCGAAAGATGCCGTTGGCCGAGACGACCGCCGCCTGCTTCAGGTCCGGAGCGTCGGCAAAGACGATGTTGGGCGACTTGCCGCCAAGCTCGAGGAAGACCCGCTTCAAATTGGAACGGGCGGAGTATTCGAGCAGCCGCCGGCCGACCGGCCCCGATCCGGTAAAGGCGATGGCGTCGACATCCATGTGGAGGCCAAGCGCTTCGCCGGCGACAGCACCATGCCCGGTAACGACGTTGAACACGCCTTCGGGAAGTCCAGCCTCGCTTGCGAGTTCGGCCAGCCGCAGCAAGGTCAGCGAGGCGATCTCCGGCGGCTTGACGACGACGCTGTTGCCGGTGGCCAGTGCGGGCGCAATCTTCCAGGCGCCGATCATCAGCGGGAAGTTCCACGGCACGATGACGCCGACGACACCGAGTGGCTCCCTGTGGATCAGCCCGAGCACATTGTCGGCCGTCGGCGCGATCTCGCCATAGACCTTGTCGATCGCCTCGGCGTAGTAGCGGATGGTGCCGGCCGCCGACAGCGGCTCGGCCTTGTAGGCCATGCCGATCTCGGTGCCGTTGTCGCGCACGCCAAGCACGGCCAGCTCATCGACATGTTTTTCGATCAGCTCGGCAAATTTCGTCAGCACCTTCTTGCGAAAGGCAGGGGCGGCGCGCGACCATGAACCCTTCTCGAATGCTTTTCGCGCCGATCGGACCGCGCGATCGATGTCGGCGGCATTGCCGTCAGCGATGCTGGCAAAAGGGCGGCCGTCGATCGGCGAAATCACCGCCAGTGTCGCGCCGCTCGTCGCTGCGGCCTGTACGCCATCGATAAACAAGCCCCGCTCGCCGATCTCCGTCTTGCGCAGCGCGTCGATGGCATTCTGGCTGATCATTGATGGCGGACTCCCAGGGAAACATACAACGTGGTTGGCGCACGGAATTCCCAGCCGCGAAACACCGGCACCTTGCCCGGCACCAGGCTGAGATCGGGGAAGCGCAGGAGCAGCAGCCTTAACGCGAGGCACATCTGCTCGCGCGCGAAAAACCGGCCCGAACAGAAATGATGACCAAAGCCGAAGGCGGCATGATTACCTTCCCTGCGGTTGATGTCGAAGCGGTCTGGATCGGCAAAGCGGCTCTCGTCGCGGCTTGCCGAGGAGACAAGTGCAGCGACCGCGGCGCCGGCAGGGATGGTTACGCCGCCAAGCTCGACCGCCCGCGTCGTCTGCCGCGTCTGGGTTCCGATCGGCGCCACCCAGCGCAAGCCTTCATCGACAGCCCTGGGCACAAAGGTCTCGGGATCGGCGAGCACCTGCCGCAATTGTTCGGGATGCGCAAGCAGGCCGGCGAGGATCGAACCGGCACCATGTCCGGGCTCCTGCATGCCGCCAAGCAGAATGACCTTGATGCTCGGCATCAAGAAATCGATCGGCCGCGTCGTGCCTTCCGGCATGCCGTCATGCAGCATATGCGACAGCGCCGAGCCGTCGGGGGCGCGCGCCAGTCTATCCAGAGTCGGCCGGATGGCTGCGCCGACCTCGGCGCTGATCGCGTCGGCGATCTCTTGCCGTTTTGGGTCGTTCTCGAAATTGATGGCGCCCTGCGCAAGGCCATAGAACCAGCGGCGCAGCGTCGGCATGTCGATGTCGGCAAGGCCAAGCGAGCGCGCCAGGCTGAGCGTCGACACCGGCTCGAAATAATCCGCCATCAGCTCGGCGGAGCCTTGTTCGGCGATCCGGTCGAGAAAAGGTTCGGCAATCGACCGCACGAGGTCGCCGGCATAGGCGGCGACGGTGCGCGGCCGGTATTTCGGATCGACGCCTTGGCGCAGCTGTCTATGCGTTTCGCCGTCGGTGGTCAGGATGGTCGGCTTGCCGAACGAGCGTTCGACCGGAGACGTACCGACGACGGCGGAGAAGATGTCGGGTGACTTTGCGACGGTCTCGACGTCCTTCCAGCGGGTGACGAACCAGAGATTGACCGCCGGCACGAAAGCGACAGGCGCACTGCGCCGCAGTTCCGCATAGATCGGATACGGATCGGCTTCCAGCGCCTCAACGGTGATGCTCTCGGCAAAGCTCAACGCCGTTACTCCCTTGCGATGGAAAGGGGCGGCGCCGAACGCGCTACCCCTTGTCCTTTGTCCTAGTCCTTCAGCGGCACGCCGAGATTTTCGAAGGCAACCGGATCCCGGCTCTTCAACGCACCGGCAAGCAGCAGGCCGATCACCGCGGCAATCAGCACCAGCCCCGGCAGGAACACGCCAAGGAAGCCACCGGCCCCGGACAGGCTGCCGAAATTAATGACGATCAGGTAGATGATGACGACGAAAGCGATGAAGGCCAGCCCAGGCAGGATGGTGGTCTTCAGCGCATTCTCCTGCGTCGACGGGTTGGCGCGGAAGTACATCACCACGGCGAGCGAGGCCACCGCCATCATGACGATGACTCCCAGCGTCGCGACATTGGTCAGCCAGGAAAACAGCGCCAGCACCGGATCGAGGCCGAGTACCGCGAACAGTCCGATGACGATCGCGGCCAACACGCTCTGGATGACGGAAGCGACATGCGGGCTCTGGTGCACTGAATGCGTCACGCCGATCGCTTCAGGCAACAGCTTCTCGCGGCCCGAGACGTAGATGTAGCGGGCAACCGCGTTGTGGAACGCCAGCACGCCGGCAAACAGGCTCGACACGAACAGGATGCCCATGGCGTGCGACAGCATGGTTCCGGCGTAGCGGTCGGACAGGCCGAACAGGAAAGTCGTCGGATCCTGAAGCGCCTGCAGTGCGGGCAACAATTTGTCGACGCCGGCGCCGACCGCCATCAGCCAGGCCGTGACCATGTAGAAGACGCCGATCAGCAACACTGAGAAATAGGTGGCGCGCGGAATGGTCACCTTGGGGTCGCGGGCTTCCTCGGCGTAGATCGTCGTCGCCTCGAAACCAATGAAGGCGGCGAAACAGAACAGGATGGCGATGGCGGGCGAGCCGCTGACGATCTGGCTCCAGCTGAACGGCGCCGCCGAGAGACCACTGTCGCCACCGGTATTGAGGATGGCGAGGTCTAGCACCAGCACAACGATGTATTCGCACAGCACCAGCACCGTCAGGATCTTGGCCGACAGGTCGACCTGGCGGTAGCCCAACACCGCGACGATGGCGACGGCGATGAAGCTCCACACCCACCAGGGCAGGTCGATGCCCCAGCCGGCGAACAGGCCGGCGGTCGCGGCCCCCAGCAGGCCCATGACCCCGATCTGCATGGCGTTGTAGGACAGGATCGCGATGATTGCGGTTGCGCCGCCGGCAAAACCGCCGAGCCCGCGCGCGGCATAGGCATAGAAGGCGCCGGCATTGCCGACATGGCGCGACATGGCGACGTAGCCGACCGCAAACAGCAGCAGCAACACGGTCACGATAAGATAGGTTCCGGCAAAGCCCGCCCCATTGCCCATAAGCATGCCGAGCGGCGTGCCGCCGGCGACCGCGGTGAGCGGCGCCGCCGCCGAAATCACCATGAAGGTGATAGCGCCGACGCCAAGACTGTTCTTGCGCAGCCTGTTGGCGGGCGCCTGTTCCGAAACTGCTGACATTTGTCCCTCCAGTTTTACGAACCCCTGGGTTCGCGGCCGCTCGGCCTGTTCCCTGAATGCGTCGGTTCATTATTTGAACCCTTATTTTGAATATAGACTTGCAAAGAATGCCGATGCCTGTCAAGTTAATTCACACATTAAGTTTCTATCCGAGCGGGAGGCTGGATGGGTACGGTCGGCAAGGCGATTTCACTTCTGGAGCTGTTCACGGCGGACGAGCCCGAGCTCGGACTTTCCGATCTCGCGCGGCGGTGCGCCTTGGACAAGGCGACGACGCGGCGGCTGCTGATGGCGCTGGGCGGCCATGGCTTCGTCGAGCAGGATGCCGGCACGCGGCACTATCGCCTCGGCGCCGGCCTGTCGCGGCTGGCGCGTATCCGCGAAGCCTGCTTCCCGTTCCTGCAAACGGCAATTTCCCGTGGCGCAGGATTTGGCGGGTTCGACAACCGAGACGGTGCATCTGTCGGAATTCGGCGTCGACAGGCTGATCACCGTCCATGTCGAGCATTCAAGTTGGGCAAACCGGGTGAACATCGATGTCGGCCAGCTTCTGCCGCTGCATTCCACCGCCTCCGGCATCGCCTATCTCGCCTTCGCCGACAACGCGACCGTGAAAGCATGCCTGACAGGTTCGCTTGAGGCCTTCACCGATCATACCCTCGTCGAGCCGGCCGCCATTTCAAAGTCGATCGGCGAGGCGCGCGACCGCGGCTATTCGATCTGCGACCAGGGCCATGAGGACGGCGTGATCGGCGTCGCGGCTGCAATCCGCGCCGCCAACGGACTTGCGCTGGGGACAATTGCGGTGGCAGCCCCGAAGGCCAGGACGACACCGGCTGCGATCGTGGAACGAGGGCTTGCGGTTGTGACCGCGGCACGGGAGATTTCGATGCGCCTCAATGGCGAAAACCTGCAAACCCTGAGGAGGCAGGCCTGATGTCTGCAGATATGGCGACGCCCCGCATCCTGGTCATCGGCACGGGCGACACCAAGACCGACGAACTGCTGTTCATGAAAGCGTGTATCGAGGCATCCAGTGGCCGCGCCGTGATGATGGATGTCAGCGTGCTAGGCGCCCCCGCCTATAGTCCCGATCACGACAAGCATGCCGTTGCGCGGGCCGCTGGCGTGACGATGGCCGAAATCGTCTCGAGCGGCGATGAAAACACCGCCATGACATTGATGGCCGTCGGCGCCGTTCAGCTGGTGCGCCAACTTCACCAGCGCGGCGAGATCGACGCCTTCATCGCCATCGGTGGTTCGATGGGAACCGATTTGGCGCTCGATGTCGCGCTGTGCCTGCCGCTCGGCGTGCCGAAATTCGTCGTCTCGACCATCGCCTACTCGCATCTCATTCCACCCGAGCGTGTCGCGCCCGACCTGATGATGATCCTGTGGGCAGGCGGGCTCTACGGCCTCAACACCATCTGCAAGCTGGTCCTTTCCCAGGCCTGCGGCGCGGTCGTCGGTGCGGCGAGGATCGTGCTTGCATCCCGTGCTTCGGCCCCGGCGGTCGGACCGACCATCGGCATGACTTCGCTGGGCAGCAGTTGCCTGCGCTATATGAAGACGCTGAAGCCGGCGTTGGAGCAGCGCGGCTATGATGTCGCGGTCTTTCACACCACCGGGATGGGCGGCCGGGCCTTCGAATCGATCGCCAGCCAGGACCATTTCTGCGCGGTGTTCGACTTCAGCCTGCAGGAGATCACCAATCATCTTGCCGGCTCGGTCGTCAGCTCCGGCGCCGACCGGCTCGAGAATGCCGGCGCCCGCGGCATTCCGCAGATCGCAGCCCCTGGCGCCGTGGACATGGTCGATTTGCCGACCTGGCAGGCGCTGCCGACAAAGTTCGCGCAGCGGCCATTCCATGCTCATAACAGGTTGATCGGCTCGATCACCGTCGATGCCGCCGACCGCCGTGAAGTCGCCAGGACCATCGCCGCCAAGCTCGGTGCGTCGAAGGGGCGCTCCGCTTTCATCCTGCCCTCCGGCGGCATCCAGGAATGGGATGCGCAGGGCGAGCCGCTGTACGAACCCGAAGCCCTCGCGGCGTTCACCGATGAGATGCGCAAGACCATTCCCGCCGGCGTCGAGTTCCACGAGATGGACGCCCACATTAACAGCGACGAGTTCGTCGGCAAGGCGCTCGAAATCTTCGACCGCTGGGTCGAGGAAGGCATCATCCCGCGCGGCATGCCGGCCAAGGGAGTGGCTGCGTGAGCGCTGTTCCTGCCCAGGCGCTCGTCCTCGATTTCGGCGGCGTCGTCACCCGGACCCTTTTCGAGACCCATGCCTTGACCGAACAGGCGCTCGGCCTCGCGCCGGGAACGCTGCAATGGTACGGGCCGTTCGACCCGGATTCAGATCCGCTGTGGCGCTCAATGCAGGCCGACGAGATCAGCGAGCGCGATTATTGGCGCACCCGCACCAGCGAAGTCGGCCGGCTCGTCGGCGAGGACTGGCAGGCGATGGAGACATTCGTCCAGCGCGCACGCGGAGCCGAGCCGGAAAAGATCGTGCGGCCCGAAGCCGTCCGCGCAATCCGGACCGTGCATGCGGCGGGATTTCGCCTGGCGATCGTGTCCAACGAGCTAGATCTGTTCTATGGCGCCGGCTTCCGTCAGCGGCTGCCGCTGCTCGAGCTGTTCGACACCATCGTCGACGCCACTTATACCGGCATCCTCAAGCCCGATCCGCGCGCCTATGCCTTGGTGACCGAGGCGCTTGGCCTGCCTTCCGGCGCCTGTGTGTTCGTTGACGACCAGCAGCGCAATGTCGATGGCGGCCGTGCCGCCGGCATGCGCACGGTTCATTTCGACGTCGCGCGACCGGCACTTTCCTATGCCGAGGCCCTCGGCCATTTCGACCTCATCTCCTGAGACATTTGCGGAGCCTTGCGATGCGCGACATCAATTTCCTCACCGAGAAAAACGCCAAGCCGATCTGGCATCCGATGGCACACCCGGCCGAGATGCGGGCCAACCCGCCAAAGGTGATCATGAAAGGCGAAGGCGTGATGGTCACAGACATCGACGGCAACACCGTGCTCGATGCGGTTGGCGGCCTGTGGAACGTCAATCTCGGCTACTCCTGCGACCCCATCAAGAAGGCCATCGCCGACCAGCTCAGCGCCCTGCCCTACTATTCCGGGTTTCGCGGCACGTCGACCGGCCCGTCGATCGAGCTCGCTTACGAACTCAGCGAATGGTTCGAACCGGAAGGCATGGTGCGGACCTTCTTCACCTCGGGCGGCTCGGATTCGGTCGAAACCGCACTGCGGCTCGCCCGCCAATACTGGAAGATCCGCGGCCAGGGCGACCGGACAAAATTCCTCGCGCTGAAGAAGGGCTATCACGGTACCCATTTCGGTGGCGCGTCAGTCAACGGCAACGCCAATTTCCGCCGCAACTATGAGCCGCTTATGCCCGGCGTCTTCCACATTCCCGCACCCTGGACCTTCCGCAATCCGTTCGATGAGACCGATCCGGCGCGGCTGGCCAAACTGTGCGCCAAAGCGCTGGAGGACGAGATCGCCTTCCAGGGCGGCGACACCATTGCCGCCTTCATCATGGAGCCGGTTCTCGGCGCCGGCGGCGTCATCGTTCCGCATGACAGCTTCATGCCGCTGGTCCGCGAGATATGCGACCGCCACGAAATCCTGCTGATCGCCGACGAGGTGGTCACGGGCTTCGGTCGCACCGGCGCCTGGTCGGGTTCGCGGCTATCCGGCGTGAAGCCGGATTTTATGACCATCGCCAAGGCGATCACCTCGGGCTATTTCCCGCTCGGCGCCACCTTGATCGGCGCCAAGGTGGCCGACGTCTTCGAGGCCGACAAGACCAGCTTCGGGGCGATCGGTCATGGCTATACCTATTCCGGCCATCCTGTCGGCTGCGCGGCAGGGCTGGCTGCACTTGCCGAGACCAAGCGGCTTCGCCTGGACGAGAACGCAGCCGCGCGCGGCATCGAGCTCGCGGCGACGCTGGAGGGGCTAAAAGCCAAGCACGCGATCGTCGGCGACATCAGGTACAAGGGCCTGATGGCTGCGCTAGAGCTGGTCTCCGATCGCACGACGAAAAAGCCGGTGGACAAGAAGACCATGGCCGTGGTTTCGGAAGCCACTTATGACGCCGGCGTCATGCTGCGCGTGTCCGGCAACAACATCATCCTGTCGCCGCCGCTGATCATCGGCGCCGCCGACGTGGCAAAGATCGGCGAGGCCATCGATGCAGGTCTGTCGAGGGCCTGATAGACCCGCTGACGCAATGGAGTTTGGTACGCAATGACCCAATCTGAGAAGAACCCGAGCGAGGAAGCGCTCGTCAAGCGGCGTGCCCGCCTGCTCGGCGCCAAATCGCAATTGTTCTACGACGAGCCCGTGCACCTGGTGCGCGGCGAAGGCGTCTGGCTCTACGATGCCCACGGCCGCAAGTATCTCGATGCCTACAACAACGTCGCCCATGTCGGCCATTGCCACCCGCATGTGGTCGAGGCCTTGTGCCGTCAGGCAAGCCTGCTCAACACCCACACACGCTATCTGCACACCGCAATTCTCGACTATGTCGAGCGGCTGACGGCGACCTTCAATGCAAGCCTCGCCACCGCAATCCTGACCTGCACCGGCAGCGAGGCCAACGACATCGCGCTGCGCATGGCGCAGGCCGCCTCCGGCAATATGGGCATCATCGCCACCGACGCCACCTATCATGGCAACACGACGGCGGTTTCGCAGCTGAGCACGCGCATGCCTCCGATCCGCGGCCGCGCCCCCCATGTCAGGCTGGTGCCGGCCCCCGACAGCTATCGCCATCCCGATGCGATGGCCAATGGCAAGGCCTTTGGCGACGCCGTGCGTCAAGCGATCGCCTCGCTGGCACAGGATGGCATTGGCCTGTCTGGCATCATCTTGTGTCCGCTGCTCGCCAATGAAGGTTTCCCGGCTCTGCCCACCGGATTTTTCGACGACGCCTTGGGGGCCGTGCGCGAAGCCGGTGGTCTGGTCATCGCCGACGAAGTGCAGCCCGGCTTCGGCCGCACCGGCAGCCATTTCTGGGGCCATCAGCGCGCCGGCTTCGTCCCCGACATCGTCACCATGGGCAAGCCGATGGGCAATGGCCATCCGATCGCGGCCGTGGTCACCACCAAGGAGATACTGGCGACCTTCCGCGACGCTTTCCGCTACTTCAACACCTTTGGCGGCAACCCGGTCTCCTGCGCAGTCGCCAATGCCGTCCTCGACGTCATCGAACAGGAAAACCTTGTCGCCAACGCGCAAGACGTCGGCGCCTATGCGCTTGGCCTGCTGCGCCCGCTGGCCGATCGGCATGAGTGCATAGGCGAGGTCAGGGGGGCCGGACTGTTCTTCGGCGCCGAGCTGGTCCACGACCGCGACACGCGCGAACCGGCGCCCGACATTGCCGAGCAGGTCGCCAATCGCATGCGCCATCGCGGCGTGCTGATGGGCAAGACCGGCATCCACGGCAATGTGCTCAAGATCCGCCCGCCCATGCCGTTCTCGCGCGACAATGCCGAGTTCCTGATCGGCCTGCTGGACGAGGTGCTGGGCGAAGTCGGCGGAGTGCCGGCGTGAATCCTGTTTCCACCCAATCCGAGCCCGAAACGGCCGCCGATGTCACGGAGCTTGCCAGGCGTGCGCTCGAACATTGGGGCGTCCGCAATTTTGAGCCGGAACTTCTGAAGCACCGCGAGAACGCCGTCTTCCGCGTGCGGCTGCCGGATGGCCAGCCGGCAGCCATGCGCATCCACCGGCTCGGCTACCACACGGACGCCGCGCTGCGTTCGGAACTGCAATGGATGGGCTTCCTGCAATCCGCCGGCGTAGCCACGCCGTCTTGCGTCGCAACACAGGCCGGCGATCCGTTCGTGCTTGTCAGCACGGCCACCTCGGAGCAGCCCCGGCAGGCCGATTGCCTGAGCTGGCTGGAGGGCCGCGCCGTGGGCGCACGCGGCGTGCCACTGGTCTACACGCCCGACCAGTCGGTCCAGATCTTCACGGCGATCGGGCGGACCATTGCCCATATGCACAATGTCACTGCCTCCTGGACGCCGCCCGCGGGCTTCGCGCGCCATGCCTGGGACTTCGACGGCTTCTTCGGGGCGAACCCGGTCTGGGGCCGGTTCGAGACCTCGCCCTTTCTCGATGGTCCTCGCCGCGCGCTGGTCTTGCAGGCGCGCGACAACGCAGTGAAGGCGCTGTCGGAACATGAGCGCAGCGCGCGCAATTTCGGCATCATCCACGCCGATCTGGTGCGCGAGAACGTGCTCATCCATGACCGTGCCGTACGCATCATCGACTTCGACGATTGCGGCCATGGCTGGCACATGTACGACCTTGCCGTCGCCCTCTACCAGAACCGCGAGGAGGCGATCTACCCGCTGATCGAAACCGCTTTGCTTGACGGCTACCAGCAAGAGCGTGCGCTGACCCCGCAGGACATCGCCGCATTGCCTCTATTCGCCGCCTTGCGTGCCTTCGCGTTCCTTGGCTGGGTGCAAAGCCGCGTCGAAGGCGACATCACCAGGGATGTCGGCTTGCGCATGTCGACCATCGCAGCCGATGTGGTGATTGACTACTTGCGCGGCGAACAGCCCAACTGACGAGCCGATGAGAGCCGTCAGCTCTTGGCGAAATGGATGCTGACCGTTCCCGAGCTGCCGAAGTCGGCGACGATCGTATCGCCGGGCCGCGCCTCGACCGGGCGCACGAACGATCCGGACAGCACCACCTCGCCGGCCGCGATGGACATGCCGTAGCGGGCGAGCCTGTCCGCCAGCCAGGCAATGCCCATCGCGGGATGGTTGAGCACGCCGGCGCCAAGCCCGGTCTCCTCGACCTCCGCATTGCGCGAGACGATGGCGCCGATCCAGCGCATATCGGCTTCATCGGGTCGTTGCGGCCGGCCGCCGATGACAATGCCGGCATTGGCGGCGTTGTCGGAAATCGTATCGAAGAAAGTGCGCGCCTTCTTTGTCTCGGCATTGACGCGTTCGATGCGCGTGTCGAGGATTTCGAGCCCCGGCGTGATATAATCGGTGGCGTTGAGCACGTCGAAGATGGTCACGCCTGGACCCTTCAGCGGCGCCTTCATGACGAAGGCTATCTCGGCCTCGACGCGCGGCTGGATGAAGCGGCCGACGGGTATCGTCGCGCCGTCGTTGAAGAACATGTCGTCGAACAGCACGCCCGAATCCGGCGTGTCGATGGCGAGCGCATATTGCATCGCCTTCGATGTCAGGCCGATCTTCCAGCCCTTCGGGGTCAGCCCGGCATCGGTCTTGCGTTTCACCAGCGCTGCCTGGACGCGATAGGCATCCTCCATCGTCGCGTCGGGAAAATCGAGGCTGAGCAGACGGATCTGGCGGCGCGAACGCTCGGCTTCGAACAGCCTTGCCGCGGCATCTTCAACTTGCTCGGGGGTCACGATGCTGCCTCGTCGACGACGCCGTTGCGGAGCACGCCGATGCCGTCGCCTTCGACTTCGATCACGTCGCCCGGCTTCAGCCAGATCGGCGGGTCGAAGCGGGCGCCGGCGCCGGTCGGCGTACCGGTGACGATGATATCGCCTGGCACCAGCGTGGTGAAGGTGGAGACATAGGCGATGATCTTGCGGAACGAGAAGATCATCCGGCTGGTGCGGTCCTGCTGGCGCAATTCGCCATTGACGCGGGTGGTCAGCGCGATGTCGGCAATCTGCGCCTCGTCGGTGAACGGCACCAGCCACGGACCGAGCGAGCCGGTGCGGTCGAAATTCTTGCCCTGCGTGACGTTGAACTTGGCGTGCCGTACCCAATCGCGAATGGTGCCTTCGTTGCACAGGGATAGTGCCGCGATATGGTCAAGCGCATCCCTCTCGGCGATGCGTCGTCCACCCTTGCCGATGACGATGACGATCTCGCCCTCATAGTCCAGCTGCGGCGATTCCGGCGGCCGCACCAGCGGCGCGTTGTGGCCGACGAAGGAGCGGGGGAAGCGGATGAACAGCGACGGGTTCGAAGGCGCGGCCTGGCCGTCTTTGTACTCTTCGTTGCGGTCCGGGTAGTTGACGCCGACGCAGATGATCTTTTCCGGCGACGGCACAGGGATTTCATAAGCGATGGCGCCGACTGGAAAATCGACGGCGTAGGCTTCGGCCTCTTCCGCCAGCCGCCGTAGCACGCCGGCCTCGATCACTTCGCGCAGCGTCGGCCACTGGCTGTGCCGCGCCGACAGGTCGACGACGCCCTTATCTGTGACCACGCCATAGCGCGTCTTGCCGCCGACGGTGAAGGTGGCGAGCCGCCCATGTGCAGTCATCCCGGTCTCCGTCAGGTTCGCGTCTGTGGTCACGGTGCGATGATCGGCGACGCCGTCAAATCCGGTTGGCGTGCGGCCGCGCCGGCAAAGGTGCTGCCCTCCTCGAACCAGCTTTTCGGCGCCGGCGCGCCCCATAGCGTCTGGCGCTGCGGGTCCTTGAGGTCCCATTTTATCGGCTCCAGATCCGGATCGACCGTCTGGTAGTCCGAGCAATAGATCTCGATGCGGTGATTGTCCGGGTCGCGGACATAAAGGAAGAAGGCGTTGGAAATGCCATGCCGGCCTGGGCCGCGCTCGATGTTTGCGAGGTAACCGGTCGTCGCCATCAGATCGAGCAGGTCGATGATGTTGAGCGGTGTCGGCACCCAGAAGGCGACGTGATGCAGGCGCGGACCCACACCGTTGGTGAAGGCGATGTCGTGGACACCGCCCTTGCGGTGCGTCCAGGCCGCCCACAGCTTTCCGCTACTGGCATCCTCGGTGTATTCGGTGACGCGGAAGCCAAGCTCGTTGTAGAAGGCGACGGACTCGTCGACATTGGGCGAGAAGCAGTTGAAGTGGTCGATGCGCAGCGGCTTCACGCCCTTGTAGAGCGCATATTTCTGATGAATCGGCGGCAGCCTTTCCATTTGGGCAAAGAACTCGAGCGGAATGCCGTGCGGGTCGCGGGTGCGGAAGGTGCGCGACTGGTACGGTCGCTCGACCCACTCGACCGGCAGGCCTTTTGCCTTGAAGAAATGCTCGGCCTTGTCGAGATCCTCATCCGAAAAAACCTTGAAGCCGAGATCGCGGGCTTCGGCGCTGCCGGCCTTCTTCAGCACGATGCAGTGGTGTCCGCGCTCTTCCAACGCCCTTAGATAGATGGCTTCCGATGTCTCGTCGGTAACCTGCAGGCCGAGCGTGTCGACATAGAAGGCGCGGGATTTCGCAAGGTCGGTGACCGCCAGTTCGACATGGCTGAGGCGCACGATGTTGAAGGCGGGATAGAGGTTTGGTTTGGGCAGTGGCATCCGATGTCCTCCGGTCAGCCGCCGAGTTTCTGGATCGCGTGCGCTGAAGTGGCGAAGGCGATGTTCTTCGTCTCCATGTAGAAATCGAAGGAATGGTCGCCGCCGTCGCGGCCGATGCCGGAATTCTTGACGCCGCCAAACGGCGTCGGCAAATGCCGCACATTCTCCGAATTGACCCAGATCATGCCGGCGTCCAGCGCATCGGTGAAGCGGAAGGCGCGGGTAACATCCGACGTCCAGAGATAGCCGGTCAGGCCGTATTGGGTGTCGTTGGCCAGCGCCAGCGCTTCGGCCTCGTCCTTGAAGGAAATGGCAGTCAGCACCGGCCCGAAAATCTCTTCCTGGGCAATGCGCATCCTGTTGGTGGCGCCGGTAAACAGCGTCGGGCTGACATAGCAGCCACCGCCCGGACCGGCGAACTTGCCGCCGCCGGCGGCTACCACCGCACCTTCCGATTTGCCGATCTCGATATAGGACAGCACCTTTTCCTCGTGCACCGGATGGATCAGCGGACCGACCACCGTTTTGGGATCGAGCGGATGGCCAACCTTGAT
Organism: Mesorhizobium sp. M0062; assembly: GCF_040323125.1. Lineage (NCBI taxonomy): Bacteria > Pseudomonadati > Pseudomonadota > Alphaproteobacteria > Hyphomicrobiales > Phyllobacteriaceae > Mesorhizobium > Mesorhizobium sp. M0062. The sequence goes on from NZ_JAMYUO010000003.1 coordinate 279,887, forward strand.
GCGCTTTGCCTTCTCCGCGACCAGATCCGTGAATGTGTCGTAGACCGAGGCTTCGACCAGCAGCCGCGACGATGAGGTGCAGCGTTCGCCGTTGAGCGAGTAGATCATGAACACGGCCGCATCCGCCGCACGTTCGAGATCGGCGTCGGCGAAGACGATCACCGGGTTCTTCCCGCCCAGTTCGAAATGCACGCGCTTCAGCGTATCGGCGCCCTGTTTCATGATCATCGAGCCGGTGCGGCTCTCACCGACAAAACCGATCGCCTTGATGTCAGGGTGCTCGGTCAGCGCCTTGCCGGCGTGCTCGCCGAGGCCGTTGACCAGGTTCCACACGCCTTTCGGCAGGCCGGCCTCCTCGGCGATCTCGACCAGCAGGCGAGCGGTCAGCGGCGAAAATTCGGCCGGCTTGTGGACGACGGTGCAGCCTGCCGCCAGCGCCGGCGCGATCTTCCATGTCGACAGCATGAACGGCGTGTTCCACGGCGTGATGATGCCGACCGGGCCGATCGGCACGCGCGTGGTGATGTTGACCTGGCCTGTCGTGCGCAGCGTCTCGCCGTCGCGCGCTTCCGGCGCGCGGTCGGCGAAGAAGCGGAAATTCTCGGCGCCGCGCAGCGCGGCCTTGGCCATGAATTTCAGCGCCTGGCCGGTGTCCATGCACTCGACGAAGGCGATCTCCTCGGCGCGCGCTTCGATCGCATCGGCTATCTTGTGCAGCAGCTTCTTGCGCCCGTCGCCCGGCATGGCGGCCCAGGCCGGGAACGCCGCCTTTGCCGCCTTGGCGGCGCGGTCGATATCGGCGGCACTGCCACGCGCGACCTTGGCCAGCGGCTTGAGATCGACCGGCGACATGCTCTCGAAGGTCGAGCCATCCACCGCCGGCACCGCTTCGCCGCCGATCTGGTTCAGCACGCCGTCGCGCTTGAAACGGGCCAGATAGGCCTCGGCCTTTTTCAGATTGCCTTCGAGGTCGGACATATCAGCTTCCGTCACTTGCCGCGCAGTCGCGGATGGATTGCGTTTTTCTTCCAGCTCAGTACCGGGTCGATCTCCCTGATCTCCAGGGAAAGAGCGAAATGCGGGGTCTCGAACAGGGGGCCAAGGTATTCGCTCACCGCGGCGAAGACCGCCTCCCCGGTTCGTTTTTTGTCCTGGGCGCTGCGCCCGGTTCCAATGCGAAACGACATGTCGAGGAAAGCGTTTTCCGGCAGGCTGTCGGCGATGGCATAGGCTTCCGCACGGAAGGCCCGCACCCGCACCGCGCCGGTTTCAAACAGCCCGGTGCCGAGCACGGTGCGCAACACCAGCGCGCACAATTCGCTCATGTCGACCTTGGCATCGAGGTTGGCCGAATACTCGATGGAAAAGTGAGGCACCGCGTCTCGTTCCCCGGATTGTTCCACTGTTGTAGTTAACGCGTTAATTACATGCAGCATCACTGAAGTCAAGCCTTGCATCCAAGTTGAGGCGACGATACGGGATGGAAAGGTCAGGTTTTGGCGTGCGGTCCCGCCGACCGCCCGCATCATTGGGGACGCTGCTTCTTGCTGCCTGAAAACACCCGTCGTTCTCTGCCGATGGCGCTGCTCCATGCCCGCGAAGTGGTGATGGCGCGGTTTCGCCCTATGCTGGCGGCGCATGACGTGACCGAACAGCAATGGCGTGTGCTGCGCGTTCTGAGCGAGGCCGGCCCTGTCGAGGCGACGGAACTTGCCGATCGCGCTTCGGTGCTGCCGCCCAGCCTGACACGCATCATCAAGACGCTCGAGGGCCGAAAATTCATCACCCGCAACAAGGCGGAAGGCGATGGCCGCCGTGTCGTTCTGACGATCGCCCCGGCGGGCTCCGCCCTTATCGATGCCTTGTCGCCGGAACGCCTCGTCATCTACCGCGACATCGAACAGCGCTTCGGACATGAGAGGCTCGAGCAATTGCTCGATCTGCTGGAGAGCCTGATCGCCGGCGAGAGCTGATTGCTGCGGCTCAGCCGCCAAAGCTGCCAAGCCGCGTCGGCTGCGTGTAATTGCGGTCGACATAGAGCAAGGCCGAGCCGCCGCTGCCGTGCCTGACATCGATAACGCGGCCGATCATGACATTATGCGTGCCGACGATGTGCACATCCTCGATCTCGCAATCGAAATTGACGATCGCATCGGACAGCGCCGGCGTGCCTGAGGCCAGCGTTTGCCAGCGCGCCGCCGAATAGCGTGCCTCCATGTCCCTGGTCGCGTCGGCGAACTTGCCGGCTAGGTGCATATGGTCATGCGTCAGCACGTTGACGCAGAAGCGCCGGTTGGCGAGGAACATGGCGGCCTGCGTCGAGCGGCCGTTCATGCACACCAGCAGTGTCGGCGGTTCGTCCGACACACTGCACATGGCGGTGGCGGTGAAGCCGCCGCGCCCGGCCGGACCATCTGTCGTGACGATGTTGACCGGCGCGCAGACCCTTGCCATGGCGTCGCGGAAATCGGCCTTCGAAATCTGCGTGGCCATCTGACATCACCCGGCCGTAGAAGCGAGCGGATTGAGCCAGGTATCTCCCGTCCAGCCGTTCTCGTCATAGTCGGCCATGCAGGTGTCGACCAGTTCTTCCATGGCCTTCAGGCGGCCGCCGCGTTCGGCGCCCTTCAGCACCTGCAGCCGCACCTCTTCCGGCGCACCGGCATAGTTGAGTTCGTAGAGTGCGTGGCGGCCGCCGAACTCGGTGCCGGTCGCGTCCCACAACAGTTTCATGATCTTGATGCGCTCGACATGGCCCATGTCGTTGGAACCGCGCACATATTGCGCGAGGTATTTGTCGATCTCGGGATTGTTGAAGTCGCGCACCGATGACGGCAGGTAGATCAAGCCGGAGGCGATCACCCGGCGCACCGTGTCGATGACGCGCGGATAGGCTTCCGACATGAAAGTCCGGTAGGCAAGGGCTGCTTCCAGGTTGGGCAGGACAGCGCCATTCGCCCACGGGATCGGATTGTAGGCCATGGCGTTGGAAAAGCTCCAGAACATGTGCCTGAGCGCGATCACCTCGCCCAGCGCCGCCTGGTTGCCTCGGAAGGCATCGCCGCCGGTGGCGCGCAGCGCCTTGGCTAGCAGGCCGGCGAGGAAGTCGAGCTTGACGGCAAAGCGTGTGCAGCCCTGGAAGCAATAGCCATGCATGAAGCCCGAAGCCGGATGGAAGGACAGGATTTTCTGCGCGTCGCGCAGCACCAGTACGTCCTCCCAGGGGATGAAGACATTGTCGAGCACCAGGATGGCATCGTTCTCGTCGAAGCGCGACGACAACGGATAGTCGAACGGAGCCGCCGCCGTGTTGGCCGTCTGCTCATAGGAGACGCGGCAGAACATCTTTACCCCCGGCGCATTCATCGGCACGATGAACATGACCGACAGCGACGGATCTTCGGTGACCGTCGCCGAACTCTGCGCCAGGAAATTGTAGTGGGTCAGCGCCGAGGACGTCGCCACCACCTTGGCGCCGGAGACATAGATGCCGGCGTCGGTCTCCTTGGTGATGTGGACGAAGACATCCTTCACCTGTTCGGCCGGCTTGTGGCGGTCGATCGGCGGGTTGACGATGGCGTGGTTCATGAACAGCACGGCTTCCTGCGCACGCTTGTGCCAGGCGAGCGCATTGTCCTTGAACGGGCCGTACCAGTCGGCATTGGCGCCGAGCGTGTTCATCAGTGCCGCCTTGTAATCGGGCGTGCGGCCCATCCAGCCATAGGACATGCGTGACCACTCGGCGATCGCGGTCTGCTGGGCCGCGAGTTCGCCGGAGGATTTGGCGACGCGGAAATATTTGTGGGTGTAGCCGCCCGAACCGGTATCGGTAGGCGAGGTCAGCGTGCCCTGCCGCTTGGGATCGTGCAGCGCATCATAGAGGCGCGCCAGCGACCGCGCCGAATTGCGCATGGCCGGATGGGTGGTGACATCGGCAATGCGCTCGCCGTTGATGTAGACCTCGCGGCCGTCGCGCAGGCTCTCCAGATACTCGGCCCCGGTGAACGGGCGCCCATTGTCGGCACGAAAGTCTTCCGATCGCATGATGTTCCTCCACTTATGGCATCAACTCTAGCGCTCCTGGCAAGGATCGGTTAGGACGTAACGGCAAAACCGATTGGACTTTTTCCGGCGCCATGAGCCTCAATTCCATTCCTGATTTCTTTGTCTATGGCGAGCCGGTGCGGCCGCTCGATGTCGGCTTCCTGCATGTCGAGACGGTGCTTGCGCGCAGCAACATTCATCTCGGCCAGGTTGCCGCGCACAAGCATCCGCAAATGGGCCAGATCACCTACTGGACAAGCGGCTCCGGCACTTATCGCATCGAAGACCAATCCTGGGACTTTTCGGCACCGGCCGTCAGCTTCGTGCCGAGCACTATCGTGCATGGCTTCTCGATCGGGCCCGGCACCGACGCCATCGTCGTTTCGGTCGCCGATGATGCGCTTGCGGCAATAGCAGCTCACAGCCTGCTGCCATTGGACCGGCCCGTCTTTGCCGATAGCCTTCCTCAGCACGTCGCGTGGAAAAGGCTTGCGGCGGTGCTGGAGATGATCGCCACGGAATATGCCGAGGCGCAGGCCGGGAGTGACAAGACCCTGCCGGCGCTGATTGGCGTCGCGCTCTCGCACATCGCGCGTCTTGGTCCCGAGGTAATGGATCCCACTGGCTCTTCCGATGCTGCATTGGCGCGCGGCTTGCGCCGCCTGGTCGATGCGCATTTCCGCGACAACTGGCCCGTCGACCGCTACGTCGGGGCGCTGGCCACGACACCGCATCTTCTCGACAAGGCCGCCCATACGGTGCTTGGCAGCGGCGTCAAGCGACTCATGGGGGAGCGACGGTTGCTGGAGGCCAAGCGCTTGCTGCTGTTCACCGTGCGCACCGTCGAGGACATCGCCTACGAAATCGGCTTCGAAGATCCGGCCTATTTCTCACGCTTCTTCCGGGAGCGGGTTGGCCAGGCGCCCGCCGCCTGGCGCCGCGCGCAGCTCGGGCAGAGTTGAAGCTTCCGCGCCGGCCAGGATCAGGCGTTTGGGCCGACACGCCGGCCAGGCACGGCGCCGCCGAGTTGATCCACCTGTTGATAGGTGTTGCCGCGCAGCATTACCCCGCGCACGGCGCGGCGCATCGAGATTGATGTCGCCGCGAAACTTGCTGGTGTTTTTTGTCGCTTCCAAACGGTTCGTTATTTGAACCACCGTTTGATGTGCTATGAGCGGACTGCAAGGTGGATTGGCTTTCGTCCCATGCGAAGTATCTTGAGGATGCACGATGAGCACAGTCGGCAAAGCGATATCGCTGCTGGAGCAGTTCACGCTCGGCGAACCGGAGATCGGCCTGTCCGAGCTCGCCCGCAAAATCGGCCTCGACAAGGCGACGGCGCGGCGCCTGCTGATGGCGCTGGCCGACCACCGCCTGATCGAACAAGAGCCGGCAAGCCGCCGCTACCGGCTCGGCGCCGGCCTGTCGCGGCTGGCCCGCTTTCGCGACGCGCATTTTCCCTTCGTGCGCGTGGCAGCACCTGTGGTTCGCGAGCTGGCGCTGGAAACAGGCGAAACGGTGCATCTGTCGGAATTCAGCGCCGGCGCACTGCTGACCGTCCACGTCGAACTCTCGGCAAAGGCCAACCGGGTCAATGTCGATGTCGGCCAGGTGCTGCCCTTGCACGGCACCGCCTCCGGCATCGCCTTTCTCGCCGCTTCGCCTCAGGAAGCGGCCGAGGCCTATGTCGACAAGCCGTTGCCGACCTTCACGCCACACACGGTGACGCAGCCCGACAGGCTGATGAAGGCGATCCGGCTTGCCGCCAAGCGCGGCTATTCCTCGAGCTCCCAAGGCTATGAAGAAGGCGTCCACAGCATAGCCGCGGCAATCCTCGGCTCCGATGGCCGTCCTTTAGGCACTCTGGCGGTGGCCTCGCCTGTGTCACGCGCCGATGACAGCATGGCGGCCAGCCAGGGCGAAGCGGTGATCAAGGCGGCGCGGCTGATTTCAGCGCGCCTGGCCGGCGAAGCCTGACATCTCTACCGTCGCAGGGGAGATGATTAGCGGGTTAAGTTCCCAGCGGCGCACCGGCCTTGCCGCGAGACCGGAACGCTTCGTCTGGGACAGGCGGCTGGAGCGCAGCAAGGAAGAATTGTTGTCGCCCGCCCGAGTGTCGCCCACGATCTCGGAAATCGCCTTTGCCTGCGGGTTCAATTCGAGTGCGCATTTTTCGCGCGCGTTCGAGAGCCGGTACGATGTGGCCCGCGGGAGTTGCGCCAGAGGCTGAGGGCGGGTGCATTAAGGGGTGGGCCGTTTGCCGGATCTCGGAGAGCGCCCTAGCTCGCCGAAAGCCGGCATCCTGCAGCAAGTTCTACATATTGGCAGCGGTTGGCCGCACGATCACTTCGTTGACGTCGACGCCATCGGGTTGATCAAGCGCAAAACGGATCGCCCGTGCACTGGCATCCGGTGTGAGCGACTTCTGCCGCCATTCTTTCAGAGCCGTGGCGACCTGAGGATCGCTGATATCGTCGCCCAGTTCGGTTGCGGTCACTCCGGGGGAGATGATCGTGGCGCGGATGTCGTCATGCTCCTGCCGCAGCCCCTCGGTGATTGCCCAGACGGCATATTTCGTGCCGCAATAGACCGCCGCGGTGGGCAGCACGATATGCGCACCGACCGAGGCGACATTGACGATATGCCCATTCTTCTGGGCGACGAAGCGCGGCAGCACCGCGGCGATCCCGTTCAGCACGCCGCCGATGTTGACATTGATCATGCGAGACCACTCATCGCGCTTCAGCGCGGCAAGCGGCGACAGCGGCATGACGCCGGCATTGTTGACCAGCACATCGATCTGCCCGAATTCGGCATGAGCGGCATCGGCAAAGGCGTGGAAATTCGCCGCGTCAGTCACGTCGAGTTCGCGCCACGCGACGCCTTTGCCTATTTCTGCGGCCAGCGCCTTGAGCCGCTCGGTGCGGCGGGCCCCGATGAACAGTCTGGCGCCGGCACCGGCAAGTTCCCGAACCGTCGCTTCGCCGATGCCGCTGGAGGCGCCGGTGATGAGTACAACCTTGTCTTTAAGTCCCGTCATGATCGTTCCTTTTTCGCTGCGGTGACGGGGAGATAGATGGCGGCGAACCGGCAAAGGGCGGTAGCGTGATCGTCCAAAGAGTTTGCACGATCCTCCAAATGAACTCGAAATGCCTTGCAACATTTCGCGCCATGAAGATTATGCGGCATGGGGAAAATCAATGAACTCGCCGAGCTGATCACCCGCTTTGCGCCGAAATCTGGCATGGCCGGCACTGCGGTGCCGCGGCTGTCGCTCATTCGCGCCAACCAGCCCAGTGCACCCGTGCCTGCGGTCTACGAGGCGTCGCTTTGCATAATCGCCCAAGGATCGAAGCGCGTCTCGCTGGCCGACCAGAGCGTGGTCTATGACGCATCGAGCTACCTGCTCGTCTCGGTCGACCTGCCGCTGGTCGGGCATGTGTTGGAGGCGAGCCCGGCGGCGCCCTACCTCTGTTGCAAGATAGATTTTGATTCCACCGCGCTGGCCGAACTGCTTGTGAAAGAAGGACGTGCATCCCCCAGCAGGGATCTGCCGGTGTTAGCTGCCTATCCAAGTGACCCCGACCTGATTGATGCCGCCTGTCGGCTTGTCAGGCTGCTCGATCGCCCCGAGAGCATCACCGTGCTGGCGCCGCTGATCGAACGCGAAATCCTTTACCGGCTCCTCACCGGACCGCACGGTGACACGCTTCGCCAGATGGCGTCGGTGGACAGCCACTTGAACCAGGTCAGCCGCGCCATCGCCACGATCCGCAATCATTTCCAGGCACAACTGCGCATCGAAGAGATTGCGGCGGCATCGGGCATGAGCGCGTCGTCCCTTCATGCCCATTTCAAGGCGATTACGCGCATGACCCCGCTCGAATACCAGAAGCAGCTGCGCCTGCAGGAGGCGCGAAGGATTATGCTTGCCGGCGGCGCAAACGCAGGCACGGCCGGGTTCGCGGTGGGCTATGACAGCCCTTCGCAGTTCAGCCGAGAATATCGTCGCCTGTTCGGTGCGCCGCCCCGGAAAGATATTGACCGCCTTCAGGCGACACCCAGTTCGGCTGCGGCTTATTGAGTTTTCCGAGCGGCATGCGCCAGCCATGGCTGGTCAGAAGCCAGCCGCCTCCAGGTGGCGAAGCGTCCGATCATGCTCGGTAGAACTCCCGGTACCATTCGACAAAGCGCGGAACCCCTATTTCGATCGGGATTTTGGGCTTGAAGCCAGTCGCCTCCTCGAGCGAGCTGACATTGGCGAAAGTTGCCGGAACGTCGCCTGGCTGAAGTGGCATGAGGTTGCGGTTTGCCTTGCGTCCCAGCGCGTCTTCGAGCACCTCGATCAATCGGTTCAGTTGAACGGGCGAATTGCCGCCGATGTTGTGAATCCTGAACGGGGCGTTGCTGGTCGCTGGGTCTGGCGCGACACTTTTCCACTCAGGATTGGGTGTCGCGGGTTGCTGCATGACGCGGATAATACCTTCGACAATGTCGTCGATATAGGTGAAATCCCGCTGCATGTTGCCATAGTTGAAGACCTCGATCGGCTCTCCGGCGAGGATAGCCTTGGCGAAGATGAACAGCGCCATGTCCGGCCGCCCCCACGGACCATAGACGGTGAAAAAACGCAGCCCGGTGGTCGGCAGTCGAAACAGATGGCTGTATGTGTGCGCCATCAGCTCGTTCGCCTTCTTGCTTGCGGCGTAAAGGCTGAGCGGATGGTCCGCCGGATCGTGCACGGAAAACGGCATGCGGGTGCTGCCGCCATAAATCGAACTCGACGATGCATAGACCAGATGGCCGACCGACGCCTGCCGGCATCCTTCCAGGATGTTGACAAAGCCGCTGAGGTTGCTTTCCACATAGGCGTGCGGATTGCTGATCGAATAGCGTACGCCGGCTTGCGCCGCGAGATTGACGACAACCTCCGGCGCGGCCGAAAGGAAGAGCTCCGAAATACGGTCCCGCTCCGTGAGATCGGCATGCTCGAAACAAAAATTCGAAAACGCTTTCAGCCGCTCGAGACGAGCCTGCTTCAGGCTGACGTCATAATACTCGTTCATGGAGTCGAGGCCGATAACCTGGCGTCCTTCGGCAAGCAGCCTCAGGCAAAGATGAAACCCTATGAACCCGGCTGCGCCGGTGATCAGTATTGGCCTGCTTGATATCACTGCATATCCTAGCGTTAATTTCAGGCGAGCTTTACAAGCTCCAGTATTTTATGTTGTCGGGAACTTCATTGGGCTTGATGGCCGACTTGACATCGAACAGTGTCCCCCCCGGCCTGATCATTTGAAAAAGACGCGCTCTTTCGTTGGTGAGATATTGCCTGTGAGGCACCGCCAGAACAAGCGCCTGCAAATCGTTTATCTCATCGAGCGGCAGGATTGTTTCGCCGTGATCACGCCGAGCGGTTTCGACATCGGCAAGGGGATCATGGACTTTGGGGACAATTCCGAACTGCCTTAGTTCCTTGACCATGTCGAACACGCGGCTGTTGCGCAAATCCGGCACGTCCTCCTTGAATGTCAGCCCGAGAATGCCGACAGAAGCCCCTTTGACGGGCGTGTCAGAACCAATCAGCCGTTTGACAACCTGCTGGGCGACGAAGGCCCCCATGCCGTCATTGATGCGACGTCCGGCGAGGATGATCTGCGGATGGTAACCTTCGGCCTCGGCCTTGGCGGTCAAATAATATGGATCGACGCTGATGCAGTGGCCGCCGACGAACCCCGGTTTGAAGGGAAGGAAGTTCCATTTCGTCGACGCAGCATCAAGAACATCCTGCGTCCGGATATCGAGCCGCTCGAAGATCATTGCCAGTTCGTTCATCAGCGCGATGTTCAGATCGCGCTGGGTGTTCTCGATAACCTTCGCTGCCTCGGCCACCTTGATCGACGGGGCGCGGTAGACGCCGGCATCGATGATACGGCCATAAACGTTCGCGACGCGCTCCAGCGTCTCGTTATTCTCGCCGGAGACGACTTTGACGATCTTTTGCAGCGAGTGTTCCCGATCGCCGGGGTTGGCGCGTTCGGGCGAATAGCCGAGGGCAAAGTCGCGGGGATGTCGCAGGCCGGAAACCTGCTCGATGATCGGCCCACAGAAATCTTCGGTCACACCTGGATAGACTGTCGACTCAAAAACGACGACGGCGCCTTTGCTCACCGCCTCGCCGACGAGTTCGGACGCCAGTTTCAAAGAAGCTAGATCGGGAGCGCGATTTGCGTCGATAGGGGTTGGCACGGCGACGATGAAGAAAGTAGCGCCTTTCAACATCTCCCGGTCGGTGGTCAGCCCTATCGAGGTCTCCTTGAGCGCCGTTGCGTCAACTTCCCCCGTACGATCGACGCCGCCACGCAATTCCCCGATCCGACGCTCGCTGATGTCAAAAGCTATGGTGCCGGGGAAAACCTTCCCAAAGGCAATGGCTACCGGCAGGCCGACATAACCCAGGCCGATAACTGCAATGCGTTCGGACATCCGTGGGGTTCCTCGAGCCACCTGTTGAGCCGACGTGCTTGTATGGCAGGCTGTTGGCCAATTCAACGATGCTCTATCGCGAAGAGGAATGTCTCACGAAAAATGGTCGTTGCCATTTTCATGTTGCCATCCGCCAATGCCATCGATGTTGTGGATAAAATCCAGCAGGACCGGGTTTCGAGCCACTCTCTGCTGCGGATTGGGGTGAACCGTCAGGTTCTGCCGGCCATCTACGCAGCGGCGGCCCTGACGACAGGGCTGATATTCTCTGCTGCCAATCCATAGGCCACTATCGGCCTCAATCGTGCCTTCTGATCAAACCAAATGCCGGGATCGGAATTCGCATCGGCACCGAGCGGATCTGCGAAATTTCAGTTTGGTCCTTGTGCATTGGCTGCGGACACGTCGTATCCTGCGTGTGGCGACCGATATGTGGTCGATCAGCATTTGCCTGGGAGCAGAAATTGGCCAGACTCTATGACAGCCGCAGACGCATTCTCGTTACCGGGGGCGCAGGGTTTATCGGCTCGCATCTTATTGACCGCCTGTTGGAACGAGGCGACGAAATCTTGTGTGTCGACAACCTTTTCACCGGATCAAAGCGCAATATCGACCATTTGGCCAAGCATCCCCGCTTCGAATTCATGCGCCATGACGTGACCTTTCCGCTCTACGTCGAAGTCGATGAGATTTACAACCTGGCGTGTCCGGCCTCGCCTGTTCACTACCAGTACGACCCGGTTCAGACGATCAAGACCGCCGTGCACGGCGCCATCAATGTTCTTGGATTGGCAAAGCGGCTGAAATGCAAAGTCTTTCAGGCCTCCACCAGTGAGGTCTATGGTGACGCGTCTGTGCATCCGCAGCCCGAGAGTTACTGGGGCAATGTAAACCCGATCGGGCCGCGCTCATGCTACGATGAAGGCAAACGCTGCGCCGAAACGCTGTTCTTCGACTATCACCGACAACATGGCTTGTGGGTCAAGGTCGCGCGGATTTTCAATACGTTCGGGCCGCGCATGCACCCGGCAGACGGCAGGGTTGTCTCAAATTTCATCGTGCAGGCGCTTCGTGGTGAACCGATAACCATTTTCGGCGACGGCTCACAGACAAGGTCGTTTTGCTACGTCGACGACCTGGTGAGCGGCATGCTGCGCCTCATGGATACGGGGCCGGAGGTGACCGGTCCAGTAAACATCGGCAATCCAAGGGAAGTAACGATCAGGCGCTTGGCCGAACTGACGACGCAGATGACCGGATCAGGTTCGGATATAATTTACCGCGATCTTCCGCAAGACGATCCGCGGCACCGCCAGCCCGATATCACCCTTGCCAAAAGGCTTGTCGGCTGGGAGCCGACGGTGACTTTAGAAGCCGGGCTGCAACAGACGATCGACTATTTCAAAGCCCTGCTGCCGAAGGTTTCCACAAACTCGCCTTGACCCGGCACCGCAGTGCAACCGTCAAGTCTGACCGATCACCGTCGTGGTAGCGACGCCTTTTGCAGTCGACTCCGGCAGGCTTGAAGTTTTTCGAATTCTAATTATTTTAAGCTTGAAATTATTTTGAAGATCCATGGCGCTTCATCCGTCCGAGCCGGGACACCGGCATTTGGCGGAGAGCAGAAGGAGGAGGAAGATTTGCCGTTGTTCCGGAATAAAACTCCATGAACACAGCACGATTTTCCGAGAGTGTCACAGGCAAGATCGTCGATGGCGTTCTCATCGTCACGATCGAAAATCCGCCGGTCAACGCGCTGTCCCTCCATGTCAGGGCCGGACTGATGGCTGCGCTTGGGCGTGCGGCGTCGGATGAAGTGTCTGCCGTGGTGCTGACCGCCATTGGGCGCACCTTCATCGGTGGCGCCGATATCAAGGAATTCGGCAAGCCCGCTATCGGGCCCACACTGCCTGACGTGATCGAAGCGATGGAGAGCTTCGCCAAACCGATCGTCGCGGCAGTAGGCGGCGCGGCGCTCGGCGGCGGCTGCGAGATTGCGCTGGCCTGCCACTACCGGGTGGCCAGCAAGGCGGCCAGCTTCGGCCTGCCCGAGGTCAAGCTCGGGTTAGTGCCCGGGGCCGGCGGAACCCAACGCCTGCCCCGCCTCATCGGCACGGTCGCCGCAATTGACCTGATCGGCACGGGTCGGCCCGCAAATGCCGACGAAGCTCTCGCTCTCGGTCTGATCGATACCATTGCGGACGATCTTCCCGAAGGCGCGCTCGATGTCGCCCGCCGTCTCGTTGGCCAACCGCTGCGGCGCACGGGTGCGCTTTCCGTCCCGCGCTCGCAACCTGAGGCCGACGCGGCAGCCGCAAGAAAGGTGCTTTCCCGCAGCCGTGGACAGATCGCGCCTGCAGAGGCCGTGAGACTGGTCCGGGCCGCGTCCACGGCCAGACTTGAGGACGGTCTTGTGCACGAACGCGCGACCTTCCTGCGCCTCCGGGATTCTCGCGAGGCGGCAGCGTTGCGCCACGTCTTCTTTGCCGAGAGGCAAGCCAGCAAAGTCGACAGGCTGGAGGGTATCACGCCTCGCAAGGTCGAGACCGTCGGTATCGTCGGAACCGGCCTGATGGGTGCAGGCATCGCGGTCTCGGCCTTGAATGCCGGCTATCGCGTAATCGGCATCGAGCAGAACGACGACGCCGCGGCAAAAGGATACGAGCGGATCGCCGGCCTTCTCGACAAGTCGGTCCAATCCGGCCGACTCACCGATCATGCCCGCAGGGAGGCGCTGAGCCGGTTTGAAGCGGCCAGTGACGCCGGCAGGCTGGTGCAGGCCGATCTGGTCATCGAGGCAGTGTTCGACGATCTCGCGGTAAAAACCGAACTCTTCCGGAAGCTTGATCGTATCGTCCGCCCCGACGCCATACTGGCGACCAACACCAGCTACCTCAACCCCGACGAGATCGCCTCGGCAACCGCCCGGCCCGAACGGATCGCCGGCCTGCATTTTTTCTCCCCGGCCAACGTCATGCGGCTCACCGAAGTGGTGGATTGCGCGGCGACGGCGCCCGATGTGCTCGCCTCGGCTATCGCGTTCGTCAGGAAGCTCGGCAAGCTGCCTGTCGTGTGCGGCGTTACCGAGGGTTTCATCGGCAACCGCCTCTATTCGGCCTACCGCCGCGAGGCGGAGTTCATGGTGGAGGATGGCGCAGCACCGGAAGAGGTGGATGCCGCGCTGGAGGCCTGGGGCTTCCCGATGGGGATCTTCGCGGTCAACGACATGGCTGGGCTGGAGATAGCCTGGGCGCGGCGCAAGCGACAGGCGGCGATGCGCGATCCGCAAGCACGTTATGTCGAGATCGCCGACCGGCTGTGCGAGGCCGGCCGCTTCGGCCGCAAGACCGGGCGCGGCTGGTACGATTATTCCGACGGCGAGCGCAGGAGCGACCCGCAAGTGGCCGCGCTGATCGAGGCCGTTCGGGCGGCCAAGGACATCGTGCCGCGCCGCTTTTCGCCCGATGAGATCGTCACGCGCTTGCTGGCGGCAATGGCCGACGAGGGCAAGGCATTACTCGCCGAAGGCATCGCGGCGCGTGCCTCCGACATCGATCTGGTGATGATCAACGGCTATGGCTTCCCGGCCCACAAGGGCGGGCCGATGTTCCGCGCCGGAGAGGTTTAAGGACCAGCTACGACAGCCTTGCGATGACGGCGCGCAGTGCCTCGCCGAAACGCCTGACCTCGTCGACCGTGTTGTAATGGACCAGCGAGGCGCGGATGGCGCCGCTGTCCATCGACAGGTTGAGACGCTTCATCAGCCGTGGCGCGTACATATGGCCGTCGCGGATGCCGATCTGCATCTCGGCCATTTCCTCGACGATCCGCTGCGGCGACAGCTTGCCGATGTTGAAGCAGAAGGTCGGCACGCGCTCGTTGATGCGGGCTTCCTCGGCGACGCCGTAGATCGTGGCATTGCATCCCTTGAGCACGGCGAGCATCTCGCGCGCCAGGAGCATTTCATAGTCGCGGATGACGCCCATGCCGGCAACGATGTTGTCGCGCCGCGAGCGGTTGTTGGAGGGCGCCAGATTGCGGCCGATCAGTTCCAGGTACTGCACCGCGGCATCCATGCCTGAGACGTTCTCGTAGATGAAGGTGCCGGCCTCGACCTTGTAAGGCGGCTCGTCGGGGATGAAATCCTCGCGGAAGGTCGGCAGCCGCTTCAGCGTTTCGAAGCGGCCCCACAGAAAGCCCATATGCGGCGAGAAATTCTTGTAGCCGGAGCAGACGAGATAATCACAGTCCCAGGCCTGCACGTCGATCAGCCCGTGCGGTCCGTAATGCACGCAGTCAAGGAACACTTCGGCGCCGGCCGCATGCGCGATCGCGGCCACCGAGGCGACATCAACGATCGAACCGATCGAATGCGCGGTCACCGTGCAGGCGACGAGACGGGTGCGATCGGAAACCAGCGGCTTGAGGTCGTCGACATGCAGGTTGCCGTCCTCGCGCATGCGCCACCATTTGAACTTGGCTCCGGCGGACTCCAGCGCCAGCCACGTGGCGATGTTGGCGTCGTGGTCCATGTCGGTGATGACGATCTCGTCGCGCTCTGTGTCCCTGGCCAGCATCTGGCCGATGCCGAGGCTGACCAGGCGAATGAATGAGGTGGCGTTCATGCCGAAGCAGATTTCCGACGGACTGTAGGCGTTGATCAGCAAGGACACGCTCGTCCGAGCATCCGCAACCGATTGGTCGACCGTGACCGAGCGCCCATAGCGACCACCACGCTGCACATTGTGCGAGACCAGGTGATTGGTCACCGCGTCGAGCACGCTCTGCGGGATCTGCGCGCCGGCGGCGTTGTCCATGAAGATGAAATCACCAGCGCGCTGCAAGGCCGGAAACATGGCGCGGATGGTGTCGACCGGAAAGCCGCCGGCGGCTTGGGAATTGCTCAACTGTATCTCCTGCGAATGGCTTGGGAAGCGGGACGGTTGATGAGGTCAGCGCGTCTTCTCGGTCTTGAAGCGGTCTTCGAGCAGGCTGACGAGGCGGACCATGGGCCAGAGGAAGATGAGATAGACCAAAGCGGCGCCGATCAGCGGCGAGGGATTGGCATAGAGCGATTGCGCGTTGGTCGCTTCCTTCAACAGTTCAGGCAGCGCAACGGTGGAAGCGAGCGACGTGTCCTTGAACATCGAGACGCAATTGCTGGTCATCGGCGGGATGACGACGCGGATCGCCTGCGGCAGCACCACCTTGCGCAAGGTCAAAAGGAAAGGCAGGCCGAGCGCCTGTGCTGCCTCGAATTGGCCTTTCGGAATGCTCTCGATGCCGGAGCGGAACACTTCTGCTGAATAGGCCGACATGATGATGGCGAACGCCGTCACGGCGGAGGCCCAGGACGACAGACGGATGCCGAGGAAGGGCAGCGCATAATAGATCAGGATCAGCACCACCAGCACCGGCAGGGCACGGAAGATGTCGGTGTAGCCGACCGCCAGCCAGCGCAGCGGCTTCGGCGCATAGAGCCGCAACAGGCTGATCCCCAGGCCAATGGGAATGCCGATGCCGATACTCAAAATGCCGAGCAGCAGCGTGTTCAGGAAGCCACGCAACAGCGCCGGCAGGCTGGACATGATCACGTCAGGATTGAAGAAGGTGTCGATCAGCGACATGGGAGCGTTCCCGAACCCCAGAGCAAAGGATGCTCAAGCTAAAACCAATCGACCTTGCCTCCGATGAGGCTATCCGTGTGGCAGCAGGCGCCGGAGCGTGAAATGAATCGTGCCGGCCTGGGAGCCGGCACGATTTAAGTGCATTGCCGGTCAGGCCTTGGGCAGCGGCATTTCCTTGACCGTCGAGGAATCGGCTGGCGCGTCGCTGCCGAACCACTTCTTGTGGATCGCGGCCAGCGTTCCGTCCTTCTTCATCGCGGTCAGCGCGTCGTTCAGCTTGCCGAGCAGCGGATGGTCCTTGCTCATCATCAGGCCGTACTGTTCGCCGGTCTTGATGCGCTGCTTGACCTTGAGGTCCTTCATCTTGGTGAAGGAGTATTCCATGCCCGGAATATCGCTGACGGCGGCGTCCACGCGGCCCGCGCTGAGGTCGAGCAGCAGGTTCTGCTGCGTGTCATAGCCCTTCACGTCGCTGTAGCCGTCAGCCTCCTGATGCGCCTTGACCCAGGTCTCGCCGGTCGAGCCTGAAAGCACGCCGACGATCTTGCCCTTGAGGTCGGCCTCGGTGTTAACAGCGCTATCGGTCTTCGTCGCAATGCCCATGTCGGAGTCATAATAGGGCTGGGTGAAGGACAGCGTTTTCAGTCGCTCCGGCGTGATGGTGATCGAGGAGATCGCGACATCGATGCGGTTGGAACTGACAGCCGCGAACAGCGCCTGGAAGCCGAGGTCGGCAATGTCGGTGGTCATGCCGGCACGCTTGGCCGCTTCGTTGACGATGTCGACTTCAAAGCCCTCGAACGTGCCGCTCTCGTTCTTGTATTCGAAGGGCGGATTGGTCGGGTAGGCGCCGACATTGAGCACATCGGCGGCAAAGGCGGTGGCCGGGCCGGCAGCGATGCCGATCGTGGCGGCGAGAAGAAGCAGGTTGCGACGAGTGAAGCTCATTTTGTGTTCCCTCTGGTTGTGATCGGGCGGGTTTGCTCCCGCACGGTTTGTTGCCGTCCCACCTCCCAGCGGGGCGTCAATTCATGGCGGCGACCATGCGCTCGAGCGCGGTCGCTATCTGGTCGCGTTCACGGCACACGCACATCCGCAGGAAGGCCGCTGCCGAATTTCCAAAGAGGTGGCCGGGAGCCAGCCCGACGCGCGCCGTCTCCAGTATCCTGGCGCAGGCCTGCCGGGCGTCGCTTTCGCCGTCCATGGCAAAGAAGGCATACATGCCTCCGCGCGGTTTCGTCGGCAGGATGATGCCGGGAATCTGGGCCAGCCTGTCATAGGCAAGGTCGAGGCCGGTTTTGATCCGCTGCCTGATCTCCTCGACCAGCGGCTCGCCTTGGCGGATGGCGGCGACAGCGCCTGCCTGGATAGGCGCGGCGGTGCCGCTGTTGATGTACTGCGTCATGGCGCCAAGCTGGTCGGCCACCCCCGACGGATGCGTCAGCCAGCCGATGCGCCAGCCGGTCATCGCCCACGCCTTCGAAAAACTGTTGACCGACAGCACCCGGTCGCCATCCTCGGCGATCTGCAGGATGGAAGGAGCAACATTGCCGTCGAAATAGAGCCGGCCATAGACCTCGTCGGAGATGATCCAGATGCCGGTGCGCCGGCTGAAGTCGAGCAGCGCCTGCATCTCCTCGCGCGACGCGGTCCAGCCGGTCGGGTTGGACGGCGTCGACAGGAAGATCGCGCGTGTGCGCGCATCGCAAGTGGCGAACAGCCGGTCGAGATCGAGATGCCAGTCGCCCTTGAAGTCGAGCGAAAACGGCCTTGGCTCGCCGCCGATCAGATGGATGGCGTTGTGGATGTTGGGCCATTGCGGCGCGACATAGACGACGTTGCTGCCGGTATCGACCAGCAGTTCCAGCGCCAGGTACAGCGCCTGCATGCCGCCGGGCGTGACCGTGGTGCGCGCAATCGGGATCGTCCGGCCGTGAATGCGCGTTTGGTATTCCGACAGCGCCTCGTTCAGTAGGGGGTGCCCACGCATGTTAGGGACGTAGAACGTCTGGCCTTCATCGAAGGCGGCCTTCGCCGCGTCGCGGATGAAAGCGGGCGTCACCATGTCGCCTTCGCCGTACCAGAGCGCGATCACGTCGCCCAGTTCTCGGGCGCGCACGGCAAGGTTGGCAATGTTTTCGGTGTGCAGGTCACGGATCTGGGCACGTACGCCGTCGAAAGCATAACGCGCGCTGGACGATGACTGGGGCAGTATGAACGACAAGGACTGAAACCCCTCCCACCCGGAGCACCGCGACGGACTGCCCGGCAAGCCCCACCGGCACGACAGTCGCCATCGAGTTTGGATGCTATCCAATGTGCTGCGCTTTTCAAGGAAAAAGTTTTAAGCTTAAAAAGTTTTTGCCCGATCCGGCCCGTCTCACCCCAGCACGGCGCGCGCAGCGGTGCAGTTGGCCGCAGCGCCGGCGCCAAGAAACATCGTATCGCTGGCCAGGACGAAGAAGCTCGCGCCGATAGCGGCCCACTGGCTGATCGTCTGTGGGCTGGCGCAAAATATGCCCGACGTCCTGCCGTGCGCGACAGTCGCGCGGATGATCCTTGTGATCGCCTTATTGAGCTTGTCCACGCCTTTCGGCCCGATCGCATCGATCAACACGGAGAGATCGCCGGGGCCGACGAAGACCACATCGACACCGTCGACGGCAGCGATCGCCTCGATGTTGGCCAGCCCCTCCGATGTCTCGACCTGGACCGCGACGACGATCCTGTCATTGGCCGCGGCCAGATATTCGGGGATGCGATAGCCATAGCCGGCCGCGCGGCCAGGCCCGACGCCGCGCTCGCCCAGCGGCGGATAGCGCGAGGCTTTCACCGCCGCCTCGGCCTGAGCAGCGGTCGAGACGCGCGGCACGAGCACGCCTTGTGCGCCGCTGTCGAGCGCCGCCTGGATAGCTTCCGGCGCATGACCGGGAACACGCACCATGGCCGGCACGCGATGCACGTCGGCCGCGCGCACCATGGTTTCGATCGTGTCGCGCGCGATCTGGGCATGTTCCCAGTCGATGCAGAGGAAGTCGAGGCCGGCGAGCGCCATCACTTCGACGGCGACGGGATGGGGAATAGCGGCGAAGGAGCCGACGAGATTGGTCTTGCCGATGCACTTCTGACGGAACGCGCTCATATTCATCCCCTTTTTCCCCTCCAAATTCATATCCGCAATCGGCGGCGAGGCGAAGCTATTTCAGGCTTGAAATATCTTTGCGCGGGCCTAGCGTGTCGGTCTCCCGCCACGAGTTCCCATGATGATCAAAACGCATCCCCTGCACGGCTCGAACAAACTGAAGCTCGGCGTCTTTTCGACCAATGCCGATGGCGGTCTGGCCATCACCGATGTGCCGGAACGCTGGACGGCAAGCTGGCAGGACAATCTGACGGCGGCCCAGATCGCCGACCGCGCCGGGCTGGAATTTATGCTGCCGATCGCGCGCTGGCGTGGCTTTGGCGGCCGCAACAAGGTGCGCGAATGGTCGTTTGAGACCTTCACCTGGGCGGCAGCGCTGGCGGTGGCCACCGAGCAGATCGGCCTGTTCATGACCGTGCATGTGCCGCTGGTGCATCCGCTCTATGCCGCCAAGGCGCTGGCAACTGTCGACCATATCAGCTATGGCCGCGCCGGTCTCAACATCGTCTGCGGTTGGAACCCGAAGGAATTCGGCATGTTCGGCACGCCGCTGGTCGAAAAGGGCTACGACCAGGCCGCCGAATGGATCGAAATCCTGGAAAAGCTTTACGCCTCGGACCAGCCTCTGGACTACGAGGGCACCTACTATCGCCTCAAAGAGGCGGTGAGCCGGCCGGCCAGCGTGCAGCAGCCGCGACCGGTGACGATGAACGCGGCTTTCGGTGGCCCCGGCCGCGATTTCGCCGCCGCCCGATGCGATTATCTGTTCACGACCTTTGCGGAAATGAGCGACGCCGGCAAGCATGTCGCAGACATCAGCGAACGGGCCGACAAGGTTGGCCGCAACGTCGGCGTCTACACGGCGGCGCATGTCGTCTGCCGTCCAACCGTGGAAGAGGCGCAGGCCTACTACACGCGCTATGCCGTCGATCTGGCCGACCACGATGCGGTCGATGCTCATATGGCAGGCAAGAAGGAGTTCTCGCAGTCGCATGACTCGCATGCCTATGACCGCTACCGGCAGCGTTTCGCCGGCGGCGCCGGCACCTACCCGCTGGTTGGAACGCCAGAGACGATTGCCGCCGAGATGGCGGCAATAGCCGGGCATGGCTACCAGGGCATCGCGCTGTCGTTCGTCAACTACACCCAGGAATTGCCCTATTTCTGCGACCATGTGTTGCCGCTGCTGAAGCGGGTGGGGCTGCGCTGCTGATCAATCAGAGAATAACGAATTCGTTAATCCGGAATAACGGCGGTGGCCTGAATCTCGATTTTGGCGCGATCTTCCACCAGCGCCACCACCTGCATGGCGGCCATCGCCGGAAAATGCCGGCCGATCACCTCGCGATAGGCTTCGCCTATACCCTTGAGATTGCCGAGATATTCGGCCTTGTCGGTGAAATACCAGGTCATCGCGGTGATGTGCCGTGGCTCCGCGCCGGCTTCCGCCAGCACGGCGACGATGTTTTGCAGCGTCTGCCGCACCTGGCCGGCGAAATCGTCGGTCTCGAACTGGCACTGCCCGTTCCAGCCGACCTGTCCGCCCACGAAGACGAGCCTGCCGCGCGCAGCAATGCCGTTGGCGTAGCCGACCGGTTTCGCCCAGCCCTCCGGCTGCAGGATCTGGTGCATTTTCAAGCCTCCCCGGTATTCTTAAAGATCAATCTCAAATCAAATACATCGCCGTCAGGCCGCGCCCATCACCTGCCGTGCGATCACCACCTTCTGCACGTCGGAAGCGCCCTCATAAATGCGCAGCGCGCGGATTTCGCGATACAGGCTCTCGACGATGTGGCCTTTGCGGACACCATCGCCGCCATGCAGCTGCACAGCCTTGTCGATCACCTCTTGCGCCTTGTCGGTGGCGAACAGCTTGGCCATCGCCGCCTCGCGGGTGACCCGCCCGGCGCCCATGTCCTTGGTCCAGGCAGCGCGGTAGACCAGCAGCGCCGCCGCATCGACGTCCAGCGCCATGTCGGCGATATGGCCTTGCACCATCTGCAGCTCTGCCATCGGAGCGCCGAAAAGTTTGCGCTCGGCCACCCTGCTGATGCTTTCATCCAGCGCCCGGCGGGCAAAGCCGAGTGCCGCCGCGCCGACCGTCGAGCGGAACACGTCCAGCACCGACATGGCGATGCGGAAGCCGTCGCCTGGCTTGCCGATCAGCGCCGAAGCCGGCACCCGGACCTGATCGAAGGAAAGCCGCGCCAGCGGATGCGGCGCGATCACCTCAAGGCGCTCGGCGATGCCAAGCCCCTTGGCGTCGGCGGGCACGAGAAAGGCGGAAAGTCCCTTGGCGCCCGGCGCCTCGCCGGTGCGGGCAAAGACGACGTAGAGATCGGCGATGCCGCCATTGGAAATCCAGGTTTTCTCTCCGCTGAGGATATAGAAGTCGCCATCGCGGCTCGCCGTCATTTCGGTGTTGGCGACATCCGACCCCGAGCGTGGCTCCGACAGCGCGAAAGCCGAGATTGTCTTGCCGGCCCTGGTCTTTGCCAGCCATTGCTGCTGGTCGGTCGTGCCGAACAGGCTAAGCGCGCCGGTGCCGAGCCCCTGCATGGCGAAGGCAAAGTCGGCCAGCCCGTCATGGCGCGCCAACGTCTCGCGCGTGATGCACAAGGTGCGGACATCGAGCGGTCCCGGATTGTCGGTATCGAGCGCCGTCGGCTTCAGCCAGCCGTCGCGGCCAAGTTTGGCCACCAGTTCGCGGCAGGCGGCATCGACGTCATGGTGATCGACGGGCAGGTTCCTGGCGCACCAGGCATCAAGGCGTTCGGCGAGTTCGCGATGCCGGTCTTCGAAAAACGGCCAGCGGAGGAAACTCCTGTCTGCCATCAATTGCCCTCGAACACCGGTTTTTCCTTGGCCACGAAGGCCCTGTAGGCGCGCTCGAAGTCACGCGTCTGCATGCAGATCGCCTGCGCCTGCGCTTCTGCTTCGATCGCCTGGTCGAGGCCCATCGACCATTCCTGGTTGAGCTGTGTCTTGGTGATGCCGTGCGCGAAGGTCGGACCCGAGACGATGCGCGCCGCCATCTCGAGCCCGTCGGCCTCGAGCACTGCGGCATCGACAAGCCTGTTGTAGAAGCCCCAGCGCTCGCCTTCCGCCGCCGTCATCGTGCGGCCGGTGTAGAGCAATTCGGCGGCACGGCCCTGGCCGATGATGCGCGGCAGGATCGCGCACGCGCCCATATCGCAGCCGGCAAGCCCGACGCGGGTGAACAGGAAAGCGGTCTTGGCCTCCGGCGTGGCGATGCGGATGTCGGCGCTCATGGCGATGATGGCGCCGGCGCCGACCGCGACCCCGTCGACCGCCGCGATGATCGGCTTGCCGCAATTGAGCATCGCCTTGACGAAATCGCCGGTCATGCGGGTGAAGGCGAGCAATTCCTTCATGTCCATCTTGACCAAGGGGCCGATAATGTCGTGGACATCGCCGCCCGAGGAGAAATTGCCGCCATTGGGCAGGAACACCACGGCGTCGACGTCGTCGGCATAGACGAGATCGCGGAACGTGTCGCGCAGTTCCGCATAGCTGTCGAAGGTCAGCGGATTCTTGCGCTCCGGCCGGTCGAGCCGCACCTTGGCGATCCTGTCTTCGACTTCCCAAAGGAAGTGCTTCGGCTTGAGGCCGGCCATCGAACTCATTCGCGTCCCTCCCAGTTGCTGCGGAACGAGGTCAGCATGCCGGTCAGCCGGCGCGCATCCTCCTCGCTGACCTTGGCCAGCAATTCTCCGATCCAACCCTCATGCGCCGCGGCCATTGCGGCAAAAGATTTGGAACCCTCGTCGGTCAGTCGCACCATGGATGTGCGGCGATCGCCATTGCGGCGCGCGCGCGCGACCACCCCTTCCGAAACCAGCCGGTCGACAATGCCGGTGACATTGCCGTTGGATACCAGCAGGAAGCGCGACAGATCGCTCATCAGCATGCCTTCCGGCGCGCGGTAGAGGGCGGCCATGACGTCGAAACGCGGCAGTGTCGTATCGAATTCCTTCTTCAGGCGCTCGCGCAGCTCGGCCTCGATCGTGCGCGAGGCGCGCAGCAGCCTGATCCAGAGACGCAGCCGGTCCTTGCCGGGTCCCGACGGCGCGGGCAATGGGCCGGCTACCATGTTTCGCCTCCTGAGATCGAAATCGCTTGTCCGGTAATCGACGCAGCCGCATCGCCGCACAGCCAGAGCACCGTCGCGGCAACTTCCTGCGGCTGGATGAAACGGCCTTGCGGGTTGGTCGAGGCAAGGCTCGCCCGCGCCTGCTCGACTGAGCGGCCGGTCTTTTCGACGACGCGCTGAATGGATTCCGCCAGCATGTCGGTCTCTACGAAGCCCGGGCAAACGGCGTTGACGGTCACGCCGGATTTCGCCGTCTCGGCCGCCAGTGCCCGCATCAGCCCGACCACCCCATGCTTGGCCGCCACGTAGGGCGCGACATAGGCGTAGCCTTTCAGCCCTGCGGTCGAGGCGACGAAGACGATCCGGCCCGCCTTGCGCGCGGCCATGCCGGCCAGCGCCGGCTTCACCGTCAGGAAGGCGCCGGTCAGATTGACGTCGAGCGTCCGCTGCCAGTCGGCAAGCGAGGTCCTGTGCGTCGGCGTGCTGCCGGCCATGCCGGCATTGGCGACGACGATGTCGAACGGGCCGCGCACGGCTTCCGCTTGCGCGTAGAGCGAAATCATCGCCGCCTCGTCGGTGACATCGGCTGACATGGCGTGGATGCGGTCGTTCTCGCCGGCCAACTTGGCAAGCTCGGCGTCGCGCCTCCCGCATATGGTCACCTCTATGCCGACCTCGGCCAGCACGAGCGCGATGGCCCGGCCGACGCCGGAGCCGCCGCCAGTGACCAGCGCATGTTTGCCTGAAATCGCCCAGGCCGTCGTCATACTTTCAGCCCCGCCGCCGCATCGCGCTCGGCCAGCCGGTAGATCTGGTCGCGTCCGGGCAGATAGGGATCCGGCCATTTGACACCACGATCACCGAGCGTCACGGCCGCATGCAGCGTCCAGTAGGGATCGGCGAGATGCGGCCGTGCCAGGGCCACCAGGTCGGCGCGGCCGGCCATCAGGATCGAATTGACATGATCCGGCTCGTAGATGTTGCCGACCGCCATCGTCGCCATGCCGACCTCGTTGCGGATGCGGTCCGAGAACGGCGTCTGGAACATTCGGCCATAGACAGGCTTGGCGGCAATCGAGGTCTGGCCTGCCGAGACGTCGCATATGTCGACGCCGGCTTCGTGCAGCATCCGCGCGATCTCCACCGCATCGGCCGGCGTCACACCTTCGATGCCGACCCAATCATTGGCCGAAATGCGCACCGAGATCGGCTTTCGCGTCGGCCAGGCGGCGCGCACCGCATGGAAGATTTCCAGGGGATAGCGCATGCGATTTTCCCGCGAACCGCCATACTCATCCGTGCGCTGGTTGGTGACCGGCGTGATGAAGGACGACAGCAAATAGCCATGCGCGGCATGGATCTCGAGCATGTCGAAACCGCAGCGATCTGCCATCTCGGTGGACGCGACGAACTGGTCACGCACCTCGTCCATGTCGGCGCGGTCCATGGCTTTCGGCACCTGATTCTCAGGCGACCATGCAATCGCCGAGGCCGCCATGACCGGCCAATTGCCCGAGGCGAGCGGCACGTCGGTGCCCTCCCAGCCGACACGGGTCGAGCCCTTGGCCCCGGAATGGCCAATCTGCGCGCAGATTTTCGCCTCGGTCTCGGCGTGGACGAAATCGACAAGCCGCTTCCACGCCACCTCATGTTCCGGCGCATAGAAACCGGGACAGCCGGGCGTGATGCGTCCTTCCGGGCTGACGCAGGTCATCTCGATATAGACAAGCCCGGCGCCGCCCTTCGCACGCTCGGCATAGTGGGCGAAATGCCAGTCGGTCGGGCAGCCGTCGACGGCCTTGTACTGCGCCATCGGCGAAACGACGATGCGGTTGTTGAGCTGCATGTCGCGCAGCTTGAACGGCGCGAACATCGGCGCCCGGCGCTGCCTGTTGCCGCCTGCCCCTGCCTGGTGCTGGAACCATTCCTCGGCGCTCTCAAGCCATTTGGCATCGCGCAGCCGCAAATTCTCGTGGCTGATGCGCTGCGAGCGGGTCAGCAGCGAATAATTGAACTGCACCGGATCGAGGCCGAGATAGCGCTCGACCTCCTCGAACCACTCCAGCGAATTGCGCGCCGCCGACTGCAGCTTCAGCACCTCGGTGCGGCGCGCATCCTCATACTTGCGGAAGGCGGCGTCGAGGTCCGGTTCGGTTTTGACATATTCGGCCAGCGCCACCGCGCTTTCCAATGCGAGCTTGGTCCCGGAGCCGATCGAGAAATGTGCCGAGGCCGCCGCGTCGCCCATCAGAGCCAGGTTCTTGTAGGACCAGCGTTCGCACAGCACGCGCGGGAAATTGATCCAGGCCGAACCTCTGATGTGATTGGCATTGGTCATCAGCGCGTGGGCGCCGAGATGTTTCTCAAAGATGCGCTCGCAGACGGCGATGGATTCCTGCTGCGACATGGCGCCGAAGCCGAAGGCAGCCCAGGTCTGTTCGCTGCACTCGACAATGAAGGTCGCTGTCTCGCTGTCGAATTGATAGGCGTGCGCCCACACCCAGCCATGCTCGGTCTTCTCGAAGATGAAGGTGAAGGCGTCGTCGAATTTCTGGTTGGTGCCGAGCCAGACGAATTTGCATTTGCGGGTGTCGATGTCGGGCTTGAAGACTTCGACGAAGGTGTTGCGCGCCCTTGAGTTCAGCCCATCGGCGGCGACGACCAGATCATGCGTCTCCATATAGGGCTGAGGGTCGGCGATATCGCTCTCGAACATTAGCCTCACGCCAAGTTCGCGCGCGCGTCGCTGCAGCAGGACCAGAAGCCGCTTGCGGCCGATGCCACAGAAACCGTGGCCCGACGAGACCGTGCGCACGCCGTCATGGATGACGGCGATGTCGTCCCAATAGGCGAAATGCTTCTTGATCCAGACAGCGCTGACCGGGTCGTTTTTGGCAAGGTTGTCGAGTGTTTCGGCCGACAGCACGACGCCCCAGCCGAACGTATCGTCGGCGCGATTGCGCTCGAACACCGTGATCTCGTGGGCGGCGTCCCGCAGCTTCATTGAAATGGCAAAGTAGAGGCCGGCTGGTCCGCCACCGAGAACCGCAACCTTCATCCGTGCGATCTCCTCTTCGCTTGCTGCATATCAAGTATCGCGCCGGAGATAAAATATTTCAAGCTTAAAGTTTCATGTTGGAACGATTGCTGGACACGGGTGGCGCGCCTGCGGGCTGGCCCCGCAAGCGCGCTCTGGAAATCACTTGTCCGGGTTCTTCGGGCTCCACAGCACAGTCTCGGCACCCTTCTCATAGGCCATCCCATCGGGATAGCTGATCGCCTCCAGTTGCAATCCCCATGGCGCCTGGAAATAGAGAATGGTCTGGCCGGCCGCCGGACCTTCCTTGACCGGCAGCGGACCCATCCGCGTCTTCACCCCCTTGCCGTCGAGATAGGCTTTCGCCGCGGCGACATCATCGACATACATGGCAATGTGGAAGCCGCCGATATCGCTGTTCTTCGGAGTCAAATCCTTCTGGTCAGGCGCGGTGTACTTGAACAGCTCGATGTTCGATCCATAACCGCAACGCACCATGGTGACCTGCTCGATGACAGCCTTCGGATCGACGCCCAGAAGATCCTGCATGAAGGTGCCCTTGTCATCGGCGAACGGACCGAACGACATCGCCTTCTTGCAGCCGACGACTTCGGTGAAGAAGTCGACTGCCTGCTTCATGTCGGGCACCGTGATGCCGGTGTGGTCGTGGCCGCGCATGCCGGGGATCGCATCGGCCGAAGCCGTTCCCATCGAGCAGAACAGGATCGCGGCAAGCATCGTGCCGCGGGCTGCGTAATTCATATTACCCTCCGTTCGCGGGCTGATTTTGCCCTCATGCACGTCCGAAGCCCGCTGTTCGGCGTGGTGGGTGAACAGTCCTATGCCGGCGCTTTCGTTGCTGGCCGCAACCAGTCCGCGTCGATCTCAGGCAGTGGGATGGCGGCAAGCAGGTCGCGCGTGTAGGTCTCCCTGGGATTGTCGAACAGCGCATCGGTGGCGCTCGCCTCGACGATCCTGCCCTCGCGCATGACGATCACCTGTTGGCAGAGCCGCCGGATGACCGACAGGTCGTGGCTGATGAAGGCGACCGTCAGCCCCATCTCCGCGGCCAGTCTCTCCAAAAGGGTGAGGATCTGCGCCTGCGTCGATACGTCGAGGCCGGAGACGATCTCGTCGGCCAGCACGAATTTCGGCGAAAGCGCCAACGCGCGCGCAATTCCGACGCGCTGGCGCTGCCCGCCCGACAGTTCATGACGATAGCGACTAGCGAAGCTTTGCGGCAGGCCGACGCGATGCAATGCCTCGGCGACGCGTTCCCTAAGCCTGTCGCCAAGCCCATTCTGCTTGAGCGGCGCGGCAATGATGCCGGCGATGGTGCGACGCGGGTTGAGCGACGACATCGGGTCCTGGAAGATCATCTGCAGGTCGCGGCGCAGAGGTCGCAGCTCCGCATCCGGCAGATGGGCGATATCGCGGCCCTCGAAATGGATGCTGCCGACGCTCGGCTCCAGAAGTCTGACAAGCGTGCGGCCGAGCGTCGATTTTCCGGACCCGGATTCACCGACGATGCCGGTCACCAAGCCCCTCGGCAAATCGAAATCCAGGCCTCTCAAAATCTCGGCCAGCGGCGCGCGCCCGATCAGCGGCTTGCGGGTCATGTCGGGCAGCGCCACCTTCAGCCCGCGCACGGAAAACAGCGGCTCAACCATGCGGCCCTCTCCACGCCTGGTCGGAGGCGGCGATCTCCGCAGCGAGTCCTGCCAGCACCGTCTCATCCACCGGCTTCAGCGAGGCAAAGGGATCCGTGTAGCGCGGCGTAGCGGCCATCAATGCCCGCGTATAGGGATGCTCAGGCGCGGCGAAGAGAGCGGCTGTGTCAGCCTCTTCCACCACCTTGCCGGCGTAGAGCACAGACACTTGCTGGCTGATCTTTGCAACGACGCCGAGATCGTGGGTGACGAACAGGATCGCGGTGCCATGCTCGCGCTGCAGCTCGGCGATCAGTCGCAGGATCTGCTTTTGCACGGTAACGTCGAGCGCGGTTGTCGGCTCGTCGGCCACGATCAGCCGTGGCTCGGCGGCGAAGGCGGCGGCGATCAGCACACGCTGGCGCATGCCGCCGGACAGCTCGTGCGGATAGCATTTCAGCACCCGGTCGGGATCGCGGATCTGCACCTCATCCAACAATTGCCGGATACGCTTGTCCGCCTTGTCACCGTTCCAGCCGAGAATGCGCACCAGCCGGTCAGTCATCTGCGGACCGATGCGGCGCGACGGGTTGAGCGCAGTCAACGGATCTTGCGGGATCAGCGCCGTGCGAGCGCCGATCAGCGTGCGCCTTGCCTTGGGCTGCAGCCTGCCGAGGTCTTCGCCTTCGAGCTGCATGGCGCCTTCGACGATGCGCACGCTTGACGGCAGCACACCGAGCACCGCCTTGCCGATCATCGTCTTGCCGGCGCCGCTCTCGCCAACAAGAGCACGCACCTCACCCGGCTGCACGGAGAGCGACACCGAGCGCAGCACGCGCTGGCCGTTCGGCAGCACGGCGCTCAGATTGGCAATATCCAGGCAAGCGCTCATCGCAGCACCGGATCGAAGCGTGTCTTCAGCGCCTCACCGAACTGGCTGAACGACAGCACGGTGAGGATCAGCGTGACAAGCGGAAACACCAGCACCCACCAGGCCTGATGGATCGACAGCCGGCCCTCGGCGATGATGCCGCCCCAGGTCGGATCGTCGGTCGAGATCGACAGATTGACGAAGGACAGGATGGCCTCCACGATGACGGCGATGCCCATCTCCAGCGACAGCAGTGCCACGATCGACGGCACCACATTGGGCAGCACCTCGCGCAGCATGATGCCGATGCGGCCATAGCCGGCGATGCGGGCGTTCTCGACATAGTCCATGCGCGACTGGCCCATCGCTTCGGCGCGGATCACCCGGCAAAAGCGCGTCCAGTCGATTGTGACGATGGCGAGGATGACGGAACTGAGGCCGGTGCCGAGCACCGCGACCAGCAGGATGGCGAACAGCACCGGCGGGAATGCCATCCAGACGTCGACGATGCGTGAAATGATGCGGTCGGCCCAGCCGCCGAAATAGCCGGCGACCAGTCCGAGCGTCGAGCCGACAAGGCAGGCGGCGATCGCCGCCGCGAAAGCGACGATGAAGGCGATACGGCCGCCGAAGATCAGCCGGGAGAGGAGATCGCGGCCGAGGCTGTCGGTGCCCAGCCAATAGCCGGATTCCGCACCACTCATCCAGAATGGCGGCAGCCGTTCCAGCATCAGGTCTTGCGCCAGCGGGTCCTGCGGTGCGACCAGCGGCGCGAAGATCGCGGCCAGCAGCGCCAGCAGCAGCCAGCCGCCGGCCAGCCACAGCCTCGGGCCCAGTCCGCGCCGGGCGATGCGTGCCTCATCCATGGCGCAGCCTCGGATTGAGCAGCGCATACATCATGTCGACGCCTAGATTGATCAGCACGAACAGCAGCGCGAACACCAAAACAATGCCCTGGATCAGCGGCAGGTCGCGGTTGATGACGGCATCGATCGCCATGTTGCCGAGCCCTTCGTAGGAAAACAGCCGCTCGACGATGACCGTGCCGCCGACAAGGAAGGTGAACTGGACGCCGACGAGAGTCAGTGTCGGCAAGGCAGCGTTCTTCAGCGCCTCGCGCAGGATAACCTGCGTTTCCGAAAACCCCTTCACCCGCGCCAGCACGACATAGTCGAGGTCCAGCACTTCCTTCAGCGACTGTTTCAGCAACTGCGCGATGATTGCCGCCAGCGGCAATGCCAAGGCTACTGCCGGCATCAGCATGTGTTTCAGCAGATCCCAGGTCAGGTCGAAGCGCAGCCGAAGCAAGCTCTCGAAGAAATAGAACTGGGTGACGAAGGGCAGGTCGAGCTGCGGCGACACGCGGCCGGAAATGTCGAAGATCGGCACCAGCACGCCAAACAAAAGGATCAGCACGAGGCCCCACAGGAAATCGGGAATGGAAAGGGCGGCGCCGCTGGCGATATCGATGCCGGCTTCGACCGCCGTGACGCGCTCGCGCGCGCCGAGGACCGCCGTCGTGCCGCCTAGCGCCATCGCCATGATCAGCGCAACGATGGCGAGTTCCAGCGTTGCCGGCAAGCGGTTGAAGACGAGGCTGAGCACATCTTGCCGGAGCGAAATCGAGGTACCGAAATCGCCCCTGACAACACCGGACAGCCAGATGAAGAATTGCTGCACGATGGTCTTGTCGAGCCCGTAAAGTGCACGCAGCCGGTCGATGTCGGCATTCGTCGCACCGGGCGGCAGCATCATGGCGATCGGGTCACCGGGCGCAACGCGGATCACGACGAAGACGACGACGGCCACGCCGAACAGCGTAATCAGCATCGTCAGCAGACGGATCAGGAATCGTTGCAGGAGCATTCTGGTGTAGGCCCAGTGCGTTTCTAACGAAGAGCCCCCTCATCCGTCCGCTTCGCGGCCACCTTCTCCCCGAGGGGAGAAGAGGTCACGGACGGCTGAGCTGGTCTCTTCTCCCCAGGGGGAGAAGGTGGCCCGAAGGGCCGGATGAGGGGGCCACCCAGCGAAGAATGGCGCCCACAAGCCGATATCAGGCCGGGGTCATCAGCGCCGGCAGCAGCGCGCCGGACACATGCTGCACCACGTTGACGCCCTTGGCATGCACGATAGGTTGCGCATACTGAATCAGCGGCAGCACATAGGCCTGCTCGGCGATATACTTGTCGACAGCCTTCCAGCCGGCGATGCGCTTGGCCTCGTCCTTCTCGCCCCAGAGCGGATTGATCATGTCGATCAGGTCCTGGCTGTCCCACACCGAGTGCGGGCTCGGCCCATACATGGCAAAACCAGTCGACGTCGTCGGGTCGCCGATGGCGTTGCCCCAATTGTAGAAGGCGGCCGGCGCCAGCTTGTCGGCGGCGCGCAGTTCATAGTGCTTGGCGATCTCGTAGACCTCGATCGTCGCCTCGATGCCGACCTTACGCCACATGCCGACGATCGCCTGGATCATCTCATAATCCTTGGGCTTGAAGCCCTTGGTCGTCTGGATGGTGAACTTGACCGGTTTTTCCGGCGAATAGCCGGAAGCCGCGAGCAGCTCCTTGGCCTTTTCCGGATTGTGCTCGACCTTGATCGAGGCGTCGAAGGCCGTGTACTCCGGGGTCTCCAGCGCAGCGATCGGTTGGCCATAGCCGCGCAGCAGCCGCTTGACCAAAAGCTCCTTGTCCACAGCCATGACGGCGGCCTGGCGGACGTTCTTGTCCAGCATCGCTTCGATGTCGTTGAAGAAGATCATGCCGATGTCGGAAACGGGCTTGCACGAGCCGGCAAGCCCGTCCTTGGCGATCAGCCGGTCATACTCTTCATAGGGGACCTCCAGCGTCACCTGCGAGGAACCGGATTCGATTTCGGCAACGCGGCTCGCCGCATCAGTGACGAACTTGATCGTCACATTCTCGAAGGCCGGCTTGTCGCCCCAATAGTGCGGGTTGGCCTTCAGTCGGAGGAAAGCATTTCGCTCGAATTTTTCCACCATGTAAGGGCCGGTGCCGATCGGCGCCTTCTCGAAACCTTCGGCGCCGACCTTCTCATAATAGGCCTTCGGCAGGATGTAGCCGGTCAGGAACGACATCCATTTAAAGTAGACCGGATCGAACTGCACGACGTCGCCGGTGATCTTGTTGCCGTCGATCTTGAAATTGTTGACGTTCTTCCAGACGAACTGGATCGGATTGCCGGTCTTTTCGTCGCCCGCCCGCTGCAGCGACCAGACCACGTCCTCGGGCGTGAAGGGCGAGCCGTCATGCCAGGTCACGCCTTCGCGCACCGTCATCGTCACCTTGGTGCGATCCTCGTTCCAGCCCCATTCGGTGAGCAGGCCAGGCGCAAAGGACAGGTCCGGCTTTTGCGGAATGAACTGGTCGAACACTGACTGGTAGAGGCCCTGGATCGTCGGGTTGACGGCCGAGGGTCCGGTGGTCGGATCCCAGGACGGCAGGTTGACGTTATAGGCGATGGTCAGCTCGCCCGCTGCCGCCTTGGCGATCTCAGGCAGGCCGATCGCCGCCACCCCAAGTGCCGCGGCACTGTATCCCAGCAATTCTCGTCTGTTGATTGTCATGGTCGTTCCCCTTGTTGGTTTTGTTGTCTTTGCGCGGCACTATCAGTTTATCGATCCGGGCTTCGTGGGCAGCAGCGCCTTGCCTCTCGTCGCCTTCATGAAATCTTGCGAGCTACCTCCCGCCAAGCTGTTGTGCGAGCATGAAGCCAGAGGCCGCGCCGGTGCCGGCGCCGGGCCATGTCGCGGCGCCTGTGAGATGCAGATTGCCGACCGGCGTGTTCCAGCCGGCATAACCGCGCGCCGGGCGGAACAGGAAATTCTGTGCCAGATGGTGGCTGCCGCAGACCTGGTCGCCACCGACGAGATTGGGGTTCTCACGCTCGAGGTCGATTGGCGAGAACACTGCACGGCCGAGGATTTTCGGGCGCAGTCCGGGTGCGTATATTTCGATGATGTCGAGCACGCGCTCGGCGTAGGCATCCTTGACCTGATCCC
Organism: Mesorhizobium sp. M0062; assembly: GCF_040323125.1. Taxonomy (NCBI): domain Bacteria; kingdom Pseudomonadati; phylum Pseudomonadota; class Alphaproteobacteria; order Hyphomicrobiales; family Phyllobacteriaceae; genus Mesorhizobium; species Mesorhizobium sp. M0062. The sequence goes on from NZ_JAMYUO010000003.1 coordinate 312,875, forward strand.
AATGCGCGGGCGCGATCCTGCCTGCCGCATCGCCCAGGATTTCGGCAGGCAGCATGCGCACCTGCACCCACAGCACATGTTTGCCCTGAGGCGCGCGCGACGGATCGATCGCGGTCGGCTGGCCGACGACCAGCACCGGTTCGTCCGGCAGCATGCCCGCCATCGCCTGCTGATAGGTGCGCGACATCGCGTCGAGCGACGGCGACAGATGCACATAAGCGAACTGCCGAAGCTCCGCGCCGGCGCGCCAATCGGGCAGGTCGTCGAGCGCCAGATGGATCATCATCGTGCCCGGCGCGTGCCGGAATTTCTGCATCGCCGTGTCGAAGCCGGCGTCGCCGGAACCGTTGGGCAGCAACTTGCCGGTCAGCGCCCTGGGCGCGACGCCGGCAATCACTGCCTTGGTGGCCGTATGTGTCTCACCTGAAGCGAGTCGCACGCCCGATGCCTTGCCGCCGGCAACGGTGATCTCGGCAACTTCCGCCCCGGTGACGATCGTGCCGCCCGCCGAGGTGACCATACCTGCCAGCGCCCGGATGATCGTGTCGGCGCCGCCCTTGCCTAGCACCATGCCAAAGCTCTGGTTGGCGATCGATTCCAGATAGGGGAACACGGCGCCGCCGGCGGTGTCGGGTGCGAAATCGAGATGCATGCCCCAGGTGGCAAGCGTTGCCCGCACATAAGGCGACTCGAAGGTCTCCTCCAGCCAGGCGCGAGGTGACGACAGCAAAAGCCGGCCGGTATCGAGCGCGCCTGACATGCCCTTCTTGCGCCACAGGTTCCAGGCGGTGCCGGCAAGCGCGCGGGCACTCATCGGCGATCCCAGCAGCCGGAACAGATGCTCGGCCTCAGCAGGAAAGGCGGCAACGAGCTTGCGCCACGTCGCGGCATCGGCGGCGGAGAACGCGGCCAGCCGCGTGGCAGTCCTTTCCAAGTCATTGCTGACGCCGAACCAGCGTCCGTCCGGAAAGGCGCTGGCGAAACAGTCGGCGACCGGCGCGAACTCAAGACCCTGCGCTTTCAATTCATTTGCATATTTCCGGTGGAAGGCGGAGCCGGCAAACAGGCTCAGATTCATTGCACCGAAATCGTGCCGGAACCCTGGGAGGGTGTATTCGTGGGTCTGGACGGCACCGCCGATTGCTGCGCTGCGCTCGAAAATCCCGGTTTTCCAGCCTTTCAGCGCCAGATGCGCGGCGCATGCCAGACTGTTGTGGCCCGCCCCGACAAAGATGGCGTCGAACTCGCTCACGCCCCGTTCCCATTTCCTTTATGCTTAAAGATAATTGCAGATGCATATGTTTTCGTCTAGTAGGATATTAAGGGCCGAGACGAGCCTTGATCTTCACCAGAAAGAGGGAACTTCAGACCATGGACACGCAAAAACTCCTCGGCGAAGTCGCCGGCCAGCTGCTTTCAGGCGCCATCAGGGTGGTCGACCTCTCTGCGCAACTCGGACCCGACACGCCTCTTATCAAGCTGCCGCCGGAGCTTGCCGTCGACACGCCAAAGGTCGAGATCCATAACATCTCCCGTTATGACAAGAACGGCCCGTGGTGGGCATGGAACTGGCTGAAGCTTGGGGAGCATTCGGGCACGCATTTCGATGCGCCGCAGCATTGGATCAGCGGCAAGGACTATCCGGACGGCGCCACCGACACCATTCCGGCGCAGAATTTCATTGGTCCGGTCAATGTCATCGACTGCTCGAAGGAAGCCGCCGCTGACCACGACTTCCTGCTCACCGTCGACCACATCAAGGCGTGGGAAGCCAAGCATGGCGCCATCAACGCCGGGGAGTGGGTGGTGATGCGCACCGACTGGTATAAGCGCAATGGCTCGGAAGCCGAATTCCTCAACGCCAACGAAACCGGCCCACATACGCCAGGTCCGACAGCCGAAGCCATCCAGTTCCTGATCAGCAAGGATATCAAGGGCTGGGGCTCAGAGACGATCGGCACCGATGCCGGCAAGGCAGGCGGGATGGAGCCGCCATTTCCAGCCCACACGCTGATGCACAAGGCGAACCGCTATGGCCTCGCCAGCCTCTGCAACCTCGACCAGTTGCCTCCAAAGGGCGCCATCCTGATCGCCGCACCGCTCAAGATCGAGCATGGCACCGGCAGCCCTATCCGCGCGCTGGCGCTTGTATCCAACGGCTAGGTGAAAGCACGCCAAGGTGAGCCAGCCGGATCACATCATCGTTGGCAGCGGCATCAACGCGCTGGTCTGCGCGGCGATGCTCGGCGGCAAAGGGGCGCGTGTGCTCGTCCTCGAGCGCAATGACCGCATCGGCGGCTGCGTGCGTACCGAGGAGATCACCGCTCCCGGCTTTATCCATGACGTGATGGCAACCACCTTCGTGCTGTTCATCACCTCGCCGGCTTTTGCGGCGTTGGGCGGCGATCTCGCCAGGCACGGGCTGGAATTCTGCCACACCGGCACGCCAACCGGCGTGCTGCGGCCGGACGGCAGTCATGCAGTGCTCACCACCAACCGCGCCGCCAATGTCGCGGCAATCAATGCGATTGCCGCCGACGATGGCGACCGGTATGCGGACGATGTCAGCGGCATCGAGCGCAATGCCGGCCTGTTGTTCGGCCTGCTCGGCGGCAGCCTGTGGTCCTATCCGACGGCGAAACTGCTGGCCGGCGATGCCTGGCGGCGCAGCCCACGCGGCCTTGCCGCCTTTCTCGGCGAAGCACTGGTGCCGGCGCGCAGCTGGCTGGAAAGCACCTATCGGTCCGAGACAATCCGCGCGCTGTGGGCGCCCTGGGTGCTGCACGCCGGGCTCGGACCGGAAGACGCCTTCTCAGGGCAGATCGCCAAGGTCATTGCCTTCGCGCTGGAAGCGGCCGGGGCGCCGATCGTCAAGGGTGGAGCGAAGACCCTGCTCACCGCCTTCGAAGCTCTGATAAGGGAACGTGGTGGCGACATCCGCACCGGCGCCGATGTCGCCTCGATCGTCCAGAGCGGTGGCCGCGCGACCGGCGTGCGGCTGGCGTCGGGCGAAACGATCACTGCCAACAAGAGCGTCATCTGTTCGGTCACGCCGACGCAGCTTTACGGCCGGCTGGTCGGCAGCGAAGCTCCCGAAGCCGATGTCGAGGCGACACAGAAATACCGCTACGGCAAAGGCAATTTCCAGATCCACTATGCGCTGAACAAGCCGCCGGCATGGCGCGGCGAAGGCCTCGACAAAGTCGCGCTGCTGCACCTGACGCCGGGGCTCGACGGCGTCTCGAAAGCCTGCAACGAAGCGGCGCGCGGCATGCTGCCGGACGTGCCGACCATCTGTGTCGGCCAGCCGCATGCGCTCGACCCATCGCGCTGCCCGCCTGGCAAAGCAATACTGTGGCTGCAATTGCCCGAAGCGCCACGTCACATCAAGGGCGATGCTGCCGGCACGCTGCAGGCGCCCGCCGACGGACAATGGACCGAGGCGTTGCGCGAAGCCTATGCGTATCGTGCCGAAGCCATCCTGGCCAGCCATATCGATGGCTTCAAGGATAGCGTCATTGCGCGCCGCGCCTATTCGCCGGCCGATCTCGAAGCGATGAACATCAACCTGGTCGGCGGCGACCCCTATGGCGGCTCGTCGACTATCGACCAGTCGTTCCTCTGGCGGCCGTTCAAGACCAGCCGCAATCATCAGACCGGCATCAAGAACCTCTACCATATCGGCGCCTCGACCCATCCAGGCGCGGGCCTCGGTGGCGGTTCCGGCTTTCTCCTGGCGGGGAGGCTGTGATGGAGCAGAAGGTTCTGGAAAAGCGCCAGCGCATCTCGACCCTCGGCCAGATCGGCCTGCAGCAATTCGCGCCCTATCTGATGAACCGCATCATGGGGCGCTACAACGCCACCTTGCGCGACGATTTCCGCAAGCAGGGCCTGACCATTCCGCAGGTCCGCACGCTCGCCGTGCTGTCGGTCACCGACGGTGTCACCGTCAACGACCTCTCGGTCTACACCGTCATCGAGCAGTCGACCTTGAGCCGCACGCTCGACACGCTGGAAGGGCAAGGCTTCGTGCGGCGCGAGCAAGGCGTCACAGACAGCCGCATCCGCCATGTCTTCCTGACCGATGACGGCCGCGCCGAGTTCGCGCGCGCCTGGCCGGCAATGCATGACGCGTTCGAGGCGATGTTCGACGATGTCGACGACGCCGAATACGCGGCGCTGATCGCCACATTGCAGAAGATGCTGAAGAACATTCGCAAGCACGACATCTAGACGTTAGGCGCCGGCCGCACCGCCGGCAACGGAAGGTTGGAAAAATGGCCGAACGCTCTTTTGCCAAGGAAGTCGAAAAACTCAGGCTCGGCGCCGGCGAGGAATTTGCGGGCGAAGGCATTCTCGCCATCACCAAGGCGCTGCTGCAATGCGGCGTCGGCTATGTCGGCGGATACCAGGGCGCGCCGATCAGCCATCTGATGGACGTGCTGGCCGACGCACAGGAGATTCTGGGCGAACTCGGGGTGCATTTCGAGGCGAGCGCCTCGGAAGCCACCGCCACCGCCATGCTGGCGGCCTCGGTGCATTACCCCATTCGCGGTGCGGCGACCTTCAAGTCGACCGTCGGCACCAATGTCGCGTCCGACGCACTGGCCAACCTCGCCTCCGGCGGCGTCACCGGCGGCGCGCTGATCATCGTCGGCGAGGATTATGGCGAGGGTTCCTCGATCATGCAGGAGCGCAGCCATGCCTTCGCCATGAAAAGCCAGGTCTGGCTGCTCGACCCGCGCCCGAACCTGCCTTCGATCGTCAAGGCGGTGGAGGATGGTTTCGAGCTGTCCGAAGCGTCCAATACGCCGGTGATGCTGCAGGTGCGCATCCGCTGCTGCCACGTCCACGGGCACTTCATAGCCAAGGACAACAAGCGCCCGCCGATGACGGTGGCCGATGCGCTCGACGCGCCGCGCCGCGACACCGGCCGCATCGTGCTGCCGCCCGCCTCCTTCCTGCACGAGAAGGAGAAGGTGCAAAAACGCTGGCCGGCGGCGGTCGATTTCATCGCGAGGAACAAGATCAACGAGTTCTTCGGTTCGGACCATGGCTCGGTCGGCATCGTCATGCAGGGCGGCATGTACAATTCGGTCATCCGCGCCTTGCAGCGGCTCGGCCTTGCCGACACCTATGGCGAGACGGATGTGCCGCTCTACGTTCTCAACGCCGTCTATCCGCTGATTGACGACGAGTTCCTCACCTTCTGCGAAGGCAAGCAGGCGGTGCTCGTGGTCGAGGAGGGCCAGCCCAACTACATCGAGCAAGCCTTTGCCGCCATGCTGCACAAGGCCGGGCGCGGTACCAGGCTGGTCGGCAAGGAGTATCTGCCGATGGCCGGCGAATATACCGGCCAGGTCATGCTCGACGGCATTGGCGCCTTCCTGCGCGCCGAATCCCCGCATCTCTTGCCGGGCGAGGTGCGCGCGCCCAACAAGGTCGGCGACGGCGTCGACACCGCCGACCTGATAAACGTCGTGCCGGGCCGTCCGCCGGGCTTCTGCATCGGTTGCCCGGAGCGGCCGATCTTTGCCGCGACAAAGCTGGTCGAGCAGGAACTCGGGAACCATCACATCGCATCCGACATCGGCTGCCATTTGTTCTCGATCATGCCGCCTTTCGAGCTCGGCGCCACCACCATGGGCTACGGGCTGGGGCCGGCATCGGCATCGGCGTTCAATTCGCCCGACGCCAAACGGCGGTCGATCTCTTTCGTCGGCGATGGCGGCTTCTGGCACAATGGCCTGACCTCCTCGATCGGCAACGCGGTCTTCAACAAGAACGACGGCGTCATCGTCATCGTCGACAATTTTTACTCCGCCGCCACCGGTGGGCAGGACATCCTGTCGTCGCGCGCGGGCAACAAGACCAAGTCGACCAAGCATCCGATCACCGAAGCGGTGAAGGGCATGGGCGTCAAATGGCTGCGCCACATCGACCGCACCTACGATGTCGGCAAGATGCAGGACACGCTGCGCGAGGCGCTGACGACGGAGGAAAAGGGACCAAAGGTCATCGTCGCCTCTTCCGAATGCATGCTCAACCGCCAGCGTCGCGAAAAGCCGCTGGTCGACAAGGCGATCAAGGGAGGGACCCGTGTCGTCAAGCCGAAATTCGGGGTCGACGAGGACATCTGCACCGGCGACCACGCCTGCATGCGGCTGTCCGGCTGCCCGTCGCTGTCGGTGAAATCGCTCGACGATCCGTTGCGTGACGATCCGGTGGCATCGATCGACCAGAGCTGCGTCGGCTGCGGCAATTGCGGCGAGGTGGCGGACGCCGCCGTGCTGTGCCCATCCTTCTACCGCGCCGATGTCGTGCACAATCCGGGCCGCTGGGACCGTTTCCTGGAAAGCGCTCGCCGCGCCGTGATCGGCCTGATGCAGCGCCGCCGCGAGAGCCGCAGGTTGACGTTCGCCGATGCTTGACCAGGCTTCGCCCTTGCGTCCGAAATCCGGTGCCGCCGATACCGAGCCGGTGATCAAACTCGCTTTGCTCGCGGTCGGTGGCCAGGGCGGCGGTGTGCTCGCCGACTGGATCACCGATGTCGCCGAGCGCAATGGTTACGTCGCGCAATCGACCTCCGTCGCCGGCGTCGCCCAGCGCACCGGCGCTACGATCTATTACGTCGAGATGGCCCGCGACACCGGCCGGCTGCCGGTCTTTGCCCTGTCGCCTTCGCAGGGCGACGTCGACATACTGATCGCCGCCGAGCTGATGGAAGCCGGCCGCGCCATCATCAGGGGCTTCGTCACGCCCGATCGCACCACGCTCATTGCTTCTTCGCATCGCATTGCCGCGGTGTCGGAAAAGATCGAGCCGGGTGACGGCCGGGCCTCGTCTTCGAAGGTACACGCGACGGCGGAAGCTGCATCGAAACGCTTCATCGCCTTCGACATGGAAAAGATCGCCGCCGATAATGGCTCGATGATTTCCGCCAGCCTCCTTGGCGCGCTGGCAGGCTCCGACGCATTGCCGTTCAGGCGTGAAAGCTATGAGCAAGCGATCGGCGCCGGCGGCCGGGGCGCGAAAGCCAGCCTCGCTGCCTTCGCCGTTGCCTACGACCGCGCGCGCGGTACGACCGTCCCCGCGCCAGAGCCGGCAGAACCGGCCACGGTCGACCCCGCTCCGGGTGCAGGGCGCGTGAGCGGTCCGCAGAACCTGCTGCAGGGTTGGCAGGCACTGGCCGCCCGCATCGACCTGATGCCCGCGGCGGTGCGCGACATGGCGCTCCGGGCGCTGAGAAAGGTCGTCGACTATCAGGACATCTCCTATGGCGGCGAGTATCTCGACCGGTTGGACAAGGCCGTTGCGCTTGATGATCCCGGCCACGCCCATGCATTGTCCATCGCCGCCGCCAAGCATCTGGCCAACGCGCTGTGCTATGACGACATGATCCGCGTCGCCGATCTCAAGACTCGCTCGACCCGCGACCAGCGCGTGCGCCGCGAGGTCGGCGTCAAGAACGGCTCGATCCTGCAGGTAACCGAGTATTTCCATCCGCGCATCGAGGAGTTCTGCGGCACTTTGCCGGCGGGGTTGGGCAGCTACATTGAGAACCGGCCGAAACTCGCTGCTTTCCTTGATCGTCGCATCAACCATGGCCGGCGCATTCGCACCGACAGCTTTGCCGGCTTTGCGGTCCTCTGGTTCATCGGAGGCCTGCGCCGCTGGCGGCGGCGCCTGTTGCGCCACAAGGTCGAGACGGCGCATCTGGAGCGCTGGTATGCGCTGGCGCTCAGCCACGCGCCTCAGGACTACGCGCTCGCCGTCGAAATCCTGAACTGCCGCCGGCTGATCAAGGGCTACAGCGACACCCACCTCCGCGCCCAGTCCAAATTCGATCGCGTGCTGTCGGCGCTCGATCTGGTCAAGGGCCGCGATGACGCTGCCGACTGGATCAGGCGGTTGCGCGAAGCTGCGCTGAAAGACGAGAAAGGGGACATGCTCGATGGCGCGCTGAAGACGGTGGCATCGTTGTGATCATGGTGTCGGAGGAGGTCGAGCTTAGGCTGGTACCTCTACGCTACTGCCGCCGTTTCCCTACTCCCACTGGATTCGCGGATTGAACACGCCGCTTCAAGCGATCGCAGCTCGGCTTCCACCCGGATTGCGGGAAGCGTTGCCGGCCGACCTGCGGGCGTCAGTCGCGCGATATGGACAGCCCCGAGAGAAGCGGAGCGTACGCGGCGAGCCTGCGGGATACGAACTCGGTGAAGAGCCGCACCCGCTTCGTCTTGCGTGTCTCGCCTTGCGTGAGAAGCCACAGTGTCCCATGCATGGGCACGTCGATCCCCGGCACCCTCACCAGCAGGGGGTCGGCATCTCCGACGAAGCACGGCAGTTTCGTTATCCCAATCCCTTGGTGCGCCGCGATGATCTGCGTCTCGGCGTCAGGTGTCCTGAACGGTACTCCCGTGACGTGAACTTCTCCCTCGCGCGCCCAGTCCGGAATTCCATGATTGTCTATGCCTATCCACCGGATGGGATCAGGCGTGCCCGCACGCCACGCGGCTAGTCGATCGCGAGACATGTAGACGCCGCTGAACAGCTCCGGTCCCTTCAGGCCGTGAAGATTGAGCGGCAGGGTCTTGCGGTCGGCGACAATGCGGATCGCGACGTCGGCCTCTCGGTTGGTCAGATTTGCCAGCTCACCGGACGACAAGATTTCCATCTCGATGTCGCGATGCAAACGCGCGAAGTCGGCGAGATCCGGCATGAGCAGGTGTGTGGCGAGGAACGGTGGAAGCGTCACCCGCAAAAGCCCGCGCGCGCTCTGGTCACGACCGAAGACTCGCGTCTCCAGTTGGTGCGACGACGCTTCCATCTGGGTCGCGAGATCGAGGACCTCCTCGCCCGCAGCCGTCAAGCGGTAGCCGGAAGGCAGCTTTTCGAACATCTGCGCCCCGAGGCGTTCCTCGAGCTGAGCGATGCGCCGCAGCACGGTCGAGTGGTTCACACCGAGGTGTGCGGCGGCAGCACGCACCGAGCCTACGCGCGCGGCGGCAAGAAAGTAGCGAACGTCATCCCAGTCGATCATGGTGCATTCCTGCGCAGCGAAGTGCGGCTTGCAAAGCCCATACTAACACGATCAGCCGTAGTTCGTGCGGTCGCCGCGGCGTTCAATCATCTAGCTGGATCGTTTTCGCACCAGCGATGTGCGCGATTGCGCACTCACCGCCCGACTTCGGCGAACCCATCTTGAGGCTCTCGCGGGACTTTCCCGTACAGCCAAAGATACGAGACGGCGAAACGAAGGATGCATGACATGAACAGACTGAATGGAAAGACCGCTGTAATAACTGGCGGCGCTACGGGCATCGGTCGCGCCGCAGCCAAGCGCTTTATCGAGGAGGGCGCCTTCGTCTTCATCTTCGGCCGCCGGCAGGAAGCGCTCAACGCCGCCGTGGCTGACCTTGGGCCTAGTGCCCGCGCGGTTAAGGGCTCGGTCTCGGATGAGGCCGACCTCGACCGACTCTACGCTGCGGTGAAGGCCGAGCGCGGAAGCCTGGATATCGTCTTCGCCAATGCCGGGGCGGGAAGTCCGCTTCCGCTCGGGCAGATCACCGCCAGGCACATTGACGAAACCTTCGACACTAATGTGAAGGGTACGATCTTCACGGTCCAGAAGGCGCTGCCGCTGATGAGCCAGGGCGGTTCGATCATCCTGACCGGCTCGAGCGCCGGCACCACGGGCGCTCCGGGGTTCACTGCCTATAGCGCGAGCAAGGCGGCAGTGCGCAACCTGGCGCGGACCTGGGCGGAGGACCTGAAGGGCACCGGCATCCGGGTAAACGTGTTGTCGCCCGGGGCGACGGCGACCGAACTCGCGAAGGAGGCGTTGGGCGAGGAAGGCCAGAAGGCCTACGGCGCGATGACTCCGCTCCAGCGCATGGCCAATCCGGCGGAGATCGGGGCCGTGGCCGCCTTTCTCGCGTCGCCGGACAGCAGCTTCATGACCGCCAGCGAAGTCGCCGTCGACGGCGGCCTGGCTCAACTCTGACCCCCAGCGCGGTCCGTACCTGGGCCGCGCGCAACGAAAGACAAAGAATTATGAAAAAACTCGAAGGCAAGATCGCAGTCATCACGGGCGGAAGCAGCGGGATCGGATTGGCCACAGCCAAGCGCTTCGTAGAAGAAGGAGCGCACGTCGTGATTACCGGGCGAAGAGAGAAGGAGTTGAAGGAGGCCGCAGCCTTCATCATGAAAAACGTTACGACGGTCGTGGGTGACGTGTCGCTCCTGGAAGATCTGGATCGCCTCTATGCCGTCGTGAAGGTGAAACATGGTCATATCGACATTCTCTTCGCCAACGCCGGCGCGGGGACGATCGCACCGCTCGCCGTCGCTACCGAGGCACATTTTGATCAGACCTTCGATGTGAACGTGAAGGGTCTGTTCTTTACGGTGCAGAAGGCCCTTCCCCTGTTCAAAGACGGCGGTTCGATAATCCTGAATTCTTCAGTGTCGAACGTGTTGGGGCTTCCAGGGTTTAGTACCTACGCCGCGAGGAAGGCGGCTGTACGCAACTTCGCGCGCGCTTGGACACTGGAATTCAAAGACCGCAAAATCCGCGTCAATGCAATGAGTCCGGGACCAATCGAGACGCCGGCCTTGGAGACAACGACTGGCCTTACCCCTGAGCAAGCCGAGCAAGCGGCCGCCCAGTTTGCGTCACAGATCCCAATGGGTCGCAGGGGCAAACCAGAGGAAATCGCGGCTGCCGTAACGTTCCTCGCCTCCGATGAAAGTTCTTTCGTCACCGGCGTGGATCTCGCCGTCGACGGAGGCATGGCGCAAGTCTGACCCCGGCATTAGCACCAGATCGGAGAAGTACTATGAACTATGCAATCGTAGGATTCGGCAATATCGGACAAGCCCTTGCCAAGGCGTTTGCCCGAAACGGCATCGAAGTTTCCGTTGCAACCACACGCGACCCGGAAAGCTTTGCCGCCGATGCGGCCGCGATCGGACCCACGATCATCCCCAAAAAACTGGCGGAAGCCATCAAGGCGGACATCATCTTTTTGGCTGTCCGCTTCGAGGCGCACCCGAATGTCGCGAAGGCGCTTCCCACATGGCAGGGGAAGACGATCATCGATGTGACCAATGCCTATGGCGTGCCCCCTGAGGAACTGGGAGGACAACCTTCTTCCAAGTTCATCGCGCAGGCCTTCTCTGGCGCAAAACTGGTCAAGGGCTTCAACCATCTGGTCGCCCCGGTGCTTGATCAGGATCCGGCCGTACATGGTGGCCGGAGGGTCGTGTTCCTGGCAAGCGACGATGACGCTGCCGCAACACAGATTGGGGAGCTTGCGGAAAATCTCGGTTTCGCGCCGATCAAGCTTGGCGGGGTGTCGGAAGGTGGCCTGCTGGTCCAGGCGCGCGGAGACAGCTGGGGTCATCTGATCTTTAAGGACTTGGTCAAGTTCGACTGACGAGCACGACGTCCACACCCGCAAAGAGACGACGCAGGCGATCGGAGCTCGGATCGGATCAAGCGCGATCCGATCCGAGCAAATGGAGAAATCACTATGTGCACCGAGAAGAATATCCACTCCTAAGGAGATTTCGATGTACGACCAATCCAAGGTATCCGAGTTAATCCGGTTCGCACGAATCGAGGCGGGCTCCACCGTGATCGAAGTCTACCCTGGCGACGGAGACTGGACGCGCCTCTTCTCCGACATCGTCGGATCAGAGGGGCGGGTCTACAGCTTTGTGCCGGCCGAAGTCGCCCACCTCAAGAACGATCCGGTCGGCCTCATGCGGACGCTCGCGAAGGAGCCGGGCCGAGAGAACGTCGAAGCCGTCTCGGCGGACCTCGTGGCGATGCCGGAGATTACGCAGCCAGCCGATGTCGTGTGGTTGCACCTGTTCTACCACGATCTTCACACCGCCTTGATCCAGAAGAAGGGTGCGACGGCGGCCGACTTCAATCGAGCTGTCTACAAGCGGCTGAAACCCGGTGGGTCCTACGTCATCGTCGATCACGCCGCCGCAGCTGGGTCGGGCACGAGCGACACCCAGTCGCTGCATCGGATCGACCCTGCATTCGTCCGCGAGGAGGTGGAGGCGGCCGGCTTCGTACTGGACGCGGAAGGCACCGTGCTCTTGAATAGGGATGACCCGCACTCGATCAAGGTGTTCGATCCATCGATCAAGGGCGAGACCGATCGCTTCGCGTTCCGGTTCGTGAAGCCCTGACAGCTCCCGGGCGCCGACTTCATGTCGACCGCCCCATTGAGTCCACCAACTCGGGTTCGGACCCGTCAAGCTGGGAAAGGTCAACGAGGATGGCGCGCTGTGCACGCACGCGATGCGGCAGCGCCTTGAAGGCGTCCGAGGTGATGATGGCCACAGGTTCTGGAGCACACCTGCCGCAGGTTCCTGATCTGAACCTGATGAAATGACGGAAGTCGCCGCGCCGTTTAGGGAGCCGGCGCATCCCCTCAGGATGCGCCGGGACAAACGGTTCAAGAATGGTGGATTTCCGTTCCCAGCACCTTCAGGCATTCACGGATGAATGCCGCAAGCGCGGTCCAGCCTTTGGCTGAAACCATGGTCCCATCGACATAGGCGTCGGTGGGAGACAAATCGATATAAGTGCCGCCGGCAAGCGTCACCTCCGGCTCGCAAGCGGCGAGCGCCGCCACCTTCTTGCCGCGCACGACGCCGTCCACCGCGATCAGAATCTGGACGCCATGGCAGATCGTGAAGATCGGCTTTTTTGCCTCGTGGAAATGGCGCACCATCGCTTGTATCCGCTTGTCGGTGCGGATGTATTCGGGGCCACGACCGCCGGCGCAATAGACAGCGTCGTACTGGCTCAGCTGCCTCTCGGCGTCGGCGAAGGTCTTGTTGATCAGCGCATTGTGGCCGGGCTTTTCGGTGTAGGTCTGATCGCCCTCGAAATCGTGCAGCGACGTCTTGATCATGTCTCCGGCGCTTTTGTCGGGGCACACGACATGAACGGTGTGTCCCACCGCTTCCATCGCCTGCTGATAGACGAAGATTTCATACTCCTCGGTGAAATCACCGGTCAGCATCAGGATTTTTTTGGCTGGCATGTCTTTTCCTCTCGGCTTGTTTCAGGGGGAGGTGCACTGCGCGCCTCCTTCCCGGTATCGAAATCGGCTCAGAACGGGGAGTAGAATTCGTAGGCGGCAGGCTGGGCGAACAGCGGCGCGCCGCGCTTGAGGGTGCCTCGGGCAAGCAGCATCGCCAGGCTACTCGAACGCAGGCAGGAGCCTGTCCCGCGAATTTTCGATGTGCGCACGCATGCCTTTTTCGGCGGCGTCCGGATCGCCCGCGGCAAAGGCAGCGAGAATAGCCTCGTGCTCGTCGAGCGCCTCTTCGGTCACCCTGGAGTGATACATCAGCCGGAAGATATGGAAGTGGGTATGCTGGTGATTCAGTGTCTCGCGAATGAGTTCGTTTTGGGCGAACTCGACGATCTTGTCGTGGAAGATCGCATCCTGACGGGCGAAGTTCGAATAGCGCAGGCGTTCGTCTTTCCCCACCCGTCGGGCCATGACGCCAGCCGCCTCCTGCAGCGCGGCAAGGCGCTCGCCGTCCATTGTTGCGGTGGCTTTGGCCGCGGCGGCAGGTTCAAGCAATAGACGCAGCTCGTAAAGTTCGTCGAAGCGCCGGCGGGTGATTTGTGGGGCGGCGCGATAGCCGATCAGGTGGGTTTTCAGAACCAGCCCTTCCCCCTCCAGCCTGCCAAGCGCTTCACGAATGGGGGTATGTGAGACGTTGAATTCCTTGACGAGATTGTCGACGGTGATGCGCGATCCCGGAGCAATCCTCAAGGACATGAGCTGCGCGAAGATTGCTTCGTAAACGTCGCCGGCCAGACTGTTGGCGCGCTGGATACGACCCCTGGCACGGGCTTCATTGTCAACCGTCAGGTCCGTGTTCTGCATCGTTTGCCTCTTGACAGAACCACCCACTAACACGATGCTCCGCGAAACTCAATCCTATATCCTATACGATTTTATTAGAGGGCATCGCATGATCATGACCTGCAGCGCCGAGGTCGGCCTCTGGCACGAAGCCAAGCCTGTCGGCTTCCAACCCGTCTTCGCAGGATCTTGTGCATGAGCTTGTTTGCAGCGGCGCGCCTGCCGAGCGAGATTCTGTTCGGCAAAGGCCAGCGCCATGTCCTGCCTGCCATCGCCGCCAAATATGGGCGCCGCGCGTTCGTCTGTACCGATGAGCGCTTCGCGGCGACGTCGCAGTTCGCCGAGATTCTCGCTGGCTTGCACAACGCGGCGATCGAGACGTTGGTCTTCGACCGAACGCTGCCGGATGTGCCGCGCGACAGCGTCGCCGCCTGCATTGCGCAAGCGAAAGATTTCAAGCCGGACATGGTGATCGGCATCGGGGGCGGCAGCTGCCTCGATATGGCCAAATGCGCTGCACTTCTGCTCAGCCATGGCGGCAAGCTCGAGGACTACTATGGCGAGTTCAAGGTACCCGGCCCTACCCTTCCGGTGATCGCAGTGCCGACGACGGCTGGAACAGGCTCCGAGGTGACCCCCGTCGCCGTGATCTCCGACCCGGATCGGACGCTGAAAGTGGGTATCGCCAGTCCGCATCTCATCGCAGCAGTGGCGCTTTGCGATCCGGATCTGACGGTGACCTGTCCACCGTCCTTGACGGCGATCGCCGGCGCCGACGCGCTGACGCACGCAATCGAGGCCTTCACAGCGGCCAAACGCGGCGCGGACCCTCATTTGCCGCAACAGCACGTGTTCATCGGCAAGAGCGCTCTGACCGACCATTTCGCGCTTCTGGCCATCAGGCTGCTCGGCCGCAGTCTCGAAAAGGCATATCGCGACGGATCGGACGAGGATGCGCGAGCCGACGTCATGATGGGAGCGCTGGCCGCCGGTTGCGCCTTCGGTACGGCGGGAACGGCCGCCGCCCATGCGGTGCAGTATCCCGTCGGCGCGCTTACCCACACCCCGCATGGCCTGGGAGTGGCCACCATGCTGCCCTATGTGATGACCTACAATCTGGCCGCAGCAGCCGCGGAGATTGCGGAAGTCGGCACTGCTCTTGGCCTTTCCCTTCAGGGCGGCGGCGCCGATGCCTTGGCGCACGCCACCATCCGTGAGGTGAGCCGGCTGTTTGGCGCCATCGGCATCACACCGACATTGGCCGAACTGGGTCTTCCCGAAGACAAGATCGACTGGACGGCTGAGCAGGCGCTGGGCATCGACCGGTTGATCAAGAACAATCCCCGCCCGTTCGACCTTGCCGCGATGCGACAGCTGGTCAGGGCTGCCTATGACGGCGACATGTCCGCCACCATGATGTGACCGACCAGGAGTTCATCCAATGAACATTGCCGCAGGCATATCCGACGAGGATCAAGATATGTTCGACTACGCCACGGTCTCGCACGGTCTCTACATTGGCGGACGCTGGCGGCCTTCATCGGAGGGTCGCGTGATCGAAGTGGTCGATCCCTCGACCGAAGCCGTGATCGCTGCGGTTCCCGACGCCACGCTCGCCGACGCCACCTCCGCCGTCGACGCGGCCGCGAAGGCGGCGGCCGGCTGGCGCGAGACCCCGCCACGCAGGCGATCGGAAATCCTGCGACGCTGCTTCGAACTGATGACGGAACGGGCGGAGACGTTGGCCGCGCTGATCTCGCTGGAGAACGGCAAGGCGCTGCGCGATGCGCGCGGCGAAGTCGCCTATGCGGCGGAGTTCTTTCGCTGGAACGCCGAGGAAGCGGTCCGCATCAACGGCGAGTTCGGCCTTGCGCCCTCGGGCGCGAACCGGATCATTGTCGACTACCAGCCCATCGGCATTTGCGTGCTCATCACACCATGGAATTTCCCAGCCGCCATGGCGACACGTAAAATCGCTCCGGCGCTGGCGGCCGGCTGTACGGTGGTCCTGAAGCCCGCCAGCGAGACACCGCTGACGGCCTATGCGCTTGCGGCGCTCTACGAGGAAGCCGGCGTGCCGCCCGGCGTCGTCAACGTCCTGACGACCTCGACCCCCGGACCGGTGACGGCGGCCATGCTGGCCGATCCGCGCGTGCGAAAGCTGTCCTTCACCGGCTCGACCGGCGTCGGGCGCGTGCTGCTGGCCGAAGCCGCAAAGCACGTCATTTCCTGTTCCATGGAGCTTGGCGGCAACGCACCCTTCATCGTCTTCGACGACGCCGACCTGGAAGCAGCCCTCGACGGTGCGATGGTTGCCAAGATGCGCAACGCCGGCGAAGCCTGCACGGCCGCCAACCGGCTTTACGTCCAGGCCGGCATCCATGATGCTTTCGCGGAAGGCTTGACCAAACGCATGGCGGCACTCAACCTGGGCCCGGGCACAGACTCAGACACAGAATGCGGGCCGATGATCACCAGGAAGGCTGTGCACAAGATCGACCGGCTTGTGCAGGACGCCGTTGCCCGCGGCGCCAAAATCCTGTGTGGCGGCGGCGTATCTGAAGGCAGAGGCTTTTTCTATCCGCCAACGGTGCTCAAGGACGTGCCGGCCGACGCCGCCATGCT
Organism: Mesorhizobium sp. M0062; assembly: GCF_040323125.1. NCBI lineage: Bacteria > Pseudomonadati > Pseudomonadota > Alphaproteobacteria > Hyphomicrobiales > Phyllobacteriaceae > Mesorhizobium > Mesorhizobium sp. M0062. Next base: position 329,410 of record NZ_JAMYUO010000003.1, read on the forward strand.
CCACGAGGAGATATTCGGTCCGGTGGCGCCGATCATGCGCTTCGACAGCGAGGCGGATGTCATCGCCAAAGCCAATGACACCGAATACGGTCTCGCTGCCTACATCTATACGCGCGACCTGGCCTGGGGGATGCGCGTGGCATCGAAGATTGAGTCCGGCATGATCGCGCTCAACCGCGGCCTGATGTCGGATCCGGCGGCGCCTTTCGGAGGTGTCAAGCAGAGCGGGCTGGGCCGCGAAGGTGGCCAGAAGCATGGCGTTGCCGAGTTCATGGAGGCGAAGTACATCGCCGTGACCCTGTGAGCGGACATCCCGCCAAAGATCCGTTTCGCATTCGCGATCATGTGGTCGAGTTCGACGACATCGTCGCCGAGATCGTTCGCAGAAGCGAGGAGACCAGGGCGAACGTTCCCATGGTCGCCGATGTCGCCTACGGGGCTGACGCCACCGAAACCATGGATCTGTTCTTTCCCGAGGGCAAACGGGACCGCCTGCCGGTGCACATGTTCATCCACGGGGGCTATTGGCGCATGTTCTCCAAGCGCGACTATTCCTACGTCGCCGAGACCGTTACGAACGCAGGTGCGATCGCGGTCATTGTCGACTACGCGCTGATGCCTACCGTCCGGATGGCCAGGATCGTCGACCAGGTGCGCCGCGCCAAGCGATGGGTATTTGACAATATCGCACACCATGGCGGCAATCCCGGCCTGCTGACCGTTAGCGGTCATTCCGCCGGTGCCCATCTGGCAACAATGCTTTTCGACGGTGACGAGCGGCCTTCCGGCATCAAAGCTGCGCTGCTGCTTGGCGGCCTTTACGACCTGAAGCCATTGCAGATGTCGTTCCTTGGCGCCGAGATCGCGATCACCGACGAGGAGGCCCGCCGATTCTCGCCGATCGACCACAGTTTCGATCCATCCGTGGGCGTAGATATCTCGGTCGGCGCCGATGAAACGTCGCCGTTCCACAGCCAGGCCGCACTCTTCACGGACCACCTTGACACACAGGGACTGACTGTTTCGCGCATCACCCTTGGTGGGGCCAATCACATGAGCAGCGTCCGTGACCTTGGCTTGGCTGGTACCGAGGCCGCGTCACTGCTGGCCCGCGTCGTGGCCGCCTGAGACTTCCGCCAGAAGCGCTGCTGGGCGCGACCGTTCTTCGCAGTAGCGTCGCAGCATCGAGGTGCCGACCGCGGTGGCGAATCTTCCGCCACCGGTCCCCATACCGTAAGCCCGCCGGCGATGTCGACGTCGACGTGGTTCATGCTTTCCAGCGTGATTGAGCTTGATAACCGATGTCGGCGATCGCCGTCATGCAGGCAGCCCAGTTGAGTTCTCAAGGCTGGCCGGCCAAAGACGCCCCTCAGGGGAGAGCGGGCCGACGTTCCGCAACACCGGCCCGCAACCTTCAGAATACGATAGCCCGCGGCACCCCGGAGAAGGGAATCTGCGCTCTCACACCAGCATCGACTGCTGGGCGAAGATGCCCGCCATCGCGCCGTGCGATATTGCCAGGGTGACCGATGGCGGCGTGAGGGGGTTGGCGAGGTCGCCCGCGGCGTAGATGCCGGGCATGCTGGTTTCGCGGCGCTCGTCGACCTTGAGGATTACGCCAAGGGGCGTATCGACCGTGGCGAGGCCCAGTGATTCATGCAGGCTTGCGGACGGCTTGTTGCGCGGATGCGCGAACAGGATGTCGACCGCGACCTTGGGGCCGGTATCGAGCTTGACGGTGGCGTTATGCCCCCCGTGATGGGCGATCTCGCTGATCCGGCCGTCGACGACAGGTATGTTGCGGCGCGCCAGACCGGCCCGGATATCGGGCGGAATGTCGTGACCATCGGCAAAGACCGTCAACCTGTCGGTCCAATCGTGGAACAGCCTGACCTGATTCATCGACTGTGGGCCGGACCAGACGAGGCCCCAATGCTGGCCGGCGACTTCAAAGCCGTCGCAATAGGGGCAGGGCACGATGGACGTGCCCCAACCTTCGGCAAAGCCCGGAACATCAGGCATCTGGTCGGCGACGCCATAGCTCAGGATCAGGCGGCGCGCGCCGAGGCTTCCGCCATCGCCAGTGAGGACGGAGAAATCGTCGATGGCGCCGGACAGGCTGTCGGCCCGGGCATTGACCAGCTTGATCGTGGGATAGCGCGCCAGCTGCCGCCGCGCCTCGGCCAGGATGTCCAGCGGTGGCTTGTGATCGTAGCCGAGCAGGCCATGCGAGTGGCCGGCGAAGCGGTTGCGCGGCAGGCCGGTATCGAGAACGGTGACCTTACGGCGGGCACGGCCGAGTTGCAGGGCACCGGCGAGACCGGCAAAGCTGCCGCCGATGATGATGACGTCATCCATAATGGGCTCCGTGTTGTGGATGAGGGGCTGGTTGGACCTGGTTGAAACCTACCCATCGGCTTGCGCATTTCAGAAACTACATGGTATCGTAATCCAAGAATTAGGATACTGTCAAGGACTGGAATTGTCGTGACCGAAAATAGCCAGGGCCGGCGCGGCCGGCCCGCCAACGAGGCGCTTGGCCAAAGGATACTCGACGCTGCGTCCGAACTCTTTGTGGAATTGGGTTTTCAAGCGACCACATTGGACAAGGTCGCCCAGCGGGCGAAGATATCCAAACTCAGCATCTATCGGCACTTCGAGAACAAGGAGGCGCTGTTCAGCGCGGCGATGGCGGCCGGCTGCCATCAGTTGTTTGCGCCACAGGCCCTTCTTGAAGGCGTCGGCGGTTCGGTCGAAGATCAGCTCATGGCGGTGGGATCGTCCCTGCTTCGCACGCTGTTGAGATCAGACGTCCGCAGTTTCGAAGCCATGGTCATGGCCGACCAGACGAATCCAAGGTCGTTAAGCAAGCTCCATTTCGAAGCCGGCCCCGCCCATGTCATCGCCCAAATCGAGGTCCTGTTGCGTCAGTTGCACGCGAAGGCGGTTCTGAACGTGCCCGATCCTCTCCGGTCCGCCCGCTTGTTTGCCGCGCTTTTCAAAGGATCCGATCTTTTGATTATCGCACGCTTCGATCAGGCGAGAGCGGCGGACGACAACGAAATCGAATCCTATTGCCGGTCGGCCGTCGCCATGTTCATCGCTGCGCACGGCTAGCACTCTGCCCTGCCCGCTAATCATTGTATTTCTGCGAAATACTCCGCTAGAGCCGCCGTCGCGATGGCGCCCATCCACCTCATGTCGATCGCGTCGGGGTCGGACTGCGCGCCCGCCGGTGAGCGGCATCTCCTACCTGCTCCGGTCACAGCGCTGCTTCGGCCGACCCTGTGCGGGCGAGGAAGAGAATGCCGGTTATGGCCCGCGAGAATCGAGCAGATGGGGTATCAGCCGCCGCGAAGGACACCTGCGGACGGAACCTTCTTTGGTACACTTGAGTACGTCCATTCGTGGCTCGGGCTCCAGCGGTTCGTGCCCCGACGCGCCTGGGAAGGCCGCTGGTGCCCGCGACAGATCCTTCCAAGGTGCAGGTCTGGAATGGCCCAAAAATTCTCTCGAGCTCCCGGAACATCGGTCCGCCCCTGTGGTTCGACAAGCAGCGGCACAGTCGATCCAACCAGGCATCGGCCCGCTTAGGACAGGCGCGAGGTCCCTACCCACAGATCTTGCGAAAATAGGAGCAAGCTATGCGAGCGTTGGTCTGGCACGGCAAGGAAGACATACGCTGCGATCAGGTTTCGGACCCGGGAATTGAGGATGAACGTGACGCGATCATCAAGGTGACGAGTTGTGCGATATGCGGCTCCGACCTTCACCTCTACCACAACTATGTGCCAGCCATGCTGCCCGGCGACATCATGGGCCACGAGATGATGGGAGAGGTCGTCGAGGTCGGCAAGGGCGTCAACGGCGCTCTGAAGGAGGGAGACCGCATCGTCGTGCCGTTCACCATAATCTGCGGTGAGTGCGACCAGTGCAAGCGACAGAACTTTTCGGTTTGCGAACGCACAAACCGCAAGAAGAATCTCGGTGACAAGGTGTTCGGGCACACCACCGCGGGTCTGTTCGGCTACACTCATTTGACCGGCGGCTATCCCGGGGGACAGGCGGAATACATGCGTGTGCCGTTCGCCGATGCCACGCACGTAAAGGTGCCTGACAGCCTTACCGACGAGCAGGTTCTCTTCCTCGGCGATATTTTTCCTACCGGATGGCAGGCGGCGGCACAGTGCGACATTGAGCCCAACGATACGGTTGCGGTGTGGGGCTGCGGCCCAGTCGGGCAGATGGCCATACGCAGCGCCCTGCTGCTCGGCGCGAAACAGGTGGTGGCGATCGATTGCCTGCCGGAACGGCTTTCCATGGCCGCGGCCGGCGGCGCCATCGCCATCAATTTCGCCGAGGAAAGTGTCGTCGAACGACTGCGGGAACTCACCGGCGGAAAGGGCCCGGAGAAGTGCATCGATTGCGTCGGCATGGAAAGCCACGTCTCGCTGGCCCAGCCCGATACCGTCTACGATCGCGCAAAGCAGTTGATGCTGATGGAAAATGATCGACCGCACGTTCTGCGTGAGATGATCTATGTCTGCCGGCCGGCCGGCGTGATCTCGATCCCCGGCGTCTACAGCGGGCTGGTCGACAAGATTCCGATGGGACAGGCAATGAACAAGGGGCTCACCTTCCGAATGGGGCAGACCCATGTCAACCGTTGGACCGAGGATCTGTTGCGCCGCATCGAAGATGGCCAGATCGACCCATCCTTCGTCATCACCCATACCGTGGGGCTCGAGCAGGGACCCGAGATGTACAAGGTGTTTCGCGACAAGCAGGACAGCTGCATCAAGGTTGTATTGAAACCGTAGGGAAATCGTCATGAACGTGATTGCCAAACTTACCAACATCACCCGATCGCCTGGCGATCCCAAAGTGCTGAAGACTGGGCAGAGTGCGGTCGGGGCATCCGATGGCCTTGCCCGCAAGCTCGGCTGGTTCAGCATCGCGCTTGGCGTCGCCGAGCTGGTTGGCGCCGAGCGGATTGCCGGCGCGCTCGGCATGCGCGGCAAGGAAGATCTGATCCGCGCTTATGGGGCGCGGGAAATAAGCAGCGGCATACTCTCGCTTTCAGTGGACAAGCAAGCTGGGCTGTGGAGCCGGGTGGCCGGCGACGGCCTGGATATCGCGACATTGCTGACAGCGTATCGGCCTGGCAACCCAAAGCGCGATAATGTAGGCCTTGCGCTTGCCATGGTCGCCGGCATCACATTGCTCGACATCATCGCTGCGAAAAGCGTGACCGCGCGCCACTCTCGGAGCGGGACCAAGCCACGCGACTACAGCGATCGAAGCGGCTTTCCCGGAGGCACTGCCGCAGCCCGCGACCGTGCCCGCTCGCAGCGCAGCCAGGAGGCCGGCGCAGCCTGATAGAGATTGCCGAACCCCTGGCGCCATGCGACCTGGACAGGTGGCATCTCGTCAGGCCCTAACGCCAGAGGTGGTAGCTCTCGGCGAGCCGAGTTTGCTGGAACAGAGTGGACCGTCGCGCGGCCGTTCTCGCCGTCTCCTGGGTCACCGCCGCGCATGGGTTGTGTGGCCGGTGCGTTAAAGGCACGAAGCAAGCAGCGATCCGACCGGCGTCGAGCCTTCCATGTCTCTTGCCTTGGCAAGGTTCCGGCGATCCTCAGGCCGAGCCGCGTTCGGGAAGCTCGGTCTCTTCCGCCACCCCTTTCCGCAGGTCTCGGCGCAAGCGTTCCGCTTCGTCGGAATTATTATCGTCGTCTGTCCGCTCGAGTTCGCGATCGATTGTCTCGCGCGACCCCTCTGCCGGATCCTGTTGCGGAGATGTGTTCGGGCCGGTTTCGATCTTGCCGTCGCCGGGAACGGTGCGGTCGCGAGACTTCGTCATCTTCAGCTTCCCTTTCATCTGTCATCTGCCTCGGCATCTCCGATGGCATGAATTTTGGCCGCTTCCTGCCGAACCGGATCGTCGACGCTTTGTTCCGGGAAAGCCCCCGCAGGTTCGTGCTGGTCGGCCCGGGGCATTGGTCGATGCCCATGCCGGGAAGCATCCTATGCCAACGAGGTCGGCGGCAGCCTCATCGATGTCGTTATCAACATGTGGGCTGTTTCGGCCCGGACACGCGAGCACGCCAGGCCCGCGGCGAGTTTTCGAACCGAAGCAGATGCGCAACGTAACAACTGGATGTATACGGAAAAGGCTGCCTCATCCACATCGCGCTTCGGGAGGGCCGGCGGCATGCTCGCCTGGGCGGTCCGGCAGCTGGTAGCGAACTGGTCATAGGCCTTTGCAAAGCCGCGTCGATGAAGCGGGTGCGGTAGCGCTGGTCGGTGTAGCGTCGAGGCATCTGTCAATCGGAGACAAGCGCGACCACTTTTGGGACTTCACTGTTTTTTCCACCGGGACTCGACATCTCACTATCATAGTTGATTGTGGCTGCCGGTGACCCTGCGTAATGGATAGCCATTCCAACTCTCCAACAGGAAAACGGTATGTTGTATCCGGGTCGGTTTTTGGGGCCAAGCGAGATTGAGATGCTCGCCCAGGTTTGTCACACGGTCTGCAAAGAGCGCGCCCTACCTCTTGCTTCGCAGAACGGAGAGCGCATAGCTGCGCATATACTCAGGCTGTTTATGAACGGCTTGATTGAGCAGAATGAACTGCTCGATGCCGAGAGGAACTGGGCTCTTCGGCTTGACCGTTCGGTCCAGCAGACGATGTCACCTACGCGCACATGAGAGGCCGCGGGACCCAGTTTGGTTCTTACAGCCGAACACCCGCCGCTATCTGAGATATGTTGCGGGGTTTTCTTCGCCGCGGAGTGATCCGACACAGTGCGGAAATCATGGCAATCCTGTTCGCAGTGATTCTATTGATACGCGTAATCGCAGTCGCATTCTTGGTCGTCGGAAAGCCGCCAGGGCCAGTTGGGAACAAACCTGACGTTTAAGCGTTTGTAGAGCCCTTCCACCGGGCAACTCACCGAAATGCTTCTTGCCGTGCATGATGCGATGTCGACGGCCGTTTTGGCGGGCAGGAGCGCCAATGCGGAAATAGTAGGCGTGGTCGACCTCACCAACAAAGCTGAGGTCGACATCGGCATCACCAGCTTGGGAAGAGCCATCCAGTTCGTGGCCAACGCCTCGGTGCTTGGATACGACATTCGCGGCGCCATGGTCTTCTATGGCGCGCCCGGTACCCCGAGCCTAAGGGCGAGAGAGTGCGAGCGCTTGTGGGCGCAGTTTGGCGGCGCGCTTCTACAGCCGTAGCTCTATCAGAACGTTCGCCCCGCCCGTTCTTGGTATGAACGCGTACGGAACTGAGGCGCTACCCAGCCGCAGCGGGAATGGCTCAGTGGTAGCTCTAGCTGGCGACCGCACTAAGCAGCTTTTCGGTGATGGGCTTTGAGCGGCTGAGCCAGCGTGAGAACGTTCGGCTGCATATCTGCCGGTGCCTGCTTTCATGTGACTGGGCGAGGCTATTGGGGAGCCGGGTTGACCACTGGCCCTTAGCCGAGGGAAGCACAGTACGGCAACCTCGCTCTTTGCTGGCTAACATCCTTCCGCTCTCAGGGACCGGACCATGCGCACAACAACAGGGTCATACGGTTTCTTTTCGGATTTCCGATAATTCATTGTGAAAAGCGCGGCACGCTGGTTGCAGACCATAATTGCACGGACGTAGCGAATCTCGCCATTCTTGACCCCGGAGTAGCTGGCCCATTTCGGGGCTAGGCGCCGATAGGTCAGTCGCCAACCGGCCTTTTCGTCCTCGATCATGCGATGTTCGATCTCGGCGCGAAAACTTGCTTTGCCCAGTCGCGCGCCCCAAACGACCAGAAACGCGTCTCTTGGGCCCTGAAAAGCCGCGCCCTGCTCCGAATTCTGGGTCAGGACGAAATTCGGAGGAATATCGAAACTAAAGCCAAGCTGTCGGACGCCGAAGGGCTGCCACGCCTCGGCCTGAAGCAACGTGGTCCAAAAGAGAAAAACTGTAAGTCCCAGCAGGAGGCGTCGCATTGCTCTGATTTAGCGCTGGCTAACATGGTGTCGAGACGGACAGAGGTCCGTGACATAAAAAATATGCATCATGGCCGCGCAGCATATGGACGCGGGATTCGCGATTGACGGCGTGCGGTCGAAACGGCTTCCGTCCCACGAAAGGAGAGGACGCAGAGGGAATTGGTGCGTCGGTATGATCGACTGGCAGAAAATTGGCGAGGCCGAATGTCCAACGTTCATTGCCCGCAAAAATGGGCGCCGGTTCCTCTTGTGCCTAGGGAAGAGGAGCCGAATTATTCCCTGGCGAAGACCCTGATCTACCTCAGACGGGGGCATGCCTCAGTAACTTCGCCGTGACCTGATCCCTTCGGGGAACAATCACATCGAGCTCCAGTTTGGCCTTCAAGCGAAAGCACTGATGGAGCATGCCATGAGATTTCCACACAGCACGACGGCCGCGGCCGCCGTTTTCATTGCCCTGACCTCCCCCGCACTCGCCCAGACAAGCGGAACACCATCACCCTCGACACCTGCACCCGCTCCGGCAACCGAACCGCCGACCGCCGGACAGTTGCCGGATGCGACCGGACAAGCGGATGGACCAACACGCGAAATGATCCGCCAGATGGTTGAGCAAGCTGTCCGTGACCGACTGCAGCAGGATCGCGGTTCCGAAGAGGGTTTCCGCGAGGAAGATAGTCGCAACTATCAAGGCGATCGCAACGAGGATGCTGACCGCCACGATGAAGATGGCGACCGTTGGCAGAACCACGGTGACCGCGATCGTGGACACAGAATGGCTGGACGCTGGCATCATCAGATGATGCGCGGTGCCGGCATGCGACTGATGTTCGGGCTGTTGGACACCGATGGCGACGGATCGGTGTCCGAGGACGAGGTTCAACGCGCGGTGGGCAGGATGTTCAGTAGCGTTGACGAGAATGGTGATGGCAAGATCGATGTGAACGAGATCCAGTCCTTCATGCATGGCTCCAGCATGCATGGCACTGATAGCGAGGACACGCCGTAGCTGTCTTCAAAGGGAATGCCCTCCCTCGGACAAAGCGGGCGCGTGGCGGCCGATTCCGAAGCGGTGTCTCTTGGCTGTTAGGCGCCCGGCCAGCACCCTTTAGGCTTGAGCTATTCCCGCAGTCCCGCGAGACGCCAGCCGTGACAAAAAAGGCTTCGCATTGCTGATCGAGGAACGATCGAAGCCGACCAACGCAAGGTCACTCGGGCGCTCGGTCTTCCAGCAGAACGAAGGATGCGGCGATCAAGTCGTCGCCATTGATACGTCCTTGGCTGTCCTCCAACATAGTTGCAACCTTGTGGAAGGCCATCATTTCACCCGCGTCAATCTGCGCTTCACGCATCTTGGCTGTGAGATCAGCCACGCGATTTCCTAACGAATGTGATTTTGCAGTCTCGCAATTCGACATGATTAGTCATCCTTTGCCTTGGGGTTTCACGCTGCCGAACGCAATGCTTCAGCGGATGTTCCGAATTTGGCCATCAGTCTTATGGGATAGGACTTGCGTCTGATTGCGGTTGGAAGAAGCCCGAACGGCGGAACACGCAGCCGGACGCCGAATTGGAAACCCACCGTCGATCGAAGTCCCTTGTCGCCGGTTGAGATCCCGCCATCTTCACTGTCGAGAGGGTGGCGGGATCGCCTTCCGAGGAGCGAGCGCATATGAGGTAATAGATATTTGGCAGATGTACTCACGGCCATCCTGCTCGCTTCTTTTGTCTGCGCATGTTCATTCTTTTCGGGAAACCCCATCTCTCCAACAACACGCAACAACCGCGTTGCTACCCACGATTGATGCGATGACAACTGCATCAACAAAGCAAAGCCTCTTCGCCTAAGGTGCGATTGCCGCGGGCTTTTTCGACTTGAAGGTCGTCCAACGCGCCCGGTGGTCAGGCCATGGCGTTCAGCGGGAGCCAGGTAGACTCATCGCGAAAATCCCGCAGCGAGGCATGTCGCAAGTCCTCCTCGCCGCGTGCGGATACTGGAATCCGCCTGGCTCGTTGTGACAGGCATGCGAAGATGAGTGTCGGCGCATGGACGCGGAAAAACCCGCCAGCGTGAGCCAGCGGGCCTTGTGATGGGATGGCCCGCGCGTGCGGTCAAGGCTGCGCGGGCCGACCATGATGAATGAGGGGACATCTTGGTCACCGGCACGACCGATGAAGAACGAGCCGGGTGTGACAAAACACCCTTGGAGCGAGAATGTTCCCGTCCGCACAAAAAAGCCCGCCGGCGTGAGCCGGCGGGCAGCCGCTATTTTGCCGTCAAGCGGACAGACCGCTTGCGGCCCACCCACTGCAGCATTTTCCACTTTGAGCCGGAATCATTCTCAACTATGGTTCGCCAGGCTTAAGGCATGGGGGATTGCCGATGGTTTTATCACGCAGGGGTGTCGTGCTCGGCGGTCTGGCGCTGGTCGCGGTCGGTGGAACCAGCAATATTGTTCAAGCCGCGGGGGCAAAATCCTTTTTCGCCGGTACCGCCAGCGATAACGATTTCGTCTATCGCAAGACCAACTTCGCCAAGATCGACAAGAGATGGCATCGCCAGATCGTCAAGTATTTCAGCAGCGAGCCGGTCGGCACCGTCGTGGTCGATACCCGCCACCACTTCCTCTACCTCATCATGGAAAACAAGACTGCCATCCGCTACGGCGTCGGCGTCGGCAAGGAAGGCTTCAAATGGTACGGCCGCGCGACGATCGATCGCCGCGCGCTGTGGCCGCAATGGGTCCCGCCCCCCGAAATGCGTGAGCGCAAACCGGACCTGCCGCCCATGATCGCAGGCGGCGCGTCCAACAATCCGCTCGGGCCGCGCGCGCTCTATCTGTACCGCGACGGCGCCGACATCGGCTACCGCCTGCATGGCACGCTGGAGCCATGGAGCATCGGCACCGACGCTTCCAGCGGCTGCATCCGCATGTTCCCCGAAGACATCATCGACCTCTACCAGCGGTGCCCGATCGGCACCGCGGTGGAGGTCCTGCCGCACATCGCCGACCAGGCGCCCGCTTCCACCACTGTCGAATGATTGGCGCATCATGAACCGCATGATTGAAAACACGCGCCGGCTGCTCGCCGCCGGCCTGCTGGTTGTGGCCGCATCCTGCTCGACCAGCAACACGCTGGCCCCGTCGACGCCCGACGTCACCAACGCCGAGATTGCCGGCTTCCAGAACGTGCAGCCGGGCAGCGAGGAGGATTTTATCCTCAATGTCGGCCGCCGCACCTACTTCACGAAAGGTTCGGCCGCGCTCGATTCTGTCGCCAAGGCCACCCTCGACACCCAGATCGCCTGGTTGACAAAGCATCCGCGCTGGCTGCTCAAGCTGCAGGGTTTCGCCGACGATCCCGGCGCAAGCGAAACGGCGCTGTCACAGCAGCGCGCCGATGCGGTGATGGACTACCTCGCCGCCGGCGGCATAGACCGGAACCGCATGTGGGCCAAGGGCTACGGCAAGGACAGGCTGGTCCGCGACTGCCCCGACTCCGCCTGCAGGTCGCAGAACCGCCGCGTTGTGTCTAATTTGCGCGATGAGAGGGACGAGTCGTAGAGGCTGCTGTTTTGCTGGTCGCCAAATCAGTCTCACAACGCGACGGCGGCATGGCTGCAATGCGCCTATCGGGGACATTCACCCAGCGTTTGCCCCTCCCCGAAAGCTGACGCTCCGGTTGAACCCGGAATGAAGTCAGCTTCCCGTCTACCAACCTCCGGTTCAGGGTCTGGTGGGAGGCTTCGGCATCCGCCTCGACCAGTTTGCGGACGTGGCGGTTGTCCGCGATCCTGATCGGCATGAGCCTCGCCACATGTCGGTGTGCTACGGGGAGTGGGCGCCGTGGAGCTGGCAGGTACGCTCGCTCAAAGCATCGGCCGTCCGCCGGTGACCTCGTAGAGTGCGCCGGTGGTGTAGCTCGATCCTTCCGAGGCAAGCAGCACATAGGTCGCTGCAAGCTCTGCCGGTTGCCCGGGACGCTTGAGCGGCGTGTTCTTGCCGAACTCCTTGACCTTCTCAGAGGGCATTGTCGACGGGATCAGCGGCGTCCAAATCGGCCCGGGAGCGACCGCGTTTACCCGAATGCCGCGTTCAGCTACCAGTCCTGCTAGTCCGGCGGTGAAGTTGGCGATCGCTCCTTTGGTAGTGGCGTAGGCAAGCAGTGCCGGCGATGGACTGGTCGCGTTGATCGAGGATGTGTTGATGATGGTCGAGCCGGGTTCCATGTGCTTCACTGCTTCCTGGGACAGATAGAACATCGCATAGACATTGGTGCGAAAGGTGAGATCCCATTCCTCCGCGCTGATGTCCTCCAGCTTCTCGAACGACGCCTGGTGGGCTGCATTGTTGACGAGGATGTCCAGGCGCCCGCATTCATCGATAGCTCGCTGCACAAGCGACCGCGCGAAGATTTCGTCCGAGATGTCGCCGCGTGCGAGCACCGCCTTGCGCCCCGCTTCCTCGACCAAGCGCGCCGTCTCCTGCGCATCTTCGTCCTCTTCAAGGTAGGAGATGATGACGTCGGCGCCTTCGCGTGCAAACGCGATAGCCACCGCCCGGCCGATGCCCGAGTCCGCGCCGGTGATCAGCGCGACGCGGTCCGTCAGCTTACCGCTGCCGCGATAGCTCTCCTCTCCGTGGTCGGGCCGTGGATCCATCTCGTCGGTGTAGCCGGGCATGTCCTGCTGCTGTTCGGGAAGCGGCGGCTGAGGATATTTCTGCTGGGCATCCTGCATGTCAGGTCCTTTTTTGGCTGGAGTCGCGGTTGTGTCGATCCGGTTCCGTGATCGGTCCCTTGGCGGCTTTCGAGCCACCGCCCCATTCCTCGGCCTTGCACGCTTGGTCGCCGCCCATGAGGTCCGGCGAACTGCGATTTGCGGTGCCGCTGTCGGTCTTGTTCAACTCGTGCTCCTTCTTGCGTGTGGTCAGTCTTTGTCGCCGGCGGTAATCATCGACCTCAGCGGCTCTTGCGCCACATTCGCCTCGATTTCCGCGCGTCCGGGGGTATCCGGTAGCGCCTTGCGGAAATTTCTCGCATAATCCGGTGGCATCTTCGGTGGCATCATCGGTTCGTACGGATCGACCACGGCCTCGATGACCACCGGACCCTCAGCAGCCAGGGCAGCGTCGAGAACGCCTTCCACCTCCTCGGCGCGAGAGACGCTGTAGCCGATGCCGCCCATGGCTTCGGCGGCCATGGCGAAGTCGATGGGCTGGAGTTCGCAGGCGAATTGCGGGTTACCGAGGAACATCATCTGCTCCCAGGCGATCTGATTGAGCATGCCGTTCTTGAGCACGAGCACCTTGAGTGGGACCCGGTACCGAACTGCCGTCGAGAACTCGCCGAGTTGCATCGCGAGACCGCCGTCGCCGACGACCGCGAAGACCGGCCGGCCGGGAAAGGCCAGGCCCGCGGCGATCGCATAGGGCAGTCCGCATGCCATCGAGGCCAGCGCGCCCGAGACGCCGAAGGCCTGCCCGTCACGCAGCTCGATATGGCGGGCCGCCATCTCGGTGTTCTGGCCGGAATCGGCAACCAGGATCGCATCATCGGGCAATCGTTTCCCAAATGCGCGTGTAACCACCTGGGGCTTGAGCGAAGTGGCGGCCTTTTGCTCCGACTGCGCCATCATCTCGCGCCAGCGTCGCATGCCCGCCTGCGCCTTCTCGAGGAAGCTGCGATCATCCTTGCGCTTCAGGCGCCTGTTCAGCAATCGCAGCGTCACGGCGGCATCGCCGGCAAGGCCGGCCTCAACGGGATAGCGCAGGCCGATGCGCTGCGGGTCGCGCTCGATCTGCACCCCGCGCGCCTGTCCCGGCTTCGGGTAGTATTCGATGTAGGGAAAGGTCGAGCCGACGACGAGCAGCGCGTCACATTCCTCCATGATTTCCTGCGACGGCAGCGTGCCGAGAATTCCGATGCCGCCAGTCGTCAGCGGGTGATCGTCGGGCAAGGCAGCCTTACCGAGCAAGGCCTTTGCGACGGGGGCACCAACCAGCTCCGCCGTCTCTTCCAACTCGTGCCTGGCACCAAGCGCGCCCCGACCGGCGAGGATCGCGACCTTCGTCGCGCCGTTCAGGATCTCGGCGGCTTTCGCAAGTTGTTCTTCGTCGGGAAGCCTACTTCCTTCGAACCAACGATCCGGCGTATGCGACGGTTTGTTGCGCTTCGAGCGCTTGGCCTGGTCGAGCGTGTGCTCCTGCACATCGCTGGCGATCGACAGATGCGCAACACCGCGACTTGCCAGCGCCGACCTGCAGGCGAGACCGGCCAGGCTTTCCATATGCGCCGCGTCGGAGACCTGCGCGTTGAAGACGGCGACATCGCTGAAGACGCGCGTCAAGTCGACATCCTGCTGGGTGAAGGTCTCGATGAGGTCGTGGAACTGCATGCCGGTAATGGCGAGCACCGGCGCTTGGTCGAGCTTGGCATCGTAGAGTCCCGTCAGGAGGTGTGTGCCGCCAGGGCCGGAAGTTGCGAGGCAGACACCGAGCTTGCCTGTCCATTTTGAGTAGGCGCACGCCATGAACGCCGCGGATTCCTCGTGCCGCACCTGAATGAAGCGGATACGGTCCTGCCGCCTGCGCAGCGCCTCCATGATGCCATTGATGCCGTCGCCCGGCAGGCCAAAGATGATATCGACGTTCCAGTCGATCAGCGTCTCGATGAGGATGTCCGCGGCGGTCGGCATGTCTCAGTCCTACCGCGATGCGGATCCCGCCGCCTGGCTGCTCTTGTTCGCGGTCTTGTCAGTCTTACGCTGGTCCTTGTCGCCGCCGCGATTGCCGCCAAGCATCTTGCCGTCTTCCAAATTAGTGGCCATGCGCAAAGCTCCCTTCATCCGGCCTGCCTAACCAGAAAGTCGGTGAGATGTTCCGTGCCCGAAGGCAAGGCCGCCTAGTCAGGTGCCGAAGGCAAAGGTCTCAGTACCACCCGATGAGGCGCTGTTCGGCAGGCAGCGGCTGAACAGGCGAGGTGCGATCGAACAGACGAAGGCATCGAACTGCTGCGAGGCCGAGGATTGCATGTAGTGGCCGAGGCTGTCTGATCGCCAAAAGCTCTCGCGGCAGAGCTGGCCGATGTTCAGGTCGCGTCTTCGCAGGTCCCTATAGCCAGAGCGCAACGCCGCCCGGACCGTCCCCATAGGCGAACTCCTCGCACCCCTCGTCGACGATTTCTCGCGCGGGATTCCGCCTCAGTGGCGAAAGGACTCGTTCGTCGCGCACACCGCGGCGGGCGATGTGCGCCTCGACCATGCGGTGCCTGGCGTGCCGGTAGTCTGGCATGGCTCCTCGATAGCCTTAAAGACGACAGGCTTAGTCGTCCTGCCTGCGCTTGTGGTGCTCGCTCTCCTGGTTTTCGCCGCGGATCATCTGGCGATCATCCTTGTCGGTCAATTCCACGCCCTCGTCGCGCAGATTGGCGCCGCCTTGCCGCGCCTCGCGCTCCTGCTTGGTTCTCTTCAGCTCATCCTCGGCATTGAAATCGTCGCCGGCATTGCTGGTGTTCTCGCGCTTTTCGATGATGCGCAGCTGCTGCTCGTGGGTCTTCCGGCCGGCCATGGCAAGGCGCCTCCTACTTGTTCGTGCGTCCGGTCTGGTCAGGATTGATGCCGCCCTGAGGCGTGACATCGTTCTCGACATCGCCTTCGAACGTATTGTCCCCATCGAGAGCATCGTTCTCGTCGAGCATATCGCCGCCCTTGACCGCGCCCTTCGAGGTGCCGATTCCCGGGTTGTCTCGCAGATCCTTGTCCGAGGGCTGTTTAGTCTTGGGGTGTTGGTTGGTCATGGAATTTCTCAGCGCTGGTTGAGCTTGGACGAACGACGGTCCTGGCGCTGTCCAACTTCAACGTGGAGAAAATGTTCCGGAACAAGTTGGCTTGTCAGGTGCGCGTAAGCGGCCAGGCGGCCGCCGTCTCGGCTAGCGAAACTCCAGGCATGCCACATTACATCCCATTCCGAGGCGAATTGGCAGGCTAAAGTGAAAATCGAGACGGTCGAAAGCTTGCAAGGAGTGGGTGCTCTGTTCCGGTGGCGATCTCGGTTGCAAGCAGTTCGCCGGCAATCAAGCCAAGTGTTGCGCCGCTGTGGCTGAAGGCGACGTAATACCCCTCGATCTCCCGCAACTGGCCGAAGACCGGCTCGCCGTCTCCGGGGATCGGCTTGGGCCCGACACCGTAGCTCTCCAATTCCAATTTCGGATGACCGTCGAGAACATTCGACGCTTCGTCGAGAAGCCCTTGGATGGTCGATGCTTTTACGCGATAAGTCCCGTCCGGATTGACTACCACCTCTTCTTCCGACCAGGCAGAATCGAGCGCGAGGGCGCCATCAGGCGTCGGCCGGATGGCGACGCGCGGCGTGTTGAGCACGGCGCGTAGAGGCAAGTCGACTGGCTTGGTCCTGACCAGCAGCGCGATTGGTGTCCCATCGGCAATACGCTGACCGGCCACGGCGACCATTCGCGGCACATCCGCACCGGTCGCCAGAAGCACCGCGTTGGCGGCGAAGCTGATCCCGCTGGTGGTGGTGACGCCGGTGGCGCGGCCGTTGGCGACGGTGACGGTAGCGCTTCCGGCCTCGGTGACCACCTGGCCGCCCCGCTCCACGAATTCCGCGATCAATATTTCGATCAGCGACGGCAGGTCGACCCAGCCCTCGCCCGCGTTGAAGATCGCGCCTTGAGGCGTGACAGCGCTTGCGCAGACACCCGGCGTGACCAACCTTATGGCGTCCGCGGACAGATGCTGCGCATCATAGCCGAGACGTTTTTCGTGAGCGAAGACATCGGCGATCTCGTTTGAGGCATCGTCCGCATCCCACGTCAGGCCACCGTCGAAACGCAGCCAGGCGGCATCCGGGCATCGCGCCGACAAACTGCGGTAGCGGTCGATACCGATCATGCGCAGGCGATGATATTCAGCCGAGCGCCTGCGCGCCGAATTGATCCAGGCGAGCGAGCGGCCGGAAGCTCCCTTGGCGAGCGGTCCATCATTGACCAGCACGGTCTCGATGCCGAGCCTTGCAAGATGAACGGCCGAGGAGACGCCAAAAATGCCGCCGCCGACAACAACGACCTTGGAAACCTGATGTGATGCAGCCATGAGATATCTTTCACTGGTGGAGGTTGGTTTGGGCGGCCGTCTTGAAGGGCTCATGCGTGATCAAAGCACTTCGGCAAGGAAGTGCTTCAGACGCGGGCTTTTCGGCGTGTCGAAAATCGCGGCAGGCGTGCCGGCCTCGATGATGCGGCCTTCATCCATGAAGACGACCTGATCGGCGACCTTGCGGGCGAAGCCCATTTCATGCGTCACCACGACCATTGTCATGCCGCGCCGGCCGAGATCCGCCATGAGGTTGAGCACACCCTTCACCAGTTCTGGATCGAGTGCGCTCGTTACCTCATCGAACAAGATGACCTCCGGGTCCATCGCCAATGCACGAGCGATTGCCACACGCTGCTGCTGGCCACCGGAAAGGCTCCCTGGACGATGGTGTTTGCGGGTCGCAAGCCCGACGTCGGCAAGGCGCGCCTCGGCGATGCGCTCAGCTTCCTGTACAGGGAGCCCCTTTACCTTGGTCAGCGACAGCATGACGTTTTCGAGCGCGGTGTGGTCGGGAAACAGATTGAACTGCTGGAAAACCATGCCGACACGCCGGCGCAGTTTTTCAGGCTTCATCGCCAGGATGCTCGCACCATCGAGCAACACCTCACCGCCCTTGGGCTCGACCAGGCGGTTGAGGCAGCGCAGCAGGGTCGACTTGCCCGAACCTGATGGGCCGATCACGCATGTGACCGTGCCAGGCTTGACTGCCAGGCTGACGCCTTTGAGAACATCGAGGTCGCCATAGGCCATGTCGAGATCGGTAATGGCGAGACTGCCGCCCTTGAAGCGGGGCAGCGCTGAGCGGGCATCAGAGCCGGCCTCCGAAAGTGCACTGCCGGTGGCGCCCTCCAGTTCGCTCACTTCGGCCAGGCCGCTGATGACGAGGCCTGCCTTTTGCTTTCCGACCCGCAGCGAGTTGTCGATGTAGTTGACCACATGGGTCAACGGCACGGTGATGACGAGATAGAACACGCCGGCCAGAAGCAATGGCGAGAGATTTCCGGTGACCACTGCCTGGTCCTGACCGACACGGAAGATCTCGCGCTCCGAGGCGAGCAGACCGAGGAAGTAGACAAGGCTTGAATCCTTGACGTTGCCGATGAACTGGTTGACGAGGGCCGGCAAGACGCGGCGGATGCCTTGCGGGATCACGATCAGGCGCATGCCTTGGCCGTAGCTCATGCTGAGCGCCCTGCAGGCCTCCATCTGCCCGCGCTCGACGCTCTGGATGCCCGAGCGGAAGATTTCGCCGATATAGGCGCCGGCGATCAGGCTCAGCGCAAGAATGCCGAGCGGAAAGGGCGAAGGGCCGAAGATTTCACGGCCGATGCGGGCAAAGCCCTGGCCTATCAGCAGGATGGTGACGATCGCCGGCAGCCCACGGAATATATCCGTGTAGACCCGCGCCGGAATGCGCAGCCAGCGCGATTGCGAGATGCCCATGACCGCCAGGATCATGCCGAGGATGACACCCAGCACCGTCGACGCGGCGGCGAGGATCAACGTGTTCTTCAATCCGATGGTGATCATGCTGGGCAGCACGTCCGCCATGGCCTGCCAGTCGAGGAAACTGCGCCGCAGGTTTTCGAGCCAGTTCATTCGCCCCCCTTTCGGTTGCGCTATTCACATCGTCCGCATCAAGGACGGCGGCGTAATCCGGCCGCCGGCATGAGAGCCAGCGGCCGGGTACGGTCTACTTCTTGGGAAGATACTGGTCGGGCATCGGCGAGCCGGGGAACCACTTTTCATAAAGCGTTTTCCAGGTGCCGTCCTGCATGGCCGCGTGAAGGGCGGTGTTCAGCGCATTGCGGAGCTTGTCGTTGCCCTTGCGCAGGACGAAGCCGGCCGGCGCGTCAAAGGAAGGAATATTGACCGCGATCTTCAGGTTCGGATAGCGAACGCCATAGTCCTTGGCAGCCTCGTAATCGAGGAAGTGGGCATCCACGGTTCCGTTGTTAAGCGCCGAAACGGCGGAGTTGTTGTCGGGGAATTTGACGAGATCGGTTCCGACAAAATTCTTCGCCGCGTAGATTTCCTGGAGCGTGCCTTGCACGACGCCGAGACGTTTGCCCTTGAGCCCGTCCGCCGACGTGATCGCCTTGTCGGCAGTAAGCACGGACAGATAGCCTGCGATATACCCGTCGGAAAAGTCGACGGTCTTCTTGCGTGCTTCCGTCGTGCCGATTGCCGCGACCGCGACATCGAAACGCTCGTTTGCAACCGAAGGCATCAGCGCCGAGAATTCCTGGCCGGTGAAGATCACCTGGTGGGGCTTGAAGCCAAGGCGGCTCGCGACGTTGCGGAACAATTCGATGTCGAAGCCGGTGAACGACCCATCGGCCTGGGTGAAAGCGTAGGGTTTGGCATCGCCCATGGTTCCGACGCTGATGACCTTCGCATCAATGAGGCCATAGGGATTGTCATCCGCGGCGGCCGCTCCTGAAACCAGCCCGGCGCCGACGCACATCGCCATAAGAGCCATTGCGCCGGTTCTGACCGGGCACATCAACGACTTGAGAATTTCTTTCCTGCTCATGTCTTTCTCCACTCTGAAGGTCTGTTCTTCTTGGTATTTCCGTCGAGCCGCCATCTGGCGCGCCGACATGCCCTTGCCGAAATCACGGTCCGTCATGCCTCTCGGCTCCACTCCTTTTAAAGAGACCGGTCTCATATTGCGTGAGACCGGTCTCTTTGTTAATCGTTATCGCCACGTTGACCTCCCGTCAACAACTCTTGTAGTCGTCATCCGATGAAAAGAACCGCCCCCAAGACCCCGTCGATAACGGTCAGCGACGTCGCCCGCGCGGCCAACGTTTCGAAAGCGACAGCCGCGCGCGTGCTCGGCGGATACGGCGTCGTCAGCGACATGATCCGCGCGGAAGTCATGGCCGCGGCCAAGGCCTTGGACTATCGTGCGAACGAGCTCGCCCGCAGCATGACGACCGGCCGCTCCGGCATCATCGGCGTGGTTGTCGGCGACATCGAGAACCCGTTCTTCAGCCTCGCGGTACGCGGCATCAGCGACGCGGCAAAGGCAGCCGGGTTCAACGTCATCCTGGCCAATTCCGGCGAGAAGATCGAGGCGGAAAAGGCGGCCGTGAAACTGCTCATCGGCAAGCGCGTCGACGGGCTGATCGTCACGCCGTCGGAATCGCGCGACATCGCGCACCTGCGCGATATCCACCGCTCGGGCCGACCGCTTGCCCTGCTGGATAGGGCGCTGGCAGATCTGGATGTCGATACGGTCACGACCGACGATCGCGGCATCGCCATGCTGGCGACCCGCTTTCTAGCCGATGCCGGCCACCGCAACATCGCCTATGTGACCGCGGTCGACGCCGAAGGGCACGAGTACCGCGATCTCGGGCAGATCTACACCTCGTCGGTCCGTGAGCGCATCGACGGTTTCCTCACCGTGTGCCGAGAGGCCGGACTTGATCGGCCAGAACGCTTTGTTCGCCTTGGCGCGACAAGCCCCACCGAAACGCGCAGGGTTGCCGGCGAGATGCTGTCGGCGCCGGATCGGCCGACGGCGATCCTCGCCTCCGACAGCGTCATTGCGCTGGAGATCTTCAAGGTGACCCGCGAGCGCGGCCTGCGGGTTCCCGACGACATTTCGCTCATCACTTTCCATGATGCGGACTGGACGAGCGTCACCACGCCGCCCATCACCGTTATCGACCAGCCCGTCTACGCGCTTGGCAAGAGCGTCGCGGAATTGCTCATCCGGCGATTGAAGGGAGATTCCCGCCCGGCGGAAAAGCTCATTTTGCCGACCGCCATCATTGCACGCGGATCCGTTGGCCCGCCCTCGAATGGAAAGCCGCAAGTGCGCCAAGCATAGGTGTGACGGCGATACGGCCCACATGAATACGTTAGAACAAGGTCGACGCACTCCGCTTTAAGAATGTACGTCGATCAACCCAGCAAGCACCCTGATCGCAATGCCGCGTCCACCGTCATCGGGACGGCACGTGCCGGCTCATGGTTTGAAGAGCGTGACGATGAGCCAGATGCCCGGCTACTTCTTGGGCCTGCCTGGCTTCAGGGCTGCCAGAAGATTGGTGATCCTGCCCGCCTTTCGGTTGCGGATCTCGGCCTCGTTCTTGCGGCGGACCGCGGCGCGGACAAGCCTGGCGCCGAGATAACGCAAAGGCTCGGGCGGCAGCGACATGCGCCGCTCGATGCCGACCAGACCACTTTCGCTCCAGCGATCCTTTCGCTCGAGCACCAGGCTCGCCAGAATGCGTCCGGCTATCGGCGTCTGCGCGATGCCGGTGCCGTTAAATCCCATGCCGTAGAAGATATTGGGATGATCGCGCAGGTGGTCGAAGACAGGAACGTGTTCAGGCACGCAGTCGATCGGCCCCGACCAGTCATATTCGATCGCCACACCGCGCAGCGAGGGGTAGACCCGATGCAGCTCTCGCATATTGTCGCGACCGTGCTCCGGGCTGCGGTTGAAGCTGGCGCCGAAATTTCCACTGAAGGCGACGTTGCCGCTGCCACGACCGAAGACCACCCTGCCCCCGATGGTGCGCTGGTAGTAGAGCACCTGGGCCTGGGAATCGCAGATCGAGGCACCGTCGCGCCAACCGATGCTGTCGAGCAGTTCGGGAACGGCGGCAGTGGCAATCACCTCGCTGCCGACGACATAAAGATGTCGCCGCAGTTCCGGCAGCGCGGAAAGCCAGGCGTTGGCGGCAAGCACGATTTTGTCAGCCCGTACCGCGCCATGCGCCGTGCGCACCGTGCATGTCATGCCGGGTTCGATGGCGAGGACCGGGCTGCGCTCATGGATGATGACGCCGCGTGCCAGTGCCAGCTTGCGCAATCCGATGGCAAGTTTGGCGGGATGGACCGTGCCGGCAGTGGTCTCGACGACGCCGACATAGGAGGCCGATGAACCGGTGCGGCGTTGAATGTCCTCGGCTTTCAGCGGGCTGAAACGGTTTTCTCCAACAACCGCCGTCAAGGCCACGGCGGTCTCCCAGGCGCCTTCCTGCGCAATGGAGCTTGCTGTCCACAACCATCCGTCCAGCCTCAGGTCCATGTCTATGGTGCCGTTTTGCTGCAGCGTCTTCAGCTCCGCGATCGATGCCACCGTGTCGGCGCACAGCAGGCGCGCTTCCTCGAGACCGACGACCGCACTGATCTGGTCGATTTCGGCGAACCATGAATGGACCTGACCGCCGTTGCGCCCCGAGGCCCCCGATCCGCACAGATCGGCTTCAAGGATCACCACCCGTGTTTGCGGCGCAAGTTCAAGGATCCGCAGCGCCGTCCACAGACCGGTATAGCCGCCACCGACGATCACCACGTCGGCGCGCTCGTCGCCTCGCAATGGCTCGGTCGCAGGGGCGGCGGCAATGTCCTGCAGCCAAAACGACCGGTCAGATGCAAGCGCGACCGCAGGCTGCCGCAAACGAATTGTACTCACGCTTGGGCTCCCTGCGCATCGACAATGAAGCTGGCATATTTGGCTGGCAGCCAATCGGGTATCGGACGCGGTCTCTGGGGAAACCCGCCAAGATGGGTGCAGGTCTGCGCCGCCGCGATCGACGCCCTGTGCAATGCCTCCAGGGCGCCGAGGCCGCCGAAATGGAAGCCGGCGAGGAAAGTGGCAATGAAACTGTCGCCGGCGCCACACGTATCCACGACATCGACAAGCGTCGCCGGCGCATGCACGACATTCGTGCCATCGTCGAAGTAGGAGCCGCGTCGACCACAGGTCAAAACTACCTGCCTTGCGCCGGCCGCCCTGAGCGCGCCCAGCGATGGCTCGATGGGAACATCGACATCGTCCGGTCCGGACGCAAACAAAAGCGGGACACCGTCGAGCGGCAGCGCCATATGGGCGGTCGATAGATCGATGCTGAACGGCACATGGTCCGTCACCAATCGTTGAACAAGGTGCTTGTTGGCGTTGGTGCCGAGATGCACCCAGTCAGCCGCGGCGATGACCGCATAATGCGCGGGCGCCGGCATGTAGTTTTCGCCCACACCGAAGGATTCGTGCAGGAACTTCCGGTCGCCGGATTCATCGCGCAGCAAGGTGACGGCCGTATCGCCGGGACGCCGTTCGACGTCGTCCGGAGATAGGCCGGCACCTTGCAGTTCGGCAAGCACCACGTCGCCTTCGGGATCGTTCCCGACGGCGCCGAAATAGCGCGCGGACCAGCCGTTGCGCCGCCATTGCGCCGCGACATTCAAGGCATTGCCGCCCACCGTCATCAAGTTGTTGGTCAAATAGGCATCAAGGCAATTGTCCCCGACCGCGATAAGCTTTTTCGACCTCATGCCGGCACCGTTGCGCGATCGATATACGGCGCGATGGCGCCAAGGCAGCGTGTCCAGGCTTTTACCGGATCGAGCGCGTAGGAGCCGTTGCCGAACGGCTCGAAGGTGAACTTACCGGCATAGCCGAGGCGCGCGAGTTCGCTGACATAGTGGTCGAGCGGCAGCGTGCCCTCCCCCCACACCAGATGCCCGCCTGGCGTGCCGTCGACCAGATGAACATGCGCCAGCCGCGAGCCGAACAGGTCGACATAGCCGGCCACGGTGTCGCCGGCCGTGGCCATGGCGACAGTGTCGAGCACGATATCGATATTGCCGGCGCCCACCTCATCCAGCATTTGGCGCAGGCCTGCCGCATTATTGACGAGGTTGCTCTCGAACCGCTGCAACGGCTCGAGCAGGCAGCGCACCCCGTTTGCGGCGGCGCGCCGGGCGATCTCGCCGATCGAACCGACCGCGCGGTCCCATGCCGGTTGCCGGGGTTCGCTCTCGTAGCCCCGGCCGGGCGTCAGGAAGAGATAGCGGGCGCCAAGCGCCGCGCAGATGTCGGCTGCACGCCAAAACCGCTCGATGCTGTCCTGGCGCAGTGCGGCGTCGCCGGAGGCAATGTTGATTGGATACAACACCTGCTCAGGCGTAAAGCACCAGGCCGACAGCTCGTTGTCGGCGAGTACCCGGCGAACGGATTCGACACGTGCGTCCGTGGCGTGGAACAGGTCCAGATGCTGGGCAATCCCCCACAGCTCGATCTCGCGCAGGCCAAAGCCTCGGATCGTCCTGGCGACCTCATCGAAGGGGAAGTGCTGGAAGCTGAAATTGGCTCCGATCAGCTGATGAGCAGCGAGCTGCGGCATGAAGGCTCCTTTCGGGAATTGTTATTTGCCGATGCCTTCGGCCAAGCCACGGATGAAGTAGCGTTGCGCGCCAAAGAACACGATCACGATAGGCAGCGCCGAGATCGTCATGGCCGCGAACACCACGGCATAGTTGGTCCCGTGGGTTGCCATGATCGACGTCAGTCCGACCGGCAGCGTCTGCACATCCGAGCCGCTCGTGAAGATCATGGCGAAGAGATATTCGTTCCAGGCGAACAGGACGTGCAGGATGACGCAGGAAATGATGATCGGCCGGCACAGCGGCAAGGTGATGCGCCAGAAGATCTGACCCTCGCTGGCGCCATCCATCGTCGCCGCCTCGTCGATGTCTTCAGGCAGATCCAGCATGTAGGCGCGGATGAGGAAGGTGGTGAACGGCACACGGAACGCCGTGTAGAGAATGATCAGCGCCCAGTAGGTGTTGTAGAGACCGAGCGCCTGCAACATCTTCACCAGTGGAATGATCGCCACCGTGGGGCTCAGCATCAAGCCGCCCAGAACGATGGCGATAACCAGCGGCTTTGCCGGCATCTTGGTGCGGGTCAGGCCGAAAGCCGTCCAGGCGCTGATCAGCACGGTGCATATGGCCGAAGCGACGGTCACCAGCACCGAGACTGTCACGTAGCCACGCACGCCCTGGTTCCACGCTTGCACGTAATTGTTCCACGACCAATGGGTGGGCAGGGCGAAGGGATCGCCGAAGATCTGCGCATTGTCCTTGAAGCCGCTCAGCGCCATCCAGATCAGCGGATAGATGACGACGACACCAAGGCAGACCAGGAATGAATAGAGCAACGTCCTGGCGATGACCGACCACACATTGACGTGCCGGCTGCGACCGGCTGCGACCATCGCACTCATAGCTGCACCCGGCGGCGCTTGGTGTACCAGAGCTGTGCCGCACCTGTGAGCATGGTCAACATGAAGATGACGGCGGCGATCGCCGCGCCATAGCCGAAATTGTCCTCGATGAAGGCCTTCTGGTAGAGCCACGTGCCCAGCACCTGGCTGCTGTTGTTGGGCCCGCCTGCGGTCATCACCATGACCTCGTTGAACACCTGGAACGCGCCCGTGATGGTGACGATGATCATCAACCCCGTCATTTCCCGGGTCAGCGGAAAGGTGATGCTCCACAGGCGGCGAAGAGGACCCGCGCCGTCGATCGTTGCGGCATCGTAGAGGTCGCGCGGGATCTTCTGGATGGCGATGGCGAACAGCAGCGTCGAATAGCCAAAACCCTGCCATTGGCTCATGGCGATGATGGCATAGATGGCGGTGTGCTCATTGCCGAGCCAAGGCATGACGAGCTGGCTCAGTCCAACACGGCTGAGCGCGGCATCCAGCAAGCCGATCTGCGGCTGGTAGATGAAATAAAACAGCAGGCCGGTCACCGTGATCGAGATTGCCGACGGCACGAAATAGACGGCGCGCCACAGCCGGCGCCAGCTTTCGCTTTTCAGGTCCTCGATAATGGCCGCCAGCAGGAACGCGCCGAAGACCTGGAAGATGACGGAGATGAGAGCGTAGAGGCAGTTGTTCCACAGCGCCAGCAGCACGACCGGGTCATGCAGCAGCCGGTCGTAGTTGGCGAGGCCGACATTGGTGACCTCGCCGGTGTAGATGTCCTGGTCGGTGGTGCTGACGATGAAATTGTCGACGATCGGATAATAGACGAACCAGCCGATGAGGATGAGCGCGATCGCCGCCCATCGCAACGACAACAGGTTGGCGAAGCAGGCCCGCCGGCTCTTTGGCCGTTGCGGCCTGGCGACGCCGATGTCGGCGCCGCTGTCCACTGTGTCCGAGGCCCTTGCCATGCTCGCCTGCTTTATTTGGCCGCGGATGCGGCTTTGCGCACCTCGTCCATCACTTGCTCGGGCGTCATCGAGCCGCCCGCCAGCGCCTGCAGGCTGGACAGCCAGACGGCGGCGACGCGCGGTGGGTTGGCCGTATCCAGCCAGGGCATGAGGTATGAGGCGGCGTTGATATCCTTGAGGCCACCGACCACAGCCGCGCTCATGTTCGATTCCGAGGCGCCGCCGATGGTGGCGCTCGGCTGGCCATAGGGTGGCGCAGACAGCACCTGCGCATTTTCCTTCGAAGTCACGAACTTCATGAAATCGATCGCCAGCGGGATGTTCTTCGATGCCGCATTGATCATGTAGCCCTCCGGCGCGCCCTCGATCGACCTGGCGTCACCCTTGGCGCCGGCGGGCACCGGCAGCCGGAAGAATCCGAAATCGGCGGGCTTTAACGCCGACTCCGGCGTGGCGGCCTGATCGAACTCGATGATCTCCTGGTAGTACATGGCCGACTGCGCGTTGGTGAAGGCCTGGAGAGCCGAGGCATAGGATGTGCCGTTGACGCCGGCGCCATCGGTGCAGCGCTCGACAAGCTGGCTGAACTGCTTGAGTGCTGCGATATAGCCTGGGTCGGTGTATTGGGCGGTGGCCGGATCGAAGTCGCGTTCCAGCGTTCCCTGCGGCACGTTGTAGGCGAGCAGCTGGCCTGCAAAGTGGATTGCCGGCCAGGCCTCCTTGTTGCCGAAGGAGATCGGTGTCACGCCGGATTTGCGGATGGCGTCGCAGCTGGTCAGCAATTCCTCGAAAGTGCCGGGTGCCTTGAGGCTGAGCTTGGCGAAGATCTGCTTGTTGTAGCCCATGAATTTGGCATCCTGGTAAAGCGGAATGCCATAGAACTTGCCGTTGTACTGGAACGCCTTGACGGCGGCTGGAGACAGCGACTTGCCCCACTCGGTATCGGCAGCAATGACGGGCGTGAGATCAACGGCGCGATTGCCGCGCACGAAATTGCCACCCCAGCTGCCTGTCCAGGAGAAATAGATATCGGGCAGCGAGTTGGAAGCGACCAGCGTCTTGGTCTTGCCCTTCACGCTGTCGTCGCTCTCCTGGATAAGTTCGACCTTCACATCCGGATGGAGCTTCTCATAGGCCTGTGCCAGGTTGACGAAATAGGGCGACAGCTGTTGCAGCCCGAACTTGGTCAGGACCGAAAGCGTGCCGGTGTATTCCACCTTGGCGTTTGGGTCGGCCGTGACAGCCGGCGAAGCGGCGGAACTGCCGCTTATCGACAACCCCAATGATGATACCGCGGCCACCGTGACCGCCACGACTTGCAGCGAACGTTTCATGGATAGCTCCTTCAGAGGTGAGAGGGGATCAATATTCCACGCGTTTGTAGTAGCGACGGGTGGTCAGCGGGTGGTTGCGCAGCACCTCGAGATGGGCGCTCAGCCGCTCGAGCAAGGTGGCGAGCAGAACCGGCGAGATCATGCCGCGGACCTTTGCGGAGATGCCCGGCAACTTGACCGAGGCCGCGTCCAGCGTGCGAACGCGGTCCGTGTAGCGCTTGGCGAAGTTCTCGACCCGGTCGGCCAGGGGCCGAAGGGCATCTTCGCCCTTGAACACGAAAACGCTGACGCCCGGCTCGACCAACTCGAGCGTACCGTGGAAGAAGTCGGCGGCGTGCACCGGGCGGGTGCGAATCCACTGCATCTCTTCGAGGATGCACATGCCGTAATAGTGTGCCTCCGGCCACACCGAGCCGGCGCCGGTGAAGATGTGATAGGTATCGTCCTTGATTGTCTGGGCCAGTTCGGCCGCCCTGTCCTCAAAGGCAGCCTTGGCGTCGGCAAGCAGATCCGGCAGCAGTTTGAGTTCGGCGACAGTGCCATCAAAATCATCATATTCGCCGCGCTCTTCCAGCAGGGCCAGGACGATCAGCAGCGTCTGCAGGTAGAAGGATTCCGACGAGGTGTCGTCTTCGGCGAAGTTCGTGAAATTGTGGTCAGCCTCCCGTGCGATTGGCGTATCCGAATGGCCGGTGAGCGAAATGGTGCGCACACCACGTTTTTTCAGAAAGGCCATGAGCTCGACGCCTTCCTTGGTCGTGCCCGACAAGGACGGGATGACCACCACGGCCTTGCTGTCGAGACCGGCGGGCGGATCGATCACGACCTGCGCCGGATAGGCACCGCTCACCGGGAAGGTGGAACAGCGCTGCGCCAACTCGATCGCGGGCAAGGTTAGAAGCTGCACGCCGCCGGTGCCCATGAAAAACAGCCGCTCGACGCCATCTGCCAGCAGTGTGCGCATCAGTGAGCGAACCTCACCTGCGACGGCGACGGCCCCGCTTTGGATCTTCACGAAGCGGTCCCTATCGAAGTTCAGCATGACGTTTTCCTTGTATTTCGCATGTTACAGGCCTCTAGCCCGCCTTAGGCGTCGGTGGGCCGTCTAGCTCGTTTCCCGATGTGAGATCGATCTCACAAGCAATAATGGGCACGCAATTTCGCCAATGGCAAGTCCTTTAGACGAAATTCTCCGAAATCGAGGGGTTTGCTCTTTAGCGCACAGCGCGCCGGGCAACCGATCCGCGTACGATCAAGCGGGTCTGAAATCGGGTACGGCGCGGTGCAACCTTTTTGCCGGCAAGCCGCTCCAGCAGGTATCTGGCGGCGAGCGGTCCGATCTCGGAGATGGGTTGCGCCACGACCGTTATCTGCGGATCGGTGAACGTGGCGAGGTTGAAGTCATCGAAGCCAACCACCGACACGTCATGCGGAATCGAGAGCCCCATTGAACGCAGGCCAAGAAGCGCGCCTTGCGTCATGAGGCTGTCCACCGTGAACAGTGCGGTGGGGCGATTGCGCCGGCTGAACAGGCGGATCGTGGCTTCGATGGCGTGCTCGACGGTCGAGCGCGATACGCCGATGAGCGCTTCATCGATTGCGATCCCATGCGAGTGGAGCGAGTTTTCGTAGCCAGCCAAGCGTTCCTGTGCCGTAAAGATGCGTGACTCGTCGCGCAAAAGACCGATCCGGTGGTGACCGTTGCCAACCAGATAGTCCACTGCCTCGCGTGCCCCGCCCTCGTTGTCGACGACGACGCTGTCGCATTGCAGGTCCTTTACCACGCGGTCGATGAGCACGATCGGTGCGCCTTCGCGGGCCAGTTGCACAATATGCTGGCTGTCGGTTGCAGACGTTGGGGCAAGGATGAAGCCGCGAATGCTGAGCGAGCGAAGGCTCTCAAGCAGTTCTTTCTCCTGTTCTACATTCTCCTCGCTGCTGGCAATCAGAAGATTGTGGCGGTGCTTGCGCAGTTCCACCTCTATGTCGTGCGCGATTCGGGCGAAGAACGGATTCTGGATATCGCCGGGCACGAAGCCTATGATCGGCAATTGTCCGCTGCGCAGCGCCTGCGCGACGAGGTTGGCCCGATAGCCCAGCCTTTCGGCTGCCTCAACCACGCGGAGCGCCGTCTCGTCGCCAACGTAACCATAGCTGTTGAGCGCCCGGGCGGCCGTGGCGCGCGACACCTTAGCCGCTGCGGCAACGTCCTTTAGTGTGATTCCTTTCTGGGCCACAGGTAACCGTCCTTCTTGGATCTGAACATTGCGTCAGATCATTCTCGGCTCGTCTTGCCGGCATCGTTGTGCGGCATATCGGACGATTCTCAAACTGCGAACATAGCTTTCGCAACTCCTTGCCACCTAATCGAGATACGCGCGCTGTTTGGCTATCTGGAAATTTGATCCACGAATGCACCTACATGTTGTGCAGTCAGTTCATTGCCTTGCACTGCCAGCATACGGCAATGAGTTCACGCCATGGTCCAGGCGGCCTCCCTGGCATCGATCATAACACCGATGGAGACGACTAGCCTTGCCGCCAAACTCGTCCAGCGATTGGAGGCGAGCTTTCAAAAAGGTCGAGCCAGACGCTCAAGGCCCGCTGCACGGAGAGCCACAGGCTGGGAGACTCTGAGCAAATCGGGAATCTGAGTCGCTTGCTCTGAACCGTCGGCATCATGCTGCTAACCGGTTTTGATCCTCCGGGGCTCCGCATTGGCAATAGCGACGAAAATGCTGTCGAGCAGACCCTTGTCGCGGAAGGAACTTGCCAAGCAAGGGCACCTCGGCCAAGTACGCAAACAACGCCCGGAGACGAAGGCGCATCCGGCAGCACCCTTTTTGGGGCCAGATAGAGACTCAGAAACCCAAAACTTTCATCTTCCCGCTATTGAAACGGAGGACTCGATCGTGACGCGTGCGCCCGACCATCGCCAACGGTGGGCTCCAAACTGATCGAAACTTCTCGTCGACCTTTGCAAGGTGATTGATCATCGGGGAGACCAAAGCCGAAACACTGGGGTTGGTGTCTCCAGTGACGCTGAACGAAGCTTCAGGGAAAATCCCAAATCTGCCGATTTCCCTGGCGCTGTCATTGCAACGATCGAGACAATCAGGGAGACCGGACCGGAGGCACGAGAGGCCGCGTCCTTCCGTGGGGTCGCTCCTCCAAACCGTTTGACGCAATTTAGAGATGTTGCCTTGACCCCGCACTAGCGTCTACTGCATCTCCCAGCGGGAGCGTCACCAATGGCGAGAAAGTCTGTCCGACGCAAGTCAACGATTTATGATATCGCGGTGGCGGCAAAGTCGTCCCCGACCGCCGTCAGTCTCGTCCTCAATGGCTCGTGGCAACAGCACCGGATCAAGGCGGAAACCGCAGCGACCATCCTCGATTGGGCTGAGCGGCTTGGCTATGCTGTCAACCTCAAGGCACGAGGATTGCGGCTTTCCCGATCCGGACTCGCTGGAATGATCTTGCCACATTACCGCAATCGCTTCTTCGCCGGATTGGCCGAAGCCTTTGAAGCGGAATCCCGCGTCCACCGCTTGTGCCCGATCGTCGTCAGCACCCATCGCAATCCTGATAACGAGTTGAGTGTGACGGAAACCCTGCTGGCTCAGCAGGTGGAATTTCTCTTCCTTGCGGGCGTTCGTGACCCCGATCCGCTGAATGATCTGTGCCGGGCAGCGGGCGTCCGGTGCATCAACATCGATCTGCCAGGCCGCCGGGCTCCCTCAGTTGTTTCTGACAACTACGGGGGCGCCAAGGCGCTCACAGAGATCATTGTTCAGAAATTGAAAGAACGAGGGGGCTCCACCGAAGATCTCTTCTTCTTTGGCGGGGTCAGCGATGATGACGCAACACGTAGCCGTTTGCTGGGTTTTCACGATGCGCTGGCAGCGCATGGGATTGTTACGGGCCCGGGCACGATTGACTGCTGCGGATACGCACCGACCAACGCTGCTCGGTCTCTCGCTGCACGATACGCTCAGCTTGGGCATCTGCCCTCAGGTATGTTCGTCAACGGCGTGACCGCTCTTGAAGGAACATTGCGGTTCACTTCGACACTAGCCTCAAGTGAGCTTGGACGGGTTGTTGTCGGAAGCTTCGACTGGGATCCATTCGCGGCGCATTTGCCCTTCGATGTGACCATGGTCCGACAGAATGTCGAGGTGATGATTGCTGAAGGATTTTCGCTTCTCGAGAATTATTCGATAGACCACTTTCCGCTGGTGACCGTACCGACCAGCTTTGGGCGAACCGGAGAGCATGACGGCGCCCAAGAAGATTGGGATTCGGCATCCAAATCGAGCATCGACCACTAGCAATTCTTTGTCACGAGACATCGTTGCAGAAGTTCAACTCCGTTCATCAGCACCTCGGATCTGGGTAGCACCGCCTCCACCCAAGGCTCGCGGGCGATCGCATGTCGTTCTACGGGTGCAGCCTGAGTGCGAAGGGCGGATCGTTTACATCAATCGAGAAATGTTTTTAGACGCTGGTGGCGTGACCGCCTTGCTAAATCTATTTAGCACCTTGACCGGCCGGCATTCAAAGTCTTTTATGGCGCGTTCTGGGAGGAATGCGGCGCCGAGTGCGTCAATGCCGTCGGGCACAAAGGGGTGGGCCAAACAAAGCCGACATGGGCAATAGGCAACTGAAAAACTCGTCAATCAGGGAGGAATTAAATGTTAGCAAAAACTATACTCGCGGCAGCGTTCGGCGCAGCCCTTTCGGTTGCCACAATGAATGCTGCGCTGGCAAAGGACGTCAAGGTTGGAGTTGTCGTGAAGATCGGCGGCATTCCCTGGTTCAATGCCATGGAAACGGGAATAAAGGAAAAGTCGAAAGAGCTTGGCGACGACGGCTTCATGGTCGGGCCGACCAGCGCCGACCCGGCACTTCAGGTCCGCGCGATCGAAGACCTGATAGCTCAGGGCGTCAGCGTAATTGGCGTCGTGCCGAATGATGCAAACGTTCTCGAGCCGGTTCTAAAAAAGGCGCGCGACACGGGCATCAAGGTCATAACCCATGAATCGCCAGACCAGGTGAACGCTGATTGGGACTTCGAAATGGTCTCGGCCGTTGGTTTCGGTGAGGCCCATGCCAAGCTATTTGCCGAGAAAATGGGCGGCAAAGGCAAGTACGTTGTGTACGTAGGTTCTCTTACTGTGCCCGCACACAATGCCTGGGCCGATGCTGCAATCGCCTACCTGAAGAAGAACTTTCCCGACATGCAGATGGTTGGCGACAGATATGGCGTCGCCGAGAGCGCCGATGACAGCCGAAAGACGGCTCTGGATGTGCTTGCCGCCAATCCTGACCTCGGCGGCTTCCTGACGTTCGGCAGTCAGGGACCGATCGGCGCCGGACGCGCGATCGAGGAGCAGAAGCTTGGTGACAAGGTGGTTCTTGTCGGTTCATTCTCGCCTAGCCAAGGCAGCGCAATGCTCAAATCCGGCATTATTGACGGCGGCTATATGTGGAATCCTCTGGAAGCGGGCAAAGTATTCGTAACGATGGCTGATTTTCTGGCGGGCGGCGGTGAAATCACCGACGGCATGACGATCGAAGGTCTGGGTGTCGTTCACCCTGACTTCAAAACCGGCACCATCATCGTGGACGCCGTGCAGCCTATCACGGTCGAAACGGTCGATGGTCTTGCAGCCCTAGGGCTTTAGATGGCGGACCATGGCTGGCGTGCCGGGGTGGCAAATCAATCCCGGCACGCCCCATCCTTGTCATTTCAGAAGGGCCCGCCGTGAACCTCGTCGCGTCTACGACGCAGAACCTCCCATCGGTTCTGTCGTTTAGCAACATAAGCGTCACATTTGGTGGCGTTAGAGCCCTCCAGGATGTCGCCTTCGAGGTTCTCCCGGGCGAAGTGCAATGCATCGCCGGTGAGAACGGCAGCGGCAAGAGCACCCTGATCAAGGTAATCACCGGCGTTTGTCAGCCGCTAGGCGGCGCAAACATGTCGATCGCCGGAAAGTCTATCGACATCATGTCGCCGGCTGCGGCGCGCAGCGCCGGGGTGGAAGTCATCTGGCAGGACCTCGCACTGTTTCCTGAAATGACAGTCGCGGAAAATATCGGGATCAGAACTGTCCTCGGCAACATGCCTCGGCTCGTCGATCATTCGCGCATTCGCGAGGTGGCGCGAGGGCTGTTGGCGCGGCTTGGCGCCGACCTCGATGTCGACGCGCCTCTGCGTAGCTTTGCAATCGCCCAACGTCAGATCGTCGCCATCGCCCGGGCGCTCGCCGGCGATGCGAAGGTTATTTTCATGGACGAGCCCACATCGTCGCTTACTCAATCGGAAACAGACCGGTTGCTCTCGATCGTTCGAACACTCTCGAATGAAGGCATGGCCATCGTCTTCGTCAGCCATCGCCTTGCGGAAGTTCTGGAGATCTCAAGTCGCGTCACCGTTCTGCGCGACGGTAAGGTCGTTGGGGTGTTCCCGACCGCCGGAATGACCCAATCACGCCTCACCGAACTGATGACCGGCAAGACGTTCGACCAAACCGTGAGCACGAGAAACCTTAGTGGATCACCCGTCGTGTTGAACATCGATCGATTGACCCGCGCAGGCGACTATGACGACGTTTCGCTGACAATACGGCGAGGTGAAACGCTTGGCCTGACCGGGCTACTCGGCGCCGGTCGCACAGAACTCGCGCTTTCTATTTTCGGCATGCTGCGCCCAGACCGCGGCAGCATCGCACTCAACGGGACGGTTCTTCATCTGAACTCCAACCGCGACGCAATCCGCGCGGGTATTGGATATCTCTCCGAAGACCGCTTGTCCCTTGGTCTCATACAAGCTCAGTCCATCGCCGACAACGCCGTTATCCCGGTGCTCGACAAGATCCTTGATCGAGGGCTGATCTCCTCGGAGAAGAAGGACGCGCTCGTCAATCATTGGATCGAGGAATTGGCGATAAAAGTCGGGCGGCAGACCGATGCGATTTCCACGCTCTCGGGCGGCAACCAGCAAAGGGTGGCCATCGCCAAATGGCTGGCGGTCGGCCTGAAACTGATCATTCTTGATTCGCCAACCGTGGGGGTGGACGTTGGCGCGCGGGCCGGCATCTTCGAGATTGTCGCCAAGCTCGCTGCCGAAGGCCTGGCGATTCTGCTGATATCCGATGAAGTGCCGGAGGTCTATTTCAACGCCGATCGTATCCTTCATATGGCTGCGGGCAAGATAGTCGCCGAATACGATCCGCACGCCATCCCGCTCGGCGACCTGGAAGCTGCCGTCTATGCGTAACCGCGGCAAGCTCTTCCGGGCTCATCCCACCGAGACATGGCTCGTTGTGGTTCTTCTCATCATGAGCGCAGGTCTCTCCGTTGCGAGCGACAAATTCTTCACCATTGCCAATCTCTTCAATCTGCTCAACACAAGCTCGACAAATCTGATCTTCGCGGTTGGGCTGCTGGTGGTGTTGATCGCTGGGGGCATCGACATCTCCTTCGCTGTGGCCGCGTCAGTGGTTCAATACGTTGTGGCGCTGGCTCTAGCCCAAATGGGAGGTGGTGATTGGTTCATCGGCCTCACCTTGGCGGCAATTGTCGGGATCGCCCTGGGTGCGGTGAACGCCGGCCTCATCTACTATTTCCAGATCATTTCAATCGTTGTCACCATCGCCACCTTCAATATTTTTTTCGGCCTGCTGATGTTCTTCACGCACGGTGTATCGATCTACAATCTGCCTGCATGGTGGACGCATCGCACTGTGCTTTTCGAGTTCCAACAGGCGAATGGCAATTGGGCCGAGCTAACACTGCCGGTTGCGATCATGGCGGTCTGCGTCGCCGCCACCTGGGGGCTTATCCGGTATACCACCACGGGACGGCAGCTATACGCTTTTGGCGATAACCCGGAGGGCGCCCGTCGCCTCGGTATCAACATCGCGGCGATGCACTTCATTGCCTTCGGCTGGCTTGGTTTGATGGCCGGGATCGCGGGACTTGTGCAGGTGCACTATTCCCAGGAAGTCGTGCCCAACGCATTGGTGGGGCGCGAGCTGGACGTGCTGGCAGCTGTTGTCCTTGGCGGTGCCAGGCTGGGTGGCGGGCGCGGCACCGTGCTCGGTTGCATCCTTGGCGTGTTTCTTGTGTCGGTGACGCAAAACGGGCTGAACCTCCTCGGCATCTCTCCCTATGCTTTCAAGATGATCGTCGGGGCGATCATCTTGATTGCCATCACGCTGTCCAACGCGCCGCTCGGGCATATCCTCGCGGGCTTGCGGCAGAGGATGGGTACATGACGCAGCGCGTGCTCGAAACTGGAGCGCTACGGCACGGATTCTTGCGCCGTCTTGCCGGCACGTTGGGCGCCGAGAATATCGGACTTTTGCTGGCATTGACTTTGGTGATTGCATTCTTCGGATCTCTCTCGCCGCGATTCCTGTCCAAAGCTACCTTTGAATCGGTGGCCTTCCAGTTGCCTGAACTTGGACTGCTTACGCTCGCGATGTTGATGCCGATCATCTCGGGCGGCATCAATCTCGCCGTGACGTTCACGGCCAATCTCTGTGGCCTCACGCTCGCCTGGGTTCTTCAGGCCAACGGAGGACCGGACGCAAGCATCTATGCCTTTCTACTCGGTTCCGTTCTTGCGGTCGGCGTTGGCACGGCAAGCGGCTTGGTCATGGGCCCGGTGATAGCCTATACCGGCGCGCACCCCATCCTCGTTTCGCTCTCGGTGATGATTTTCCTGCGCGGCCTTGGCGAGTTTCTGACCCGCGGCGCCGATATTTCGGGCTTTCCCGAATTCATCCAGCCCCTGGGCCACGGCAGCATCGTCGGCATTCCTGTCCCGCTGCTGATACTGCTCGGCGCAGTCATCGTCTGGCATGTTTTGATGACCCGAACCAGGCTTGGCTTTTCAAACTATATGGTCGGCTCCAACATCGAGGCGACGCGCTATTCCGGCATCTCGACGCGACGCGTGATCATTCTGATCTACGCGCTGTCTGGCGCCATGTGTGCGTTGGCCGGCATTATCATGATGGCACGATTCAATTCCGTCCGTGTCGGCCATGGCGAGTCCTATGTGCTGATTACGGTGCTTGCCTGCTTTTTGGGCGGGGTGAATCCGTTTGGCGGCTTCGGCAAGGTCGTTTCGGTCTTCCTAGCCCTCATCGTTTTGCAGTTGCTTTCTTCGGGACTGAATCTCTTGGGCGCCAGCCAGCACCTGGCCACAGCCATTTGGGGCATCATGCTGATCGGCGTCATGATCTTGCGGTGGGCTGCCGGGCAGCTCAATTTCATGAGGATAACACGATGAAGGGTTTTGGCGTTCATACGAGCATGTGGACGAGTGGTTGGTCCGTAGAGGGCGCCGAGCACACTGTAGCGGCGGTGAAAAAATACGATCTCGATTTCATTGAAATTTCGCTGGCCGATCCATTTTCTTGCGATGCCGATCACACCCGCAAGCTGCTGGCGGCAAATGGCATGCAGGCGGTGTGCTCGCTAGGGTTGCCCGAATATGCGTGGGCATCGCGCCACCCACAGGAGGCGATTGACTTTCTCAAGGTGGCTATCGACAAGACGGCCGACATCGGAGCCCAGGCGCTATGCGGCGTAATCTATGGCGGCATCGGCGAGCGTACTGGCGTGCCACCTACGCAGGACGAACTTGATAACATTGCAAAAGTGATGACGTCCGCCGCCGCGCAAGCCAAGTCTCGCGGCATCGAACTCGGTGTTGAAGCCGTGAACCGCTACGAGAACCACATCATCAACACCGCGGCTCAGGCGGTGGCACTAATCGAGAGAGTCGGCGCCGACAATATGTTCGTGCACCTTGATACCTATCACATGAACATAGAGGAGAAAGGTATGGGCAACGGTATTATCGTCGCCCGCGATTACCTCAAATATATCCACCTCTCCGAGTCTGATCGCGGCACCCCAGGCGAGGGCAATTGCAATTGGGATGAGACGTTCGCAACGCTGGCCGCGATCGGCTTCAAGGGCGGGCTCGCGATGGAGAGCTTCATCAACATGGATCCGCGTCTGGCGTTTGGCCTCAGCGTGTGGCGTCCGGTGGCCGAGAGTGAAGCGGTTGTAATGGGCAACGGTCTGCCGTTCTTGCGCAACAAGGCACGGCAGTACGGGCTGATCGCATAAGTTACATCGCCATGCGAGATCGAAACTCGGCACATCATGAGCCGACTGCATCGACATTGCGGCGACTGCCTTCGAAGCAGGAGCCGCTTGAGAGGCAATATTGCGGCGTTTTAGATCCCGGCCTTCGGCTGCCCCCCGGGCGCAAGCAGCCAACCGGTCGGCGATCGCAACTGCCGTGAACAATCTATTTCACCGGCTCGGGCATCACAGCCTACCTTCGGCGGTTGCGAGCCGGCCCCGCATCAATTCGCGGCGCTTTCGAAACTCTGTGTATTCCTGGTCGGCCAGTACCCCGATCAGGATCACCGATCCACTCACGGCAAAGTTGAGTGAGGAGGGAATGCCTAGAAGATTGACAAGGTTCTGAAGCACCTGCAGCAAGATCGTTCCAAGCACCACACCAATGATTGAGCCTTCCCCGCCCCGCAACGAGAACCCTCCAAGGACGGCGGCGGCGATCGCGTAGAGCTCGTAGAAATTGCCGTGCGAGCTTGGCAGGATCGAGCGTGTGAGAAAGATGGATGACAGCGCCGTCAGCCCGGCGCAGATCACATAGGCGCAGATGATAACCCGGCCGGTACGGATTCCCGAAAACCGCGCGGCCTCTTCATTTTTGCCGACGGCGTAGAGGTATAGTCCGAAGGCGGTACGGTGCAGAACGACCAACATCACCGCCGCCAGGACAAGCAGGAAGACAAAAGAATGAGGAATGGGAATGGAGGTAGGCATTGTTGGTAAGAACCGAAACCAGATCGGTGCGACCGGTGGTGAGATATTCCAGATCCTCGAAGCGGGTTTCGTAGGGAAAGCCTGCCGTCGCATCTTGGTGTTGCCCTGCTGCTCGCCGGCATGAAGATCGCCCGCACCATCCTGCGTCAGCCGGCCCTGCAGGCGGTGATCGCCGAGGAGCTGTCGCTGGGCGGGGCCGCCGACCTTTCCGATCAGTCCATAACAGACCACATCCTCGAACACGCCAAAACGGTCTATCACCCCTGCGGCACCTGCCGGATGGGCAGCGATGACCAGGCGGTGGTCGACCCGCAATTGCGCGTGCGCGGCGTGCCGCGCCTACGCATCTGCGACGCCTCGATCATGCCGCGTCTCATCAGCGGCAAAACCAACGCGCCGGTGATCATGATCGCCGACCGCTGCGCCGATTTCATCCTCGGCAGCGCTTAGCGAAAAACGGGCAGCCGAGAGAAATCCAGGCTGTTTTGAGACGGTGTATCTGTCCAGCGCATGCAGCGACTTGTCGCGACCGAAACCGGACAGCTTGACTCCGCCGGGCGGCACGGTGATGTCGGCGCCGCCATACATTGCATAGGTCCTATCAAATCGAGACTGGGACAGCGATGCCAACGCGCTGCTGTTGGCCGCCAGAAAGCTGGTGCGGATACGCCTGGAGAAATTCAGGCGATGCAGGCAGCTTCACCAGACGCAGCAGTTCCAGCAGCATCCATGACGGCGCCGAAGTCGCGCCCGGCTTCCAGATCATCGCTGCGCCGGCCACACGCCCGGCCACTCGGTCTACCTCGCAAACTACGGCAAGGAACAGCGCATGATTTCGGCCGACACGATGTATGTGCCAGCGCTGCTGGCGCCGCATCCGGAGTGGCAAGGCAGCTACGACCAGGACGGGCCGATGGCGATCACCACGCGGCACAAGCTGATCGATCGCGTGATTGCCGACAACATCCGGATCTCGGGCGGGGGCTCTCAGAGAGGTTCCTGCTATTGCTGCTGCAGGCCGGTGATCATGGCAATGATCTCGTTCTTATCGGTCTTCGCGGTCTCGCGAATTCCAATCTGCTTGCCACGCCTGAGAACACAGATGCGGTCGGAGAGCTTGAAGACCTGGTCGAGGCTGTGGCTGATGATCAGGATGCCGACATTGCGCTGCTTCAGCGACTGGACGATAGCCTCCACCCGGGCGGTTTCGGCAACGCCCAGCGCCGCCGTCGGCTCATCCAGCAGGATCAGCTTGCTTGCCCAATGCGTGGCGCGCGCGATCGCAACGCCCTGGCGCTGGCCGCCGGAGAGATCGCGGATAGTGGCGTGGGCGGAGGGGATGCGCACGTCCAGTTCCTTCACCAGTTTCTCGGTCTCGTCGATCATGCGGCGGCGGTCGAGCAAACCGAGGCGGTTCAGCGGCTCGCGGCCGAGGAACATGTTCATGTAGACCGTCTGCTGGTCGGCCAGCGCCAGGTCCTGGTAGACGACCTCGATGCCGTGCGCGCGCCCCATGGTGGCATTCGACATCGTCACCGGTTTTCCTTCGATGACGATGGTGCCGGACGAGGGCGGGTGGACCCCCGAGACGATCTTGACCAGCGTCGACTTTCCGGCGCCGTTGTCGCCGACGAGTGCAACGATCTCGCCCGGGAAAACCTCGAGCGAAAAACTCTCGATCGCGGTGATGCCGCCGAAATTCTTGCGAATGTCGTGCAGCTGAAGGATGGGCGCGCTCACCGTCATGTGTTTCTCCTAGACTGGCCAGGCATAGGGTTCACCGAAGCCGTTCTCGATGGTTTCCACTTTCGGATTGTCCGTCGAAATGCCCGACACGCCGACAATATGGGCGCGGGTGACGAAGGCCTGGCCACGGAAGCCGAACACGGCGCTGTCGCCAGGCTTCGGCGCGTTCGCGCCGGCGGCATCGATCATGGCGTAATAGTCGATCGCCGAGGGCGGCGGCACCTCGACGCTGCGCAGTGCCGAGCCTGCCGTTGTCGGTTCAGCCGAGACGATCGCCTTGACGTCGTAGTCGGGGAAGATCGGATCGATGTAGAAGCCGCCGCCAAGGCAATAGGCCTTGCCGCCGGAGAGATGCGAGACCTCGGCGAGATAGAGCACCGCCGGCAGCTCCGGCAAATCTTCCATGACATGCAGCGCGGTGGTGCCATGTAGTCCATTGCCGGGCTCGCACTGCGTCGCGCCGGCCTCGGCGAGTGCCGCCAGCATAACGCTCGACGTGGTGCCCGGCGCGTTGATCTCAATGTCCTTGCGGCCTGCCTTAGCCAGCGCTTCCGCAGCTTTCGCGAGCGTCGCCAGATTGGGGGTCGGCAGCACTTTTCGCGAAGCATGGTCGAACAGCAGAGCAGGGAAAGTGGTGATGCCGGCGAAACGGCCGCCTTCGACGGCATCCAGCCGGTCGGCGACATCGATAATGTCGGCGGCATTGAAACCGCCTTCATGGCCGCGATAGAAGATATCGCCTTCGGCGGCGATGCGGGCCAGCAGATGCTGCACATAGCCGGCCGCCTTGGCGCCTGTTGCCGCTTCCCCAGCCTTGGTATCATTGAACACGGTCCAGTAGTCCGGCTTGAAGGTTTTCGCCGCAGCCGCCGCTTCGAATTTTGCGACCTGCTGGAGATGGCCGAGATGGCCAAGCTTCATGCCTGCCTTGTGGGTGGCGCGGGCGCAAGCCATGTCGACGGCGACCGCGCGGTCAATGCCGCCGCGCATCACAGCCCGGCAGAACGACGAGGAGCGGCCGACCTGCTTGGTCATGGCGAAGATCTTCAGGCCGTTGCGGTTGGCCTCGCTCTTGAGAACCCGCGCATTGGCCTCAACCGTGTCGAGATCGAGCACATAAGCATTGGCCGGCAGCTTACCTTGCTGGTGCAACCGGATAGCTGATTCGATGAAGGCGGGGTTGCGGCGGCGCAAAATGTCGAGAAACATGGATGGCTTCCTTCAGCGGTTCTTTTCGCGCAGCGACACGGCGACTGCGG
Source organism: Mesorhizobium sp. M0062 (assembly GCF_040323125.1). Taxonomy (NCBI): domain Bacteria; kingdom Pseudomonadati; phylum Pseudomonadota; class Alphaproteobacteria; order Hyphomicrobiales; family Phyllobacteriaceae; genus Mesorhizobium; species Mesorhizobium sp. M0062. The sequence continues at coordinate 370,729 of NZ_JAMYUO010000003.1, forward strand.
TCAGGATGATGAGGCCGCGCACGATCATCTGGTCGGAGACCGACAGGCCCATCAGGATCAGGCCGTTGTTGAGCATGCCCATCATCAACGAGCCGACCAGCGCGCCGACCACGGAGCCCTTGCCGCCATTGAGCAGCGTGCCGCCGACGATGACGGCGGCGATGACCGTCATCAGGTCGGTTTCGCCGAGAGTATATTTCGCCGCCTGCAGGCGACCGGCATAGAGCAAGCCGGCAAGACCGGCGAGCCCGCCGCTGATGGTCAGCACGGCGAGCCTGATCCTGGGCACGCTGATGCCCGATACGCTTGCGGCGCGGGCATTGTCGCCGGTCGCCAGCACATGCGCGCCGAAACGGGTTTCGCGGAACACCAGGTGGCCGATGGCCACGGCAATCACCGACCACCAGACGAGTGAGGGGACACCGAGCAGCGAGCCGGAACCGAAGAAGCCGGTGAACGCTTCGTTGGTCACCGAGATCGAGCGAAGGTCTGTCATCGAACGCGAAACGCCGGCGAACAGGCCGAGCGTCGCCAGCGTCACCAGGAAGGAGGGCAGCCTGACATACGCCACCAGCACGCCGTTGATGACGCCGATCAGCAGGCCGGCGCCGAGGCCGGCGACTATCCCTGCCGGCATGCCGTACGCGTTGATGGTGACGGCGGCTGCAAGGGCCGCCACCGCCACGATCGAGCCGATCGACAAATCTATTTCGCCGGCCGACATGACGAAGACCAGGCCGATGGCCATGATCGTCACCGGCGTCGTCTGCAACACGATGTTCGATAAGTTTCGGACGGTGAGGAAGCCGCTGTCCCTCAGCACAATGGCGAAGAACAGGAAGATCGCCAGGAAACCGAGGTAGACGACATATTGCTGCAGATTGAAGCGGCTGGCGAAGCTGCTACCGGCGCTGGTGTTGGCACTGGACATTTTATTCCTCCGGTGGTGAGCGCTTCGCCTCGAGCCTATTTCACCGCGTCCGCGATAGCCGCCGGTACGTCCCTGTTGAGGGACTTCTTCCAACCGTCCTTCACCGTGTCCTTGGTGACGGCGATGGAATCTACGGCATAGAATGGTTCGGCCTTCTTGCCGACCAGAGAACCTGCCGAGGCGCGCGCCAGCGTCACGCCAATGCTGTAGGCCTCGTCGGCGACGAGGGCCGCGATGTTGCCGCCCTTGACCATGTCGAGCGCGGCAGGCTCATTGAGGTCGAGCGTGACAATCTTGGTGTGCGTGTTGCCGGCACCGCGCAAGGCCGAAAGCACGCTCAGCGCCGGTTCGGCCCAGGTGACATAGATGCCGTCCAGGTCCGGATGCTGGGTGATCATCGCCTGGGCGATGTCTTCGCTGCGCGCCGGGTCGGCCATGCCGGCCTCGGCCTCGATCTTCATATCGGGATAGTCCTGCTCGATGGTCTTCTTGAAGGCCTGGTCGCGCTGGTTGGTGACGTAGAAGTCGGCATCGTGGAAGATGTAGCCGACCTTGCCTTTCTTGCCGAGCGCCTCGGCCATGGCGATGCCGGCCTTGTTGCCCATCTGAAAGAGATCGTCGGAGACGATGGTGACATAGTCCCTGCCCTGCTTGTAGCCGGCCGGGGAATTGTCGACGAAGCCGAGCTTGACGCCGGCCTGTCGTGCCGGATCGTAGACCGAAGCTGCAGTCGCCGGATCGACGGGAAGCGACAGGATGATCGACGGCTTTTTGGCCATCACCGTCTCGATATCGGCCTTCTGTCGCGCGGCGTCGAAACCGGCATCGGTCTGCGCCACCACCTCGATGCCGAGGCGCTTGAATTCGTCATGGGCGCCGGCATTGACGGCGTTGGTGTATTCGCTCATCTCGTGCCAGACGAGGGCGGCGGTGAACTTGCCGTCCTTGATCTGCTGCTCTTCGGCTGGCGTCAGCGTAAGACTGCTCGCCGGCACCGGCTTTTCACCATTCGGTCCTGTGGTGACGCCTTCGGCGGCGAAGGCGTGCATGGCTAGCAGGCTCGCCACCGTCGTTATGATTGCAGATGCTATGCGCATGTCCCGATTCCCCTTTTTGTTGTCGAAGAAAAGCTCCGGTGCGGCGGGCCGCGCCGGAGCGAGAGCCTTACTTGAACGCGTCGAGCACCGGCTGCGGCGCGTCGCGGTTGAGCGAGTCCTTCCAGCCCTGCGCGACATTCTCCTTGGTGACGGTCAGGGCCGGGGCGACGACGAAGGCTGGTGTCGGCTGGCCAAGCAGCGACTTCATGCCGGAAGCAGCCATGGCGCGGCCGAGTTCATAGGCCTTGTCGGCGACGAGGGCTGCGACATTGCCGCCCTTGACCATGTCGAGCGCGACCGGCTCGGCGAGGTCGAGCGTGACGATCTTGGTCCTGGCGTTGCCGGCGCCGCGTAGCGCCGACAGCACGCCGTCGGCCGGCTCGGCCCAGGTCACGTAGATGCCGTCGAGATCGGGATGTTGCAAAAGCATCGCGTTGGCCAGTTCCTCGGCGCGGGCCGGGTCGGATATGCCCTGTTCGGCGACGATCTTGATGTCGGGATAGACCTTCTCGATGGTGGTCTTGAAGGCTTGGTCGCGCTGGTTGGTGACGTAGTAGGCAGCGTCGTGGAAAATGTAGCCGACCTTGCCCTTGCCGCCGATCGCCTTGGCCATCGCGTCCGCAGCCTGCTTGCCCATCTGGAATAGATCGTCAGTCACGATCGAAGCGTAGTCGGTGCCCTGCTTGTAGTCCTTGGGCAAGTTGGACAGGAACACCAGCTTGGTGCCGTCCTTGACCGCCTGGCGGAAGGCTTCTGCCGAGGTGACCGGGTCGAGCGGCAGCGCCAAGATGACGTTGGGCTTGGCGGCCAACGCCGTCTCGATGTCGCTGCGCTGGCGGGCGGAGTCGAACTGGGCATCCGTTTTGACCGCAATGGTGATACCGGCGCGGGCGAATTCGTCGGTGGCGCCGGCGGTTACCGCATTGGTGAAATCGGACGAGGTGTGCCAGAGCAAGGCAGCCTTGTAGCCCTTGTCCTTGAGCGCGGCGATGTCGGCATCGCTTAGGATCACGTCGGCGCTCGGCGTGGCGCTCTCGCCCTGCGGGCCGACCGTCTGTGCGAAAGCTGGGTTGGCGGCAAGCATCAATCCGCCGGCAAAGGCGGCGGCGATCAGTGTCTTCATCGGCATGTCAGTTCTCCCATTTTGCTTCGTTGGTGGTTCAGTCGGCCACGCCGCAATAGCGGGCCATGAAGGCGGCGAAGCCGACTATGCCGGCGAAATATTCCTCGACATCCACGTGCTCCTCGAATGTGTGGCAATTCCTGATGTCGCCGGGCGCGCAATAGACGGCAGGAATACCGAGCTGATTGATGATGAAGGGGGACTCCGACCAGAACGGTGCGCCCTCGATGACGCCGCGTCCGCTCATTGCGCCGGCCATCGCGTCGGACAGCATGGCGACTTCCGCCCGCGTTTCGCCGATCTCGGCAGCGGTGCCGCCCAGCCTGTGGTCGCGGCCGGCGGGGTAGGCGAACTCTACCGAAATATCCGGATCGGTGATCGCGCCGCGCACGGCAGCCTCGATCTCGGCGGCGGCGGTGTCGAGGTCTTCGCCAGGCAACAGCTTACGGATCAGCGAGAGCGTGCAGCGCTCGGGAACGGCAATGTAGCCGCCGCCGGCAAGCCCGGTGATAAGCAGGAAGCCGCGCCCGACCAGTTTGTGCTCGGCGCGCGCGGCGACCTCATCCGAATGCTTCCAAAGCGCCGTCATCGCGGCATGGCTTGCACGGAGCGCATCCTTGCCGAGTTCTGGCACACCGAAATAGGCGGATTTGCCGGTAATCGAGATATCGGTGATGAAGAAGCCGATCTGCGCCGCATAAACGGCCAGGCGGGTCGGCTCGACATAGACGCTGAAATCGGGTGCTGTGACCTCGCCGGTCTCGATGCGTCCGACGAAGTGCTTGATCCCGGCGGAAATGCCGGTGCCGGGCTGGCCGCTCTCCTCGTCGCCGATGAAAGCGAAGGCGACGTCGCCCTTGAGGCGAACGCCTGCCTTGTCGAGTAGCGCGAGTGCCGCCAGCGAAGCAGTGATGCCGGCCTTGAGGTCGCCTGAGCCGCGGCCCCAGACAGCACCATCAATGATCGGGGCGGCGAACGGATCCTCACGCTCGGTGCCTGCCCAATGCTCGCGCCAGCCGTCGACATGGACGGTGTCGGTATGGCCCATGAACAGCAGGCGCTTTCCCTGGTCGGACCCCTTGCGCTCGCCCCAGATGTTGGGCCGCCCGGGAAGAAATTCCGTCCTGGTCAGGCCGCTGAGGTCAAGGTCGCGCATCCTGGCTTCTAGGAAGTCGACGAAGTTGGCTTCGTTGCCGGTGATGCTCTCTCGGCCGATGGCGCGGCGAAACAGCGTTAGTGCGTCGTCGCGGTCGAGCGCTGCCTGCAGGCGGGCGGTAATATCGTGAGTCATATCGCGGCCTCCTTCAGGGCGGCGGCCTGGGCAGGCGGCAGCGAAATCCGGCCATCAGGCGCGTCGACGCCGAACAGCGTGTTGTGCAACTGGCCAAGGCCGATTGCCGCCGCGCCAATGAGGGCTGCGCGTGCGCCGAGTTCGCTCGCCTCGACCCTGACCGGATAGGGGAAGCATAGCGGCAGAAGCGCCTGCACCCTGGACAGGATTTCGGGCCGCAACCCAATCGAGCCGCCGAGGATAAACTTTTCTGGATTGGCGATTGCCGCGATTGCCGCAACGCCTTGCGCCAGATGGCGGGCAGTTTCGTCGAGCACGGTGAGCGCGTCCTTGTCGCCAAGCGCGGCATTCTCGAATATTGCCGGCACCGAGACCTGCCTGCCGGTGAGAGCGTGGTAGCGATCGGTCATGGCGTGGGTGGCCACCGCGCGTTCGAATGCGCCGGTGCGCAGTGATTCCTCGGTGAAGGGATCGGCCCCGATCGGCATGAAACCGATCTCGCCGGCGGCGTGCCCAGCACCCCGCACCAGATGGCCGCCCAGCATCAGCCCGCTGCCGATGCCGGTGCCGAGCGCGATGTAGGCGAGATTGTCGATGCCCTGGCCTTGGCCGAGCCAGTTCTCGCCAAGCACCGCGAGATTGACGTCGTTCTCGATCATCACCGCGACGCCGAGCGCTTCTTCGAAGGCATCCAGCACATTCATTGTGTCGAAGCCGGCAATGTTCGGCGCCATTAAAATGCGGCCGGTGGCCGGGTCAGGAGCGCCAGGCGCGCCGATGACGGCCAGGCGTATCTTCTTGCGCGCGACGTGCTGTCTGGCCGCGGCATCGAAGGCCAGCGCTGCAATCTGATCGACGACGAACTGGCCGCCGCGCGGGTCGGTCGGTGTGGCGGCTTCGGCAAAGATCTGGCAGGCAAGGTCCGTCAGCGCGACCCGCACCTTGGTGCCGCCAAGGTCGACGGCGATGATATAGGCTGCGTCGTGGACCAGTTCGTAGGTGACGGCGGTGCGCCCGACATGGCCGCTGGTGCGGCCGGTTTCCTGGACCCAGCCCTCCTGCTCGAGCCCGCGCATGATTTCGGAGATGGTCTGCTTCGACAGGCCCGTCAGCTTGGCGATCGAGGCGCGGGAGATCGGCCCGCCCTGGACGATCGCTTCCATCACGGAGCGCTGTGAGAACTGACGGGATATGCGCGGCAGGTCAGTCACATTGAACTCCCGTTAATTCGTTCTATGACCGAACTTATTATTCGGAACTGGACCTGTCAATGTATGTTCGCGAGCGGCCGTTTTTGCACGCGAACATTGATCCGGAGGCAGGATTCAGGCGCGGTGCTGCCGTTCGGCAGAAGATAAATGCGGTCAGGGAGTGGCTGGATCAGCTTCTTGAATCAATTGGGCGAACAGCTTCGCAGCGCATTGACAAATAACGATCATGCTAGTCTCTGAGGGGCACTGTTTTCTACAGGAGATCAATACAGCGGATGGTTCGCCGGTCCATATCTCTCGTATTCTCTCGTATGGGTCTGTCGAACCATGGGACGATGAACGAGACCAACTATTGGCTTCGAGAATATCGGTGATGTACCGCGGGTCTGCGTCCCAGTGAATGGCTCAAATGGGGCCGGCAGCGGAACGTCCGTTTGCAGTTTGCAAACGTGGATAACTACCATACCGCCTTAACTCGCAAAGACCCGTTTGACGCCAACTGGGCTGGCCCGAAGCCGACCTCTCCGTCCAGCATAGTCCGATCATATTCGGCGCAAGCTGCTCGCTTGAACCGTGGGATAGAATTCCGCCAATCTCGACCCGCCTATGCCTGGGTGGCCCCTGCTCACAATCACGAGCGTAGCGCCATCTTTCCGAATGGCCGGGTGAGGCTGGAGAAATCGCCGCTGAACCTTCTCGACCAGCCATTCTCCGGCTTTGGCAAAAAGCCGGTTCGAAGGCTTTTCCGCCATGTGCCGTTGCCTTTCGCAACGAACGGTCAACCGACTGTGAATAGCACTTGCAGGCACGTGGTTGTCAGGCGCCCACCGAACTTGACAAGCAGTCTTGCAGGAACTGCGTCGAGCACTGAACGTTTGACCAAGCGCGGGCATCTCCGCCTTGGCTAAGGACCATCAATGTTCACGTTCATGTTTGCCACCGGCATCGAGAACAGCACCCCCACCATTCGACAAGGCCGGGAGCGCGTCGACGAAATGGAAAAATGCCGCTTCTACGAACGATGGCGCACCGACTTCGAACTGGTCCAGGATCTCGGGGTGCATTTCCTCCGCTACGGACCTCCCATCCACAAAACATGGCTGGGTGACGGACGTTATGATTGGGCATTCGCCGATGAGACCTTCGCGGACCTGAAGGCGAAAGACATTCTTCCGATCGTCGACCTTTGCCATTTTGGCGTGCCGGACTGGATTGGCAACTTCCAGAACCCGGACTTTCCGACACTATTCGAGCACTACGCCAGGGATTTCGCGATGCGCTATCCGTGGATCCAGCTCTTCACCCCAATAAATGAGATGTTCATCTGCGCCACCTTTTCGGCCCGCTGGGGATGGTGGAACGAACAACTGAGCAGCGACACTGCTTTCGTCACCGCCCTCAAGCACATCGTGAAGGCGAACGTGCTTGCCATGCGGGCGATTCTCGAGGTGCGGCCGGACGCCATCTTCATTCAGAGCGAATCCTCGGAATACTTCCACGCCGATTCTCCCGAGGCGGTCGGCAGAGCGGAACGGTTCAACAGCGAGCGTTTCCTGTCGCTTGACCTCAACTACGGTCATGACGTCGACGCGCACACCTATCGCTATCTTCTCGAAAACGGGATGACGGCCGAAGAATACAGTTTCTTCCTGGAAAGCCATCTGCGCAGGCATTGCGTGATGGGCACCGACTATTACCAGACCAACGAACATCGGGTTTGGGCAGACGGAACGACGTCCGGGTCCGGCGAGGTGTTTGGCTATGACGAGATCACGCGGCAGTACTTCAACCGCTACCGGCTTCCCGTAATGCATACGGAGACCAACATCAGCGAAGGCCCCAATGGAGACGAGGCCGTCTATTGGCTGTGGAAAGAGTGGGCCAACGTGCTGCGGATCCGCAACGATGGCATCCCCATCGTAGGCTTCACCTGGTACTCGCTGACGGATCAGGTGGACTGGGACAGTGCGCTTCGGGAGAACAACGGACGGATCAATCCGCTCGGCCTCTATGACCTCGACCGAAATCCGAGGGCGGTGGGGCGCGCTTTCAAGGCGCTGATCGCGAACTGGAACAAGCTGTTGGCCACACAAAGTGTCTGCCTTGCTTTGCCGGTCTTTCTTCCCTCACAGCAAGACGATGCCATTGTTCGCGCGCAACAGGATTATGCGCGCAGCCTGCTGAGCGTGGATCGGGTCGCTGAAGGCTGGACTGAACCACTTGCTGCTCCCCAGAAAGAGGTCGAACCCGATGCGCCTGGATAACAAGACTGCATTGTAACCGGTGCTGCAAGCGGCATTGGACTGGCCATCGCCATGCGGTTGGGCACCGAAGGTGCACGGGTGAGCCGACGTGGGTGGAGGCAAGGTCGAGAAGGCGCGCATCGGTTCGACAAGGGGCGCGCCGGGGAGGCCGCTATCACGGTGCTGTCGACTTGCGCTCACGCGTTCGGCAGGTTGGTAATAATCGTCAACAACGCGCCGGCCTGATAATCTTTAACCATTGAGGCATTCACTAGCGCGGTCTGGCTGAAGGTGCTGAGCGTCGACCTGCTGGGCGCAATTTATTTCGCCCGAAAGGCATTCGCTCATATGACATCTGGCGGCGTCATCGTAAACGTATTGAGTGTGCGCGGTCGAGACGAGCTCCGCATGTCAAGCTATACGCTGCGGCAAAGGCCACCCTCCTGTCTCTAACCGAGACGCGACGGATATTGCACCTTGGCCGACTGGGCATGACTCCGGACGATTACCGAACCAAATGGAACCTGCCTCGCAATTACCCGATGGTGGCACCCAACCATTCGGGAAGCGCTCTGCATATCGCCTATAACACCCCAGTGGGCGGACAGCTCTCGCCTGAGGCGTCAGTCGTCCTTGAGGCGCTCCGGCATCGCATTGGAGACCCAAGGCTGGTGCACAAGGATCATGACATTGAATTCCACTCTTTACAGGAACAAGTGCCTTTCCTCGGGATTAGGATTCGACGCCGCAACGGCGTCGAACCCCAAAGGAGACTCACATGAAACGTAAGATTTTGACAGCTACAGCGATCTCTCTCTGTCTCGCCACCGCGGCCTTGGCGCAGTCGTCGGGAACATCCAGCGGCACGAACGGAACGTCCGGCTCATCGGCCGGGTCGGGTATGAGCTCTACGTCCGGCTCCGGCCAAAGCGGTATCCCGAGCGGCTGGGACAGCAAGCTCTCCGGCTCATTCTTCAGCGACGCCAATTCGGGAAGACTTCTGTCGCAGGATGAGATCCGCAAGAACTGGTCGTCCCTGAGCTCTGAACAGCAGGCACAGGTTCGCTCCGACTGCTCGAGAATGACGGCCAGTAACGGCACTGGCTCTGGCACAATGACCGGCACGTCAGGTAGCTCGGCTTCGACCGGCAGTGATACAACGGCGAGTGTCGGCACCGGCTCTGGCACAGCCACCGGCACTTCAGGCAGCTCTGGTTCGACCGGCAGTAACACCACGGCCAGCAACAGCACTGGTTCGGGTACAACCACCGGCACGTCGGGATCCTCGAATACAGCTGGCGATACGACCGCCAGCACCAGCACGGGTTCGGGCGCGAACTCGGCTGCTCAAATGGCTTCGATGCAGCAGCTCTGCACCCAGGTTCAAGGGATGTGACTGAATGCGGGCTCCGGGCCGGCTTGGCCGAGATAGAAGAGGCCTTGACGGCCCGGACATCGCTTTGGTTTGGTAGCCATTCGGCGCTGAAGTCGGCCGGTGATCGGTGTCACAACTCGGCGCTTGTATCGCCGGCGACCGTCCCTCGCCAATAGCGCGCTTCGCGTCGAGACACTTCTCTCGGGCAAGGGCAAGTGAGATTCCGTCCCGTCCATACCTGCCAAGACAGACCGTCTCGCGGCGTCCGTTGAGCCTGTAATCCAGCCGAAAGGAGATCGCGCCACTAGGCATGACGCGAACATACATGCCGTCGCGGTCCGCAATCTTGTAGATTTTCACTTTTGGTTCAGGGCTTTAAGGGCGACGTCCGTCAGCATTCCCCGCTACCTCCTGAAAAGTACCGTCAGTACAATTTCGAGGCTCTTCGGCAGAACATTCGTTTTATCTTCAGTGCCTTAAGGCATCAAAAAACACCGTCAGAGCCTCATTGGATCTGACGGTACTTCGAAAAATCTGAGCTAGCAATTTGCGGAAGGTCCGTCAGCCGGTCCGTCAAATCCAATCTCCGCACCGATTGTCGCTAATTGTCTCCGAATGGATTTATACGTGTTATCAAACGGTTGTGGAGTGCAATGGCGTGTTTCCGGCGGCGTTTGAGTGGGCCTGAATCACTCCCACTCGATGGTGCCTGGCGGCTTTGACGTCACGTCGTAGACGACGCGGTTGATGCCGCGGACTTCGTTGATGATGCGGGTGGCCGCCGCGCCGAGGAAAGCCATGTCGTAGTGGTAGAAGTCGGCGGTCATGCCGTCGACGGACGTCACGGCGCGCAGGGCGCAGACGAATTCGTAGGTGCGGCCGTCGCCCATCACACCGACGGTCTGCACCGGAAGCAGCACGGCGAAAGCCTGCCAGATGGCGTCGTAGAGGCCGGCCTTGCGGATCTCGTCGAGATAGATGGCGTCGGCCTCGCGCAGGATTTCGAGCTTTTCGCGGGTGATACCGCCGGGGCAGCGGATGGCAAGGCCTGGTCCGGGGAACGGATGGCGGCCAATAAAACTTTCGGGCAGGCCGAGTTCCTTGCCCAGTGCCCTCACCTCGTCCTTGAACAGTTCGCGCAGCGGCTCGACCAGCTGCATGTTCATGCGCGCCGGCAGGCCGCCGACATTGTGGTGCGACTTGATGGTCACCGACGGGCCGCCGGTGAAGGAGACGCTCTCGATGACGTCGGGATAGAGCGTGCCTTGCGCCAGGAAATCGGCGCCGCCGAGTTTCTTGGCCTCTTCCTCGAACACTTCGATGAACAGCCGGCCGATGGTCTTGCGCTTCTTCTCGGGGTCGGACTCGCCTTCCAGCGCCGAGATGAATTTTTCCGACGCGTCGACCAGGATCAGCGGCAGATTATAGTGCTGGCGGAACATCGCCACCACGCCGGCGGCCTCGTCCTTGCGCATCAGGCCATGGTCGACGAGGATGCAGGTCAGCTGGTCGCCGACCGCTTCGTGGATCAGCAAGGCAGCGACCGATGAATCCACGCCGCCCGACAGCGCGCAGATCACCTTGCCCTTGCCGACCTGTTTGCGAATTGTCTCGACCGCATGCTCGCGATAGGCGCGCATCGTCCAGTCGCCTTCGATGCCGGCGATGTTGTGCACGAAGTTTCTCAGCAGCCTGGCGCCATCCGGCGTATGCACAACTTCCGGGTGGAACATGATGCCGTACATCTTGCGCGCGACGTTGCCGAAGATGGCGAAAGGCGAGCCTTCCGACTTGCCGAAGACTTCGAACCCCTTGGGCAGCGAGATGACGCGGTCGCCATGGCTCATCCACACCTGGTGGCGCTGGCCTGGCGCCCACAGGCCCTCGAACAGCGGGCTGTCCTTTTCGATCTCGACGAAGGCGCGGCCGAATTCGCGATGGTTCGAGCTTTCGGCGACGCCGCCCATCTGCACGCACATGGCCATCTGGCCGTAGCAGATACCGAGCACAGGTACGCCGGCATCGAAGACGATCTGCGGCGCGCGCGGGCTGCCGATGTCCGATGTCGAGGCGGGACCGCCCGACAGGATCACGGCTTTCGGATTGATGCGCTTGAAGGCAGCTTCGGCCGATTGGAACGGCACGATCTCGGAAAACACGCCAGCCTCGCGGATGCGGCGGGCGATGAGTTGCGTAAACTGGCTGCCGAAATCGACAATCAGGACTGTATCGGGATGATTGGCTGTCGTCATGGCGAGCCTTTAGAGAAAGAAATGAGTCGGCGCAATGGGGTGCGCAACCCGACTTTCAGAGCGGCGCCGACTCTTGCCCAGGCTGCTCCTTGTGTAGCGTGCCGGAGCCGATGGCCTGTTCGAGCCGAGCGACCGCATCCGCCAGCTTCTCGTCGATGACATGCAGATATTCGGTCCAGTCGCCAACGTGGCGCAGATCGGCTGCACCGTCTGAAATGCCGCGCAGGCCGATAAGCGGGATATCGAACAACTGGCAGGCGCGCAGGCAGGCGAAGGTTTCCATGTCGACCATGTCGGCGGCGATGGCGTCATAGGCGGCACCGGTGATGATGGCGCCGCCGGTCGACAGGCTGGCTTCTTTAATGCCCGGTATCCTGAATGATAGCGGGACGGTCACCGGCAGGTCGAGGAACGGCGTCGCGCCTTTTTCGAAGCCTAGCGGTGAAGCGTCGATGTCGCGATAGCTGACCGAGACCGCCTGGTAGATTTCCGTCTGCTCCAGTGTGCGGCTGCCGGCGGAGCCGAGCGAGACGACGAGATCGGGCAGCGTCTTCTCAGACTTCAGCCATGACAGTTCGGCGCCGAGCCGCACACCTGCCTCGACCGGGCCGACGCCCGTCATCAGCGGCGTGAACAGTTTCTGCAGATGCGGACCGTATTCCGCTTGCGCCGCCATGACGAAAAGAACGTCCTTGCCGCCAATTCGCGTAACGCTGGCCATCATCCCGCTATCCCGTCACGGCCAACCACCGTCATCATCGTGCCGGTCATGGTCGCGATCAGCTTGGCCTCGCCATCGGCGGCAAAGGCGTACGCCTGGCCATCGGCGACAATGATGGTGCGGCCGGGTTTGGTCACCGAGCCGCGGAACAGGAAGCGTTCGCCCCGGCCGGGCGCCAGGAGGTTGACCTTGAACTCAATGGTCAGCACACCGGAATTTTCCGGCATCAGCGAAAATGCGGCATAGCCGCAGGCCGAATCCAGCGCCGTCGAAATCACCCCGGCATGCAGGAAACCGTGCTGCTGGGTCAGTGCCTGGGAATAGGGCATTTCGATCTCGATGATGCCCGGCGTCACAAGCGTCAGCTCGGCGCCGATGGTCGCCATCGCCTGCTGGCGCGCGAACGACGCCCTTACGCGGTCCTCATAATCGGGTGCGGGTACGATCTTTGCTGCCATGGCCATCGCCCTGATTTATCTGCAAAGCTTATCGCAGACGCCTGAACGCCACGCAAATGCTTTTGCTGCACTGCAGCAAAGCACTCAGTTCAACAGGAGCAGCGACGCGTTGAGCAAGGTGGCGAAGGCCACCCATAGGGCATAGGGCGCAAACAGCCAGCCGGAAACCCGGTCGCGGTTCCACACCGTGGCTATGAACAGCGCAATGCTGGCGAGAAGAGCCAGGATCACGACCAGTGCCGGCCCCACCAGTTTGGCGCCGAAGAAAGTCGGCGACCACGCGAAGTTCAGAACAAGCTGGAGGGCCCAGATCTTCATCGCGGCGCCTGCTCGTTCCCGCTCCCATGTCCGCCAGCCGGCTACGGCGATCAGGACATAAAGGAGCGTCCAGGCCGGCGCGAAGACCCAGTTGGGCGGGTTGAAGGGCGGCTTGGCGAGCGAGGCATACCATTCACCCGGCAACGTCGCATAGCCGATCAACAGGCCGCCGCCGAGCACCAGAATGAGGAAAAGCAGAAGCGACACATATCTTTGCAAGAATTCTACCCCGTCTGGCGGCCGACGCCGCGCATCTGCAACTGGCGCTATGTCAGCCTGTCAATCGCAGCGTCAATTCGCCCGACGCAGCGCACAGAAATAGAACCCGTCGGTGCCGCTGAGCGCCGGCGACAGCGAGATATCGCTTGTCTTGCCGATCCGGGCGGCCGCTGCGTGACCGGGGAAGCTGACATCCCAGAGCGCGCGATGATCGACCGGAACGAAGCCCTTGTGCCGTTCGCGAAAGGCGGCGACCTGCTCGCCATTCTCCTCGTCGAACACCGAACAGGTGATGTAGACCAGCAGGCCGCCCGGTTTGACATAGGCCTTCGCCGCATCGAGGATCGCCGACTGCTCGCCCTTGCGGGCATCGAGCTGTCTTTGCATCAGCCGCCATTTGGCGTCTGGACGGCGCCGCCAGGTGCCGCTGCCGGTGCAGGGCGCATCGACCAGCACGATGTCCATGTGGCCTGCGAGGGGGCTGAGCTCAGCCGGCTTGGTGACAACCTGGACGTTGCGGTTTTCCGAACGGCGGAGGCGGTCGAAGATCGGCGCCAGCCGCGCTTTTTCGGCATCATGGGCGAAGACCTGGCCTTTGTTGGCCATCGCCGCCGACAACGCCAGCGTCTTGCCGCCGGCGCCGGCGCAGAAATCGAGCACCTGCATCCCGGCTTGCGCGCCGGCAAGGGCGGCAACGATCTGCGAGCCTTCGTCCTGGACCTCGAACCAGCCTTTCTGGAAGGCCGGCTCGGCCTGTACGTTCGGGTGCCTGCCGTCGCCGTCGATGGGCGGGATGCGAATGCCTTGTGGCGCGATAGCGGCTGCCTTGGCGCCGGTTTCGGCGAGTTCCGCCAGCACTTTGGCGCGGTCGGACTGCAGCGTATTGACCCTGATGTCGAGCGGCGGGCGGGTCGCCAAAGCCGCCCCTTCCGCAACCCAGTCTGCGCCAAAGGATCGTTCGAAGAGCGGCGCGCACCAGTCGGGTATGTCCGCCCGCACCGCCTCCGGCGCGTCTTCAGGCCGGCGCTCGGCCAGCGCCTGCAACTCGGCGGCGCTGAGCAGCGGCGGCGCGAACTTGTCACCCTGGAGCGCATCGTTGAGCGACTGCGGCGTCTGGCCCCATTCGATGAGCAGCGCGCCGAAGCCGATGGCGCGGGGCGTGTCTTCACCCAAAAGCCAGCCGGCGGAACGTTTGTGGCGCAGCGCGTCGTAGACGATGTTGCCGATCGCCGCGCGGTCGCCGCCGCCCGCAAAGCGATGCGACAGGCCCCAATCTTTCAGCGCATCGGCCACCGGCCGGTGGCGCCGGCCAATGTCGTCCAGCACTTCAATGGCTGCCGCCAGCCGTCCGCCCAGTCGCATTCGTCATTCCATCTATCGAGCACAGTATCTTTCGGCCTGCTCTTAGAGCGTTTCTCGTCGAGATTGAACCCCGCTTGAATTTCGCGGCGACGAGGCCTTCCGCTCGCGGCCGACGATTTTCCCCGCCGGCAAATGTCCGCCCGCCGGCGATAACAAATCTCAAATATATGCAAGGTCTCTAATGTTGGTAACTGGCCGCGTAAGCACGATCTGTGGCGCAATTGCTCTGCTTTCCAAGCTTTTGCGTTGGGAATACTCTTTGCGCCATGATTCGCGGCGCGGAAAAGCGGACCGGCGGATCGATGCGAGGAGAGGGCAATGAAAACGTATCTTGCGGAAGTTCTAGGGACATTTCTATTGGTGTTTATCGGCACGGCGTCGGTGGCGACGGGTGGCTTTCTCGCCGACTTGCCGCTGGGCCAGGAAGCCATCGGCCTGGCGTTCGGCATCGGCCTGATTGCGGCGGCTTACGCGGTGGGTCCCATCTCAGGCGCACATCTCAACCCGGCCGTCACGCTCGGCGTCTTCCTTGCCGGCCGGCTGCCGGCCAAGGATGTCATTCCTTACTGGATCGCGCAGATCATCGGCGCCATTCTGGCCTCGCTGGCGCTGTGGATCATCGTCTCCGGCCAGACCGGCGGGCACACCACCGGTTTCGGCGCCAATGGCTGGGACGTGGCGAAATGGGGGACGAGTTCGGCCTTCCTGTGGGAGCTGATCGGCACCTTCACCTTCGTCACCGTCATCCTCGGCGTCACCGCCGAGAAGCACTCGACGGCGTTCGCCGGCCTGGTCATCGGCCTGACGCTGGCCGGACTGCACTTCGCAATGATCCCGGTGACCGGCACCTCGCTCAATCCGGCGCGTTCGATCGGCCCGGCGCTGTTTACCGGTGCCGCAGCCCTCAGCCAGCTCTGGCTGTTCATCGTTGCGCCGCTGATCGGCGGCGCAATCGCTGGCGTCGTCGCCAAGGCACGCATCTTCGAAAAGGACTGATTTCGAAGCCTGCGAAAACGAAGGGGGGGGGGGGGGGGCCCCGGCCCGCGGGGGGGGGGGGGGTGTTGGGGGGGGCGGGGGGCGCCGGCGCGGGCGGGGGCAGAGGGGCGCCCGACCG